>CAZXVX010000081.1:0-14637 GCA_964644105.1 uncultured Occallatibacter sp. | reverse complement strand
TCAAGGTAATTCTTCAGGGCCGGTGACCGGGCTCCTGCCGCATCATCTCCAGCGTGACCTGAGCCACGCGGTCAATCGCGCCGCCCGTTGATTGTTGAACCAGCAAGCCGCGCACCCGCTGGAGCTCCTCCATCATGGACTCGCGCGCTGAGCCTTCAGCAATCAGCGGCGCAAGCTGTTGAACGATATTCTCCGCGGTAAAGTCACTCTGAATCAGCTCCGGCGCCACGCGCTTGCCGGCAATCAGGTTGGCCATAGCCACGTGCGGCACCTTGACCACCCGCTTGGCAATGGCGAAGGTCAGCGCCGAGACGCGATAAACAACCACAAAGGGATTGCCGGCGAGCGCCGCCTCAACGGTGGCCGTTCCGCTGGCGACGATCGAAGCGCGGGCGTGCATCAGCGCAGCGCGGGCGTCTTCCACCAGACGCAACGTCAGGCCGGAACCGTGCTCCTCTGCGATCCGCCGCACTTCTGCCCTCTGGGTCGCATTGAGCGTCGGAGCCAAAGGCAAGATGAACTCAATAGTAAGCCTGTCATCCAAAGGCCTATCACTAAAATATCTGTCATCCTGAACGGAGCCTGATGCGTTTTTTGCGTCAGGCGGAGTCGAAGGACCTGCGTTTCCGCCGTTCGAGGAACGATCTGTTTTTAAAGGGCACGACTTCAGTCGTGCCGAGGAGGCGCAAAAAGAGGGATCGGGCTTTAGCCCCTGAGGGAATTCGCTCTCCGCGCCAAACCTTCCCTCGGCGGCTAAAGCTCCGATCTCATTTGGACCCTCGGCGGCGCGGCAAATGTCGTGTCCTGACACTTCTTCATATTGAATCGAGTTTTCCGTAGCCTGTGCAACCAGCATCGATGCAGCGTTCAAAGAATCTAGATCCTTCGCCGCCCTCAGCATCGTCGGCAAAAGCTCGCGAATCTCCTTCGGACGGCTGCCGGGGAGCAGGCCGATCCACATCTTTGCCGGGTCAAGATCGCTAGCGGCGGCAAACTCCACGCGCGAAATCGCAGGCAGCGGCAGCTCGGCTAGCGGATGGCCGACGAACTCCGCCTCCACGCCATGCTCGCGATAGAAGGCCTCCTCGAAGGGAAAGATCACCAGCATCTTGTCGATGTACTTCTGCACCAGGCGTATGCGCTTCTTCTTCCACGCCCAGAGCTGCGGACTGACAAAGTAAAGGACGGGGACGCCCTCGCGGTGCAGTGCTTCAGCCAGTTTGAAGTGAAAGCCAGGGAAGTCAATGAGTACGGCCACCGCGGGACGGCGGGCGCGAATGGCTTTCTTCAGCCTGCGGAACTCGCCGTAGATGCGCGGCAAGTGGCGCACCACTTCAGTGAAGCCCATCACGGCCATCTCTTCGGCGCGGACGACGCACTCCAGGCCTGCCGAGCGCATCCGCTCGCCGCCCATGCCGAAAAAGCTCACCGTCTGGGCCGAGTCATTCAGCTTTTGCTGGAGCGCAGAGATCAGCAGCGCCCCGTAGTGCTCGCCGCTCGCCTCGCCTGCCGAGATAAAGATGGTTGTATCCACGCTGCTGACCATCATAGCGGGTCGAGCGCTCTTGGCTCATCCCAAGGTTTTCATCCATCAGATTCATGCAGCTTTGTGGAATTCCACCCATTCCGTGCGGGATGCGGAATCGGTCTGCGCCCAAGTGAATGAACCGGGAAAAATATCTCTCCCGAACACTTTTTCCTTGACATAAAGTTTTGTTATCTAGAGAATGTGCCTAACTTCTTGTCGGCGGATCCACTCCCCCGCCCATACTCAACAATCAAGCCAACCAGGAGGAAAAATGAATCATAAGCTCGCTGTATTCGTGTTGACTCTTGCCGCATTGGTGTCCGCCGGTACTCTGGATAGCCAAGCTGAATCGCTGTTGACGCGCCATGTGCGCGAGGTGGTATTGAATGGACTGGCGAAGCCGGTTGGAGAGCTCCCCTCAGCCCAGGTTTTACAGATCGATATTGTTCTGCCGCTGCGCGATCCGGCTGGCCTGGAGGCCTTTGTGGCGGATGTGTACGATCCTTCGAGCCCCAACTACCGTCATTTCCTCACCCCGGATGAAACCCTGGCGCGCTTCGGCCCCAACCAGCAGGATTGGGACGCGCTGGTTAGCTTTGTCAAAGAAAACGGTTTCACAGTTGTGAAGGGCAGCTTGAAGAAGAGGGATCTGGTCCTCACTGGATCGGTCTCGGCCATCGAGTCAACCTTTCATGTGGTGATGCGCACCTATCAGCATCCGACCGAGAACCGCATCTTCTATTCGCCCGACCGCGAGCCGACCATCAATCTTCCCTTCCAGATTGAACACATCTCCGGCCTGGACAACTATTCCATTCCGCATCCCCTGCTGGTGAACCGCAAACAGTTTGCGGCAGAGCACGGCATCAGCGAAGAGGCAGCCGTATCGCACGCCACCACCGGCA
This sequence comes from uncultured Occallatibacter sp., assembly GCA_964644105.1. Lineage (GTDB taxonomy): Bacteria > Acidobacteriota > Terriglobia > Terriglobales > Acidobacteriaceae > Telmatobacter. The sequence continues at coordinate 12,204 of CAZXVX010000081.1, read as the reverse complement.
GCGGCCCCTCGGCATCGTTTTTGGGCAGCGACATGCGCGCGGCCTACTACGGCGGCACCGCGCTCACCGGCGCAGGCCAGACCGTTGGCCTCTTTGAATATGAAGGCACTGATCTCGCCGACCTCACCACCTATTACAAAAACATCGGCCAGACTGAGCCGTTCACCCCCAAGCTGGTCTCGGTCGACACCACCAGCACCAGTTGCATCTGTAAGAAGTACAGCACCTCGGAGTACGAGTGCACCAGCGGTTGCGACGACGGCGAGCAGACCCTGGACATGACCCAGGCCATGGGCATGGCGCCGGGATTGGCCGGGCTGACCATGTACATCGGCAGCACCGACTCGACCATCATCAGCGCCATGACCTCGGACGAAGACGGCCCTCTGCCGAACACCATCGGTTGCTCGTGGGGCTGGACGCCGGCGGATCCCAGCACGCTGGACACCTACTTTGAAACCATGGCCGCCCAGGGGCAGAACTTCTTTGCCGCCTCGGGCGACAGTTCAACCTGGTCGAGCAAGAACGAAGCCTGGCCGGCCGACGACGCCCATGTAGTTTCGGTGGGCGGCACGGATCTGGTCACCGCCAGCGCGGCGGGCGCCTGGGCTTCGGAGACGGCGTGGGCAGATTCGGGCGGCGGCATTTCGCCCGACTCAATCGCCATCCCCTCCTGGCAAGCAGCCGCGGGCGTCATCAACTCCAGCAACAAAGGTTCGACGACTCTGCGCAATGGCCCGGATGTCTCGGCCAACGCCAACTTCACGTACTACACCTGCGCCGACCAGGTGGCTTGCCTGGCCAACATCTTCGGCGGCACCAGCTTTGCCGCGCCGGCCTGGGCGGGCTACATCGCCCTGGCCAACCAACAGTATGCGGCGGCCAATCCCACCGCCACCGTCAAGAGCATCGGCTTCATCGACCCGCTCATCTACCCCATGGGAACCGGCTCATCCTATGACACCTTCTTCCACGACATCACCAGCGGAACCAGCGGCAGCTACTCGGCGGTGACCGGCTTCGATCTGGTCACTGGATGGGGCAGCCCGAACGGCGTCAACTTGATCAATGCTTTGGCTCCCGCATCCTCGACGCCCAGCTTCTCGCTCAGCGCCACGGCGGCGGCGGTCACGGCGGGCAGCACCGGAACCTCCACCGTTACCGAGTCGATCACCGATGGCTTTGACTCCGCCGTAACCCTCTCCGCCACTGGCATGCCCTCCGGCGTCACCGCGGCCTTCAGCCCGGCCTCGATCACCGGCGCGGGAACTTCGACACTAACCTTTACCGCCCTCTCGACCGCCTCGGCTGGCAGCTACACCATCACCGTGACCGGAACGCCGTCGAGCGGAACGGCCGAGACCGCCACCCTCACGCTGACGGTGAGCGCGGTCGCCACGCCCAGCTTCTCGCTCAGCGCCACGGCGGCTTCCGTGACAGACGGCAGCACCGGAACCTCCACCATCACCGAGAGCATCGTCGACGGCTATAGCACCGCGGTCACTCTCTCCGCCAGTGGACTGCCGACCGGCGTCACCGCGGCCTTCAGCCCAGCCTCGATCACCGGCGCGGGAACTTCGACCCTGACCTTTACCGCGGCTTCAACCGCCACTGCGGGCAGCTACACCATCACCGTAACCGGCACGCCGTCCAGCGGCACGGCCAAGACAACCACCTTGACCCTGACTGTAACCGCCGCGGTCACCGGCAGCTTTACCATCTCCGTTTCTCCCACCTCCGGCTATCTGGATCAGGGCCAGAGCGGCTATGCGGTGGTCACCACCACGGCCTCGGGCGGCTTTGACTCGGCCATCACCTTCTCGGCAACCGGCATTCCGTCGGGCGTAACCGGCAGCTTCAGCCCCACTTCAGTCACCGGCTCCGGCACCACGGACTTCACCCTGACCGTCTCCAAGACTGCTCCCACCGGCACCTCTACCATCACCATCACCGGCACCGGCGGCGGCGTAACCAAGACAACAACCCTCACCTTCCAGGTGAAGAGGTAGCACTGGCATTTACCGTCCGCGCGTCAAGCGCAGGCGATAAAAGCAGAACGGCCTGGACCTCTTAGTCCAGGCCGTTCTGTCTTCTCCTCCAAACGCCGCGGTCAAAAGAAATGGAATTCATGCTATCTTTCGAGATATGGCCACGCCTCTGCACATCCCGTTGAGTGACTACCTCGGCTCAAACTACAGGCCGGACCGCGAGTACGTGGACGGAGAACTCCTGGAGCGCAACGTGGGCAAGTGGGAACACGCAAGAGTGCAGTGGTTGCTGGCGGCGTGGTTTAGCAATCACGAACGGCAATGGGGAATTACCGGCAGCACGGAGCAGCGGGTCCAAGTCTCGCCGAGCCGGGTTCGCGTGCCGGATCTGGTGGTGCTCACCGCCGGTGCGCAGCCCGATGTGCTCGTCGATCCACCGCTGCTGGTGATCGAGATTCTTTCTCCCGACGATACTTACTCCGACACGCAAGAGCGCGCCCGCGACTACCGCGCGATGGGCGTAGAGACGGTCTGGATCATCGATCCCAAGACGCGCTCCGGCCGCATGTGCAGCGGCGCGGAATGGGTGGAAGCCGAGTGTCTGGAAGTCAAGGGCACGCCTTTGTATGTCAATCTGCCGGAGATTTTTGGGCAGTTGGCTTCGGCCTGATGTATATGAACCGTTAAGGTGATTTTTCGATGTTAAATAATCGATGCACGAGCCACCATTTGGACAAACTTATTCTGCTGATTGCTGCGGTTATCAGTACATCTCTTACCTATGCAGAATCCAAACCGATTTCTACGAATGTATGTGAGATCACAAAAAATCCAAACCAATTCGATAACAAGTTCGTTCAAATTAGGGCCACACTCACAGGCAACTTCGAAATCTCCGCGATTCGTGATCCTGAGCACGATGATTGTGGTTCCCTTTGGTTCACGTTTCCCGGTAGCGGTCCGGAAGCTTCGGTCTCAATAAGCACTTTGACGCCGACTCAACCTCGACCGATAGTACGTTTGAATCAGAACAGTCAATTCCGCCACTTCCAAAAGATGTCCCAAGCCAAGATGTACGCCAGAGAGCAAAATAGTTTGTGTATGGATTGCACCCGTTACAATGTGAGTGCCACAATGACAGGATTAGTGGAGTACGCGGGACCAAGCCTAGGATTCGGGCATATGAACGGTTTTCCTGTGCAGTTTGTACTGCAATCGATTCAAGAGTCATCTGTTAAAGATTTGGCTTCACAATATGGAACGAATTATTCGACTTCTCCAATACGATTTCCAACCGGCTACATTAGCGGTAGACTGCTTGGACCAGAAGGACAGGCCATTTCTGATGGTGATCTAAACATATACTCTGCGACCGATCCAGAAGCACATATCGAAAACGACTCAGCTACTACCGACAGTAAAGGACGCTTTCAATTCGCTGTACCACCGGGAAAATACATAATCGGTTTCAATACATTCTGGCATCCGTCGCCGAACTTTCCTTTCTCACCAACGTATTTCCCCGGAACTCAGCAAAGATCAAACGCCGGAGTCATTGAGATTGCTGATAGAGAACATAAGCATGGCTTGATTATTCATCTTCCGAAACCTCTAAAACCACGAGATTTTCCTGTTCTTGTTCTTTGGACAAATAAAAATCCCGTGGCCGATGCAAATGTATGGCTTTCGGAAAAGACTGATCCAACATCCGTAATTGGAATATCAGTGAGTCATACGAACAAGGATGGAAGATTTGATCTGATCGGATTTGAAGGCATCGATTACATTGTGCATGCCGATAAATATGGAGGATTGACTCAGGTTTCATGCGCCAAGAACTTGTTATTCCATGCGATGGATGCTATTCCATCACGAATCACTCTTTCACTGTCCATTAGAGACTTTAATATATGTAAGGATATTGACTTTGAAGTACCTGAAGAAGATAAAACTGTAAAATGACAGATACGCCATAGAGCTAAAACCGCATCTTTCATGAACGAACTATTACTGATCTGAATATTGCAACTAGAATGCCGAAAAGCAAACGCAGATCCTTCGGCTCACCACCCCCAGGCTGAAAAGAACGCTTGGGGCCCCGTTCGCTCAGGATGACAAGTCATTTAGAGTGTGGAATTATTGGCCCCGCCTTGCCCGCACCGCAGCGGCCAGCTCTTTCAGCAGCGCATACGTCTCCTTCCAGTCGATGCAAGCATCGGTAATGCTTTGCCCATAGACTAACGGCTGGCCGGCATTGAGCGGCTGCGCGCCGGCCACCAGGTTGCTCTCAATCATGACGCCCATGATGCGTTTGTCTCCGGCGGCGATCTGCCCCGCAACGTCGTGGCAGACGGCGGCCTGGCGGCGATAATCCTTGTTCGAGTTGGCGTGGCTGAAGTCGATCATGATGCGCGGGGCGAGACCGGATTTTTCCATCTGCGCCGCGGTCTCTGCCACGCTCTGTGCGTTGTAGTTCGCCGTCTGCCGGCCGCCGCGCAGAATCATATGGCAGTCGGGATTGCCGGTGGTCACCAGGATCGCCGATTGCCCTGATTTTGTCAGGCCGAGGAACGAGTGCGAGTGAGCGGCGCTGAGAATGGCGTCGATGGCGATCTGCACGCTGCCGCTGGTACCGTTCTTGAAGCCCACCGGGCAACTGATGCCGCTGACCAACTGGCGGTGTACCTGGCTCTCCGTGGTGCGCGCGCCGACCGCTCCCCAACTGACCAGCCCGGCAATGTACTGGGGCGAGATCATGTCCAGAAACTCGGTGCCGGCCGGAACACCCATCTCAGCCAGATCAAGCAGCAAGCTGCGCGCCAGGCGCAGGCCGTCGTTGATCTTGTAGGATTCGTCAAGGTAAGGATCATTGATGAGGCCCTTCCAGCCGATGGTGGTGCGGGGCTTCTCAAAGTAGACACGCATCACGATGCGCAGATCGGCGCTGAACTCGCCAATCGCGCCTTGCAGCAGCTTGGCGTACTCGCGCGCGGCTTTGGTGTCGTGGATCGAGCAGGGGCCAACCAGCACCAGCAAACGCGAGTCCTCGCCGTTCAGAATCGCGGTAATCTCGCCGCGAGCGTCAAAGATGGTAGCCGAGGCGGCTTCGGTAACCGGGCGCTCTTCCTCCAAAAAAACGGGAGGCAAAACCACACGGATCCATTGAATGCGAATATCTTCTGTATTGTGAAACATGAGCAGTTTTTCCTTGTGGCGCGCAAAGGGTCTTCTTTCAATTTATCAGTCGAGGGCGATAATCTTCGAGCAACTGAGCCGGGACGGCAAGCGAAACCGCTTGGCATTGCGTCTACTCATACAGCGGAGCGCGCCGCATGCAAGACAGAATGCGCCGCCAGGCGTTAGCCTGTAAACGGGCTCGGCTGCATGGATTCCAACCCATCTGCCAATTGCTGCGAAATGCGGGTCATTCGACTCGATGCGCTCAACTCAAGATGACAGGGTTACCAATTCTTCAACGGGATGAATTCATTTGGCGCGGCTGGTGCGCGGCGCAAGGAGCGGGAATGAGGATAAGAAGCTGGGCGGGTTTGATGGCAGTGGGCGTGCTCTTGGCCGGTTGCGGAGATTTTTGGCAATCACCGAACAACGACAACACCAGCTTTTCGCTCGCAAACAGCGGCAACATCGCCGTGGCCGCCGCTTCGACCAACACCAACACGATCACCGTAACGGCGGGCAGTTCGTTCACCGGAACCGTGACCCTCAGTTGTGCGGTTACCACCAGGCCGTCGGGGGCAACCAGTTCAGGAGACCCCACCTGCAACGACTTCTCATCCTCCTCGCTGGACTTCACCACCGCTTCCACCTCGCTCACCTCGACGCTGACGGCCACCGCCGGCTCAGGCACAGGCCCCTATTGGGTTACGGTAACCGGCACCAATGACAGCGTGGCCGCGACCACCAAATTCTGCATCGCCGTTGGAACTACCTCGACCAGCAGTTGCACCTCAGCCACCAGCGGAGTCTTCTATGTCCTGAATCAGACGACGAATCAGATTGCCGCTCTAAGCATCGCTTCTGGCCAACTCACCACAATAGGAACCTACAGCACACCCACGGCAACCCCTTTGGCTATTGCCGTGGCTCCCAACAAAGCATTCCTGTATGTGAGTACGAATTCCGGCATCTACCTTTATTCGATCGCCTCAAGCGGCGCGCTCACATTGGGCAATAGCGGTACAAGAATATCTCAGGATCCTGCTAACTCCATGCAGGTGGACGCCACCAACTCCTGGCTCATCGATACCATCTCCGGCATTGCTCAAGTGAATGCCCTTGCCATCAACTCAACCACCGGCGAACTCCTTACCAGCAACGAAATTGAGCCCTCTATCGGCCTGCCCGCGGCCACGCCAGTACAGTTGGCCATCTCCCCCAATGATTCCAATTCATGCGCCGATTGCTATGTGTTTGTCGCCATGGGGAATGGCGGTACGGAAGTGATTCACTTTAACCCCGGCGCAAGCAGTGGAAATCCATTTGTCTCCGCAGTCAATCAGCCCTTGGTAAACTCCACCAGCGGCGGTGCGAATACGGTGGCTGTGGACCCAAACAACCGGCTTCTCTACATTGGCGAGACCAATGCCGTCTCCGGAACCCAGACGGGCGGGCTGCGCGTCTTTTCCATATCCAGCACAGCCATTTCCGAACTCACCGGCTCACCCTACGCCACGGCTGGGGCTGGTCCCAATTCCATCTTGCCCTCATCGGATGGTAATTACGTCTATGTTGCCAACAAATCGGTCAGCGGAAGCACCACCGACAACATCACCAGCTACTCTGTCACAACCTCTGGTTCCACTGTCACGGGACTCAAATCCATTGCCACCATGACCGCCGGCCCCACCGGGGTTATTGGACTGGCGGAAGATTCAACCGGCAGTTTCCTGCTGGCAGTCGACTTCAGCGGAAGCCCTGACCTTCAGGCCTTCACCATGACTTCCGGCACCCTGACTTCTGTCTTTACAGGCAGTACCGGAACAGACCCCGTCGGGGCTTGCGCAATCGCAGCCTTGCCATAGTTGTCGGGATCAACACCCAACCAGCAGCGGTCCTGGATTCATCGAATCCAGGACCGCCGCGTTTCAGAGCCGCTTCCTCCAGAATGCGCCTTTCTTTTGCGCCTCCAATTGATTTCAGGCTGACCCAAGCCCTGCGCCTCTCCCGCCGCCTCGCGGCCTTTCTCTCCTGACTAGCCGCAAACCGCCCATCGCAGGCTTCCGCCCCGTAATTTTTATGGATATTTGTTGCACTTTTCATCTTTTTTTGCCGGTCAAGGCATAGAAAAGATTTGAGGAAGCCTGTGGAAATCTGGGATACAATCAGAATTGACAAAGCCTTCTTTCGGGCGCATGATCTTCCCGAATTGGCTTTTTGGTCGGTGTGTATCAAACACGGAATCCGTACTGCGGTTTTCGTGAACCGGCACAGCTTTTTCTTGTCCTGATTCCCTAGACTGACCTCATTCGGCATTGATAGGAAGGTTCATATGGTGGTCAAGACACAGAGCAGGGGCCGCGGCGTCACCGGGCTTCATGTGGGCGCTGATAACGTCCGTCGCTATTTTCCCAATCAGGTTTCCAGCATTCAACTGCAATTGGATCATTTGCAGATCGAGTGTGGATTGAAACCCGATTTTTGGCACGGCGAGCCGGAGATCTTTGATCCCCGCCTTTGCGCCTGGCTGGAATCCCGTCATTTGCATGCCAAGATCGATCGGGCAAGCGTCCCGCTGGCGATGATTCCCGAGGGCAAAAACTGCTTCCGTTTGCAGCCGGTGCGCATCAACGCGCCAGCACAGGCCCAGGCGCATGCCAAAATCCCCATGGCCGCGGCCTGAGTTACCGGCGCGGCGCCCCGCCCGCCATGCCGCATAGCTTCGGCTGCGCTGCGCGGTCGCGTAAAAAACCGCACGCCGTTGCACACTCCACCGGCTCCTGTCGCCAAAGAACTTATCCGTGATTTGTAGCGCTGGTCTCCCGTGATTTGTAGCGCTGGTCTCCCGTGATTTGTAGCGCCGGTCTCCCGTGATTTGTAGCGCCGGTCTCCAGACCGGCTGTAATGTGGACCTCCTGGTCCACGTTTGTTTCCTCTCTTGTTGAATGAACTGTCATCCTGAGCGAAGTTGGGCGCGTGCTTTGCGCCCAACGCAGTCGAAGGACCTGCGGTCGCTTTTCGGTAGTAGCCCCTCAAAGGAGCCAACATAAATGCATTGCCAAGGAACCTCTGATGATGGAGAGGTTTTGAAAGGGCGCTGCTTTAGCTGCGCTGCAATTGGCTCTAATGAAATGCGGGCTTTAGCCCACGAGGGAATCTTTGCTGCAAAGAAAGAAATGAACCAGAGGTTCCCTCAAGCAATAGCGCGAATAACGCCAGCTAGCCCGCGCCGTAGGCGCAATGCATGCCAATTGAATGCCCGCGCCGTAGGCGCAGGGTTAATTAGCCCACCGTTTCAACGGTGGGAAAAGAACAGAAAGAACGTCGCCGGAGTCCCGTAGGGACGGTGCCTCAAATTTTTTACTGAGTCCGAATTTCGAAGGGCAAATGAAAAAAACACAAACCGGGAACGACTCCCGTAAATGTCAAACTGCTACTGCCACCCCGGCAGAGCCGGGGGATCTCCCCACTCATTAGCCCCAGACAGAAGATTCCAACCAAAATCAAACCCATTCAGAGCTTCCCTAAAATCAATCCCGCCTGGATCAAAAGCATTTCCTCAAACCCCTGTTTGAACGGCCAACCGCCGGCACTCTTGATAAACTCAAAAAAGAATGACCAGCACACAGTTGCAAAACGCCATTGATCGCCACTTTGCGAACGGCCCAAACGCCCTCGATGATCCCACCGCCATGTCGGCCTTTCTCCTGCTCCGTGCGGCTCTGGAGAGCGGCGAAGTCCGCTCCGCCTCGCCCGATGCCGCCGCTCCCAACGGCTGGCGGGTCAACGCCTGGGTTAAGCGCGGCATCCTGCTCGGCTTCCGCATTGGCGCCTTGCAGAGTTTTCCCGCCTCAGGTTTTTCCTTCGTGGATAAAAGCACCTATCCCATTCGCCACTTCACTTCGGCCGATGGCGTGCGCGTGGTTCCCGGCGGATCAACCGTGCGCAGCGGCGCATATGTAGCCCGCGGCGTGGTCTGCATGCCGCCGATCTTCATCAACGCCGGCGCCTGGGTCGACGAGGGCTCCATGGTGGATTCGCACGCTCTGGTTGGCTCCTGCGCCCAAATCGGCAAGCGCGTCCATTTGAGTGCCGCGGCGCAGATCGGCGGCGTGCTCGAGCCCATCAACGCCAATCCCGTGGTGATTGAGGACGATGTGCTGGTAGGCGGCAACTGCGGCGTCTACGAGGGAACCATCGTGCGCAAAGGAGCGGTGCTGGCCGCCGGAACCATCCTCACGCGCGGAACTCCGGTCTTTGATCTGGTCAATGGCGAGATTCTCCGCGCGCGCGGCGAGCAGCCGCTGATCATTCCCGAGAACGCGGTGGTCGTCCCGGGCTCACGCGCCGTCGCCAATGGTAAGGGTCACGCGGCAAGCCAGCAGTGGGGGCTGAGCCTGTATGCGCCGGTGATCGTCAAGTACCGCGATGAAAAAACTGACCTCAGCACGGCGTTGGAAGATCTGCTGCGCTGACGCGAAATGGGCGGCATTGTTCGTCGCACCCGGCGGCAGCCGATTCATTGTCATGAAACGTTCATGCCATAAACTGCACTTATGATTATGATTCCCTGTGCGCCGCCTTTGCGTGCCGGAAGCATTCAGAAAGGGTAGTGAGCAAGATGGCATTGATAATCTGGACAGATGATATGTGCGTGGGCGTCAAGCTGCTGGATAACGATCATAAAAAGCTTGTGCTGCTGATCAACGAATTGCACGACGGAATTGTGAATCACCGCGACAAGCAGGAGCTCGACAGCGTATTCGAGAGCCTGGTCCGTTTCACCCGCATCCATTTTGCCCACGAAGAGCAACTCCTTTTCGAAGCCGGTTATCCTGAAGCCGAGGCGCACCAAAAGGAGCATGAAGCCATGATCCAGAAGATTGTGGATCTGCAGACGCGCTTCAGAAACGATGCGCCCACGGCCATGCACATGGACGGAGTCGAGTTGCTCAAAAGCTGGCACGCCCAGCACATGCACGGCTCTGACCGGAAATATGCGCCTTATCTTGAAGCCCAGCAAGTCAACTCCATTCTGACCTCGTGGGAGATGCCCGTGGGTGCAATCCACGAAAAACTGGTCGAGCGGCCCAGAGTCGTGCAAGGCTCCTGGTAGCCAGAATGGCCAAGTAAATATCCTCCGGCAAAGCCGGAGTCTTCTTGATTTGTGGCCCCTGAAAATGGGATAGATTGCGATGCTTGAAGATGGGAGAACACTGCCCATGCCAACTGAATGCCCGCGCCATAGGCGCAGTGGTGAGTGGACAACGCCAGCTAGCCCGCGCCGTAGGCGCAAGGTTAATTAGCCCACCGTTTTAACGGTGGGAAAGGAACAGCAAGAAGGCCGCCGGAGTCCCGTTAGGGACGGCGCTCACACTCTCTCGCAAACGACTCTGTGGAAAGAATGCAAAAAAACACAAACCGGGAGCGACTCCCGTAAATGTCAAATTTCTACGGTCACCCCGGCAATGCCGGGGGTTCACCCCTTGATCGATAGACTATTTCTCCTCTGGCTGCGGAAAAAATCCTTGCCCGGCGAGCCACCTTTGGGTCTGACGTGGGAAACTGGTAGTGACGCCGCACACACGCATCCCGCGTTGCAGGCTTTGAGGAAAGAGAAATGGCTCAGGAAAATTCATTCGACATCGTCAGCAAAGTGGAGATTCAAGAGGTCCGCAACGCCATCGACCAGGCGCTCAAAGAGATTCGCCAGCGCTTTGACCTCAAGGACTCGCACTCCGAGGTCAAGCTCGCCGAGGGCGACAAGGAGATTCAACTCGCCTCCGACGGCGAGTACCACCTCGAAGCCGTCAAGGAAATTCTCGGCCAGAAGCTGGTCAAGCGCGGCGTCTCGCTGAAGAACCTGACCTACGGCAAGCTGGAGCCGGCCTTGGGCAAAAGCGTCCGCCAGAAGATCACCCTCCAGCAAGGCATCCCCATCGAAAAAGCCAAAGAGATCGTCAAGCTGGTCAAGGACTCGAAGCGCAAGGCCCAGGCCAGCATCCAGGGCGACACCGTCCGCGTCACCAGCAAAGACCGCGACGAACTGCAAGGCATCATCGCCCTCTTGCGCGGCAAGGATCTGGGCGTGGAGCTGACGTTTACGAACTACCGGACGAATTAGTTGACAGGTTAACAAGTTGACAGGTTGGCAGGTTGACAAGTTGACAGGTTGGCAGGTGCGTAACTGTAGGAGATTCCATTTTCTCGTGATTGTCATCCTGAGCGAACGGGGCCCCAAACGTACTTCAATTTGGGGGTGGTGAGTCGAAGGATCTGCGGTTGCTTTTCGTAACTCTTTTTGGAAAGTAATCGTTCCAGATCAAAACGGATTTGGTTTTGTAACAGGGCACGACTTCAGTCGTGCCACCAAATGGCCTCTAGAAATCTGGGCTTTAGCCACTGAGGGAAGGTTTTGATCGCAATCATGGATAGGTCGTAGTTTTTCAAGAGGACGCGCTTATGAAAGAGTTGTGGACAGGCCGAGTTGAATTGCTTACCCCGCCCACCGATTCTGGTGATACGAAAGCCTTTACGAATATTGTCACGTGGGCCAGCGATGCTCTGCAATTCAGAGACAGAGTGGCATCGGTTCTTGAAGAATACGGCTGGTCATTGATTAGTGTAGAAGAGAGTGGAATGGTATCGGTCCGTGAGAAATTGGGCGAAGAAGTTATTGAAGCGATTGAACGAGCAAAAGGAAATTTGGACGCTTGTATCTATACCACCTTTCACTATTATCCATCGAGACCGATCTAAGAAGGATCAGAAATAGTTCATGAGGCAAAGTATCATTCCATCAGGGGCTAAAGCCTGCATTTATCTTGAACCATTTACGGCACGACTGAAGTCGTACCCTTTCAAAACTAAATTTTCACCACAGGCTGCAAACAGGACTGGAGCACTTTGAGCACACTGGCGATAGCGACGGCAAAAGAGGTCTTCGAGCTGCTGCGGGACGATCTCGTGGCAATCGAGCAGGAGCTGGGGCATGATGCATATTCCGGTTAGCCGCTGACTCGGTCGTAACCAAGTTGAA
>CAZXVX010000080.1:0-14831 GCA_964644105.1 uncultured Occallatibacter sp. | reverse complement strand
GGCCCACGCTGCTGCTCGGCGCCAGCCCGCGCGCCGCGCTGAGTTTGATGCGCGTTGCCCAAGCGGCGGCTGCCTTCGATGGCCGCGACTATCTCCTTCCCGACGACGTGAAGCACGCCGTGCAGCCGGTGCTGCGCCATCGCGTGATGCTCAAGCCGGAGGCCGAACTGGAAGGCTTCGACGCCGACCGCGTGCTGGCCGACGTGATCGCTGCCGTGCCGGTGCCTCGGCAATAAGGAAGTGAAAGATGAAAGAAGTTAAATCATCAACGCGTCTCTACGTGATTGTCGCTCGCTATGCGCCGATTGGCGTAATTTTTCGCCGTGGCCCAAGCAAACAAGTGCTCTTGATTAAGTGGAATATGGAAGATGACTCCTTTGAAATGGGGCAATGGATAAAGGCTAGAATTTACGAGAGACGATGCGACCTATCTCCTGATGGAGAATTTCTGTTGTACTTCGCGGCAAATTGGAAGATGCCTTACTGGTCGTGGTCAGCAATCAGCCGTCCTCCCTATTTCTCGGCGTTAGCACTATGGCCAAAAGGTGATGGTTGGGGTGGTGGCGGGCAGTTCCTCAGGCGAAGCAGTATTTTATTGAATCATAGAGAAAACGAGATGATCTTGGCGGAAAATTTCTCAATTCCCAAATGGATGTCCGTTGGAAAGTTCGGGGACCGTCCTGGATGGGGCGAGGATGATCCAGTTTGGTTTGCTCGCCTTCAGCGGGATGGTTGGCAATTGGTGAAAACCCCCGAAAAGACAAAAAATGACTGGGGCGCAAAGATTAAGTTTGAATATGATCCGCCATTTGTTTGGCAGAAACCGCACCCGCGCAGATCAGAAAATTATACGTTGCAGATGTCTATTCTGGGAATCCATGAAACTGACGGCCCTTGGTATCTTATTGAGCATACAGTTATGGGTAACAAGGGTTATATCGGAGCAATTGGAAGAAGTGAATGGGCCGATTGGTCGCCAAACGGTGATCTGCTTTTTAGTCAATCAGGGCGTCTCTATCGCCTCAGTTATGAAAATGACGAGTTTGGACCTATTGAGGCCAGTCAACAGATCGCTGACTTTTCTGGCCTGGAATTTCACCAATGCAAATCTCCCGAAGAGGCGCGTCAGTGGCCATCAAAATGAGAAAAAGTTCGAGATTTCTTTTGAAGGCCATCAATTTGCCGATGAATGTATTCAGAGATTTTATGGAGGTTGGATGAAAAAAAGAATTTCCATTACGCTTTCGACGGATTTGCTACTGCAGATTGATCAGATGATCGGTCCAGGCGGCTCCCGTTCGGCGTTCATTGAGAAGGTTATGAAAGACCATTTTCAAAAGCTGGAGCGGGAGGCGCTTCATCAGCGGGATAAAGAACTGATTAACGCGAATGCTGACTACTACAATCCCGAAATAGAAGATGTTCTGAGCTATCAAGTTGACATATTTGACATTCTTGAGGAACAGGCCGGTACGCAATGATCTCTCCCAGCCTCCATCCCGACCCGATCAGCGCCGCTTGTGAGCGCCGCCGCCGCTTGCCCTTTGCGCTGACGCCGCGGGCGATTGGACTTTTGTTGGCGGGATTTCTCTGGCTGATTCCCGGCTTCTGGATAAGCCGGCTGGCTTGGGCGATGCCGGCCTGGGACGCGCTGGTTCTCGTGGCCGCGCTGCTGGACGGCCTGCGCCTGTCCGCTCCCGCGCGGCTCTCCGTCACGCGCGCCTGGTCCAACGCTCCTGCGCTCGATTCGGAGACGGAAATCGAGCTGTCCGTCGAAAATCAAAGCCGCATCCTCCTTGATTGCCGGATGGTGGACGATCTGCCTCCGGCGCTCGTCACCGAGCCGAAGACGCATCGGCTGACCGCCTTTCCACAGATTCCCGCCAGTCTGCGCTATCGCATCCAACCCAAAGAGCGCGGCGACTGGCAGACCGGTTGGCTTTATCTGCGCTATCGCAGCGGCCTCGGCCTTGTGGACCGCTGGGCGCGCGCGCCGCTCACGCAAACCGTTCGCGTCTATCCGGCCTTGCGCACCGGCGAGGAGCAGCAAATCTTTCTCGCCCGCAGCCGCCAGATCGACCTGCAACTGCGCCGCGCCCAGCAGCGCGGACTGGGCCGCGACTTTGAGAGCCTGCGCGAGTACCGCGAGGGCGACGACCTGCGCGACCTCTGCTGGACGGCCACGGCGCGGCGCGGCAGCCCCATCACCCGCCAATACCAGACCGAGCGCAGCCAGGCTGTCTGGATCGTCCTCGACTGCGGACGGCTGATGCGCACCCGAGTGAAGGGTACGGGCTTAAGCCCGTACATTGCTGACCCAGAAGAGGTGCGGGCTTTAGCCCCTGAGGGAACTCTCTCAGCGCACCAAAAGATCCACTCCAAGCTAGATTACGCCTGCACCACCGCCGTTGCACTGGCCCAACTGGCGCTCTACTCCGGCGACCGCGTCGGCTTGCTGGCGTATGGGCAGGGCATTCAGCAGCGGTTGCTTCCCGGTCGCGGCGCGGGCCATCTGCGCCAGTTGATTGAGTCGCTGGCTCTGGCGCGCGCTGAAGCGAGCGAAGCCGACCACCTGCGCGCAACCGCCGTTCTGAACCGGCTGCAACCTCGGCGCTCGCTGATTCTGTGGGTTACGGATTTGGCCGAGACCGCCATGCGGCCGGAGGTCATCGACGGCGCCATGCAACTGCTGCGCCGCCACGTGCTTTTGTTTGTCGCCATGGCTCAATCGGAGATAGAAGCTATTGCTGAGAGCCGTCCCAAGAATGTGGACGACCTCTTCCGCGCCGCCGCCGCGCAGGAGATGGCTGGCCGCCGCGAGCTGCTTCTTGCCCGCCTGCACGAACAGGGCGCGCTCACCCTCGACCTTAACCCTGAAGCTCTCACCGCGTCGGTCTTGAATCAATACTTGAAGGTGAAGGAACGCGCGATGGTGTAAATGGACGATGATAAACCGAATCTTTTTTGACGATTATGTTTACTATTTTCTACCTAAAAACAGCGATTTATTTGGCTAAATATCCGCATTGTTGGGCGATTTAACCGGTTGTTTCAGCGAAAAACGAGGCGCTTTTCGAGGTCCAGAATTGCCATTCCGTCCCCACACCGCAGAGATTATTGTTGATTTAAATAGCGTTACAAGCTTTGCGAAGCACAGTACCTATCTTCCACAGTGAGGGGTGGTGGGTATGGAAGCACTTTCCGGTTTTTTTGGGGAAGGTTTTGTTGACGACTTAGTCAATAGGGCGACAGGCATTTTTTCAACTCCAGGATCATTGTGCGCTCAGCCGGGTTAATTCTCTGCAATGCCACCTGCGGTGGGGCCAACTGCTCGCTATTCGCTCGCATAAGTTCTTGGTCTCCCGTGTTTGAAAATCCGGTCTTGCGGCACGGCTGAAATCGTGCCCTTATTACAAGAGCTGTCCTGATTGAATTTTCTCGCAGGGGCTAAAGCCCCTTTGATTTTATGGGCTTTATCGGCACGACTAAAGTCGTGCCCTGATACAAAACAGACTCGCTCGTGAGTTTTTCCGCAGGCTGTAAAGTCGTGCCCTAGGTGCAAAACGAGCAGGTTTGCGGCACGTCTGAGGTCGCACCCTTTCATCCCATCGCCTGATGCATTCGTTCGAGAGCCAGAGCATTTCTACTATTGCTATAGAGCGTATCGTGGACCGGGAGGTCCACGCCACAGCCGGCCGGGAGGCCAGCGCTACAAATTGTGCGCCTGAAGCCTTCCTACTACGCTTCGGAAAATTCAGCCTCCAGGCCCCGAACGGCGGCCTTCTCCTTGCGCAGCGCCTTGAAGGCGCGGTAGACGAACGAGCTCATGTACCAGCCGTCGATGAATTTGTAGGGAGATTCGCCGGTGGTGTAGTGGCCGCAGGGCAGGACGCGCTTTTCAAAGTCCAGTCCTATCCGGCGGAAGGCCTTGACCACCTTGAGCGAATACTCCAAGGGAAAGGTCAGATCGTAGTTGGCGTAGACCAGTAGAACCTTCTTCTCCGGTCCGGCAACTTCGGCGCGCATCAGCTTGTTGTAGTAGCTGCACGGACTGACGGCGGCCCACAGTGCGCGGATGCGATCCTGCGAGAGCCCGGCCGTCTCCAGCGCCTGCTTGACATGGCGCGTGCTTTGCCCGGCCCAGACCACATCACCAAAGGCCGTGGAAGCGTGATTGAAGGCATTCACCCTGAGCCGCGCGTCATGGGCGCTGGCCAGGAATGCGTAGCAGGAGCCAAGGCTGGTGCCTAGCACGCCAAACTGCTCATAGCCCTGCTCCTCCAGCCAGTCGACGCAGCATCGAATGTCTACCACCGCCTGACGGCAGGCCGAGAGCGTACGGCCGATATTGGCGCTGACGGCGTAGTCCGCGCGCTCCAGTTCGGCTGGCCGGCGAATGTCGTGATACGGCAGCGAGAGGCGCAGCGCGGAGATGCCCATCCTGTTGAAGATGGCGCAGAGCGAGTTGTGGCTGAAGGCGTCGGCATTCCACTGCGGCATGACAATGATCGCCTGCCGGGGGCGGCTGGAATCTTTGGAGGCGGGCGCTGGATACCAGCGGGCATTCACCTGGTTGTTTTCAGTGTGCGGCGTCTGCTCCGGCGAGGTGAAGCGGAGAAACTGCGCCTTGGCCATCTTACCCTCGGCGGCCTTCTGCTTGAGCGCCGCGTCCTGAGCCAGCGTCTCAGGCCGGACGTTGGTGGGATACAGCTCCGGGTGGCGCGCTTCCAGACGGAAGTCGGTTGGGCGTTCGTAGCCGAAGAACGAATCGCTGTGGCGAATCAAGAACTGATTGATGAGCACCATGGCAGCCTCGGCCAGCTCCGGATCGGCAACGATCTCAGGGCCGGGCAGCGCATCCGCAAAGCCATGCTTGCGCAAGAACGGCTCAATCCACTCGAAGCCCCACTCCAGGGGGCGCACCACGCGATTCTCATCGCGCGTCGTCAGCCGCGTCTCCCACTCATACATCCAGTTTGCGTATTGTTGTTTAAGCATTGGTATGAGCCGATTTTATCAGCAGAGAATCATCGCTGACGCAAAGCTGAGTGAGTCCAAATACCGGATGTAATCCACGAGTGGGTACTCCGGGTTCACGATTAGCCCGTTGGTACTTTTTCGCTGGATTTTGCACCTGAATCGCTTCTTTTTGCATTGGATAGAAGGATGAAAACTGAAATCTTCAGAGCGCGCGGCCAGCCTTTTTCAGATCAAGATATTCCTTGCCCACCCATCCCAGACTGAGCAGCGTGATCAGCGCGATGACCACCTGCGAGATGACGCAATAGAGGCACCAGGTCTCCAGGACCAGCTCCTCGATGATGGTCAAGCGCAGGGCGAAACCAAGGCCCACGAGCGCCGCCAGAAAGACCAGCGCCCGCTGCCGCCAAAAGGCCAGACCGCCGAGCACAAGGTAGCCGGCGACGCCGATAAAGCCGACTGGAACGTGGTAAATTTCGGCAAACGGGCTGTGGTTGACAATGCCGCAATCCCAAACCGCATTGATGTCGCAGGCCTCGACGCCGGTTGAATAGTGAACCTGGATGGTCTTGACTGAGACCAGCACGCCAATCAGAGCTAGAACGGCAAGAATGTATCGCATCTCGGCAACCATCATAGCAGCGCGGCCTGTCGCGTTACCATGATGCTATGAACGAGCCATTGAGCGGGCGGCGCATCGCCTTCTTTGGAGGCAGCTTTGATCCGCCGCATCTGGGCCATCTGGCGATTGCGCGGGCGGCTCGGGAGGCGCTTGCCTTGGACACGGTGCTCTTTGCACCGGTGGGCACGCAACCGCTAAAGCCGCGCGGTTCAACGGCGGAGTTTGCGCACCGCGTGGCGATGACCCGGCTGGCAATTGGCGAGGAAGCGGGATTTGCGCTCTCGCTGGCCGATGCGCCTCAGCCCTCCGGCGCGCCCAACTACACGCTGGAGACGCTGTTCAAGTTGCGCGCGGGGCTGCCGCCGATGGGCGAGCTGTTTTGTCTGATGGGCGCCGACTCGTTTGCCTTGCTCCGCCGCTGGCATCGCGCCGCCGAGATCCCCTTTGCCGCCGCGCTGGTTGTGGCCTCGCGCCCCGGCGAAAGCCTGGAAGATCTGGAAGCCGCGCTGCCGGCGGGGCTGACGATGGAACGGATTGCGGGAAGAGATCTGAATTTGGGTGAAATCCAGATTCACCGCTATATTCTCCGCAATTCCGCCGGAGCGCAAGCCCCCTTCTACCTGCTTCCTAATCTGGAGATCGAGATCAGCGCTTCGGCGATCCGCGAGCAATTGCGCGGCGATGCCCAAGCCGTGCGGCTGGAAGATGCGCTGCTGCCCGCTCCCGTTTTGAAATACATTCGCACCCACGATCTCTACCACAACTTGCCCCGCCCGGATTGAAGGGCTAGGATGAAACTCGGAGACCTATCTCAAAGAATGACCATCGACGCCAAGCAGCAAACTCGCATTCTCGTTCAAGCCGCTGCTGCGGCCTGTGTTGACAAAAAAGGGGAAGAGACCCGCATCCTGGAGCTGGACCCGATCGACTCCGGCCTGTCCGATTTCTTTCTGGTTACCTCGGCCAGCAATGATCGCCAGTCCATCGCCATTGCCGACGAGGTTGAGCATCGGCTGAAAAAAGAGTTTGGCGTGGGTCCCAACTCGGTGGAGGGCCGCCGTAAAGGGGATTGGATCCTTCTTGATTATGTGGACTTTGTGGTTCATGTCTTTTTGACCGAGCGCCGCGCCTTTTATGACATCGAGCGTCTGCGCAAATCTGCCCGCCCGCTCACCCCGGTCGAGTTTGATGCCGAGCTGAAGGCAGCTCTCTCTGCCAAGACCGTTGCCGCGCGCAAAAAGGCCACGGCCAAGGCCAAGCCCGCCGCCAAGAAAGCCGCGCCTTTGGCGAGCAAGTCCACCGGCAAGAAAGTTGCAGCCGGAAAAGCTCCGGCAAAGAAAGCTGCCGCGAAGAAGGCTTCGGCAAAAAAGGCCGTAGCCAATAAGGCAGTCGTAAAGAAAGCAGTTGCAAAAAAGGCAGTTGCCAAGAAGCTGGTGGCCAAGAAAGCTCCCGCTAAAAAGGCTGCCGCGAAGAAGCGGTAGCGCCGACCTGCCATCGGCTGTTTAGAACCTGTATCCTATCTGCATCCAGTTGTTATGGATGAGAGGTGTCTGGTTTGGCGCTGGCAATGAGTCGGACAAAACGAACTGATCTTGATGCGGGACTCCGAGCAGGGCTTTTTGCTGCGCTGCGCAGGCACAGGCGGCTGACGGCGGGCGGTTTGCTGCTGGTGATGGCTGCCGCTGTCAGCGTCTTCCTGCTGGCCGGTTCTCATATAGGACGCTCGGCAACCTCGATTGCGCCTTATCCGCACGAGCTGGCGCAGGTGAGCTTTGCCGTGGCCGGGGACGTGATTCCGCATGAACCGGTGCGCGCGGCAGCCGCGGCAGCCGGAGCGGGGCAAGAGGGTTGGGGAGCGCTCTTCGCGGATGTCGCAGACGTCTTCAAAGGGGCGGACTTCGGCTTTGTGAATCTGGAGACGCCGGTGGCTCCGGCGCACTCGCACGGCTCCAAACCATTTCTCTTCGACGCTCCGGTTGATCTGGTGTCTGCGCTGAAGGCCAACGGCATCAAGATCGTCTCATTCGCCAACAACCACGTGATGGATCAGGGCTGGGCCGGCTTTGCCGAAACGCGCGAGCATCTGCGCGAGCAAGGAATGCTCTTTGCCGGATCGGGCGACAGCAAGGATCTGAGTTGGCAGCCGGTCGTGGTCGAGGCCAACGGCATCAAAGTGGGCTGGCTGGGCATGACGCGCTGGCTTAACGGCGGCCGAAATCCTGATAAGGACGACCAGCCGCACGTGAACTTCTTTCCGTATCCGGGTGAATCGGCAGGAGCGCCGGGAATGGACGAGGCTGGGGTTTTGGAGGCCATCAAGCAGGCGCGGCTCAAGTGCGACTTTCTGGTGGTTTCCATTCACTGGGGCGTGGAGTACGCGCCCGCGCCGCGCCCGGAGGATGTGGAGACGGCGCACAAGATGCTGGAAGCCGGCGCCTCGGTAATCGTCGGCCACCATCCGCACGTCTTGCAGCCAGTGGAGACATATCGCACCGCCGACGGACGCGACACGGTGATCTTTTATTCGCTAGGAAATTTTCTATCCAACCAATCGCGCAACTATGTGGACGGCCTGATGCCGGACAAGAACGGCGACCCGCGCGACGAGATGATTGGGCTCTTCTCCGCCGTGCGCAAAGACTACGGCCCTGCCGGAGTGCGCGTTGAGCTGGGCCATGTGGGCGTGCTGCCCGTCTGGGGTGAGAACAATCGCAATGAGCTGGCGCGCGGTCAGGCCAAAACGCCGGTGATTCACCCGCTGCTGATCGACCGCGAAATTCCCCGGCTGCAAGCGCGCCTGGATGAGCTGACCAAGCTGAGCCTGGCAGACAGCCCAGCCGAAGCATCGCAAAAGCTCACGACCGCGCAGAAGCAGGAGTTCATCGAAACCACCAACCGCTTGAAGCTGCTCACCGACCGCCGCGCCCTCCTGCTCGCCCGCGTCGGCGATGAGTATATTGTCGATCCGCCCAAGCAGCCGGCCAAGCCCTGATGCAGGGAATTCTTTATGGCACTCATCCCGTGGGAGATGGCTACACGCCCGATCCGGCGTGTTGCCTATTTCTCCAGTTTGGTCAGCCGTACGCTTTTGCCAGTCCGCGCTGACTCCCGCGCCGCATCCAGAATCTGCATCACCACGACGTTGGTGTCCAGCGCGCCCAGGCTGCCTTTGGGATCAATCTGGCCGCGTACTACGGCTGAGAGGTAATTCAGCGAGTCGTTTTGCGGCGCGGCGAGGGGAGCAATCAGCAATTGCTTCTCCTCGGCGTCTTGCTGGCGGCGAAGGCGCAGGTGGTCACCGGCTACAGTGATGGCGTAGCCGGTAGCTCCGTAAACCTCCATGTCCTTGCGCCCGAAGGGCCAATTCCACGAGGCCTGAATCACGCTCTGGGCGCGAGGATAGGCCAGTACAATCGTGGCGTCGTCATCCACTTTGGGATAGATAGCAGGCTTGTCCTGGTTCAGCACCGCCGTCACCGTGAGCGGAGATTCGCCGTGCATCAGCCAGGTCATCAAGTCAACGCCGTAGCAGCCAAAGTCATAGAGCGCGCCGGCGCCGTTCTGTGCCGGGTCGGTGAGCCAGCCGAGAAACTCAGGCGGCGCGCCGATCTCCGCCGGTCCCTGATGGCCGTCGTGGATGACCACCCGGCGAATCGCCCCCAGGCGACCGCTCTCAAGCTCATCAAAGGCGGCTTTGTTGCTCGCGTACCAGGTGGTCTCGTAGTTTACCAGCACATGAATGTTGGCTTCGCGCGCCGTCTTGCGGATGGCCAGCGCGTCGTCGAGCGAGAGCGTCAGCGGCTTTTCGACCATGACCGAAATGCCATGCCGAGCCGCGGCCTCGATCACCTGGCGATGTCCGGCGGTCGAGGTATAGGCCAGAATTGCCTGCGGATGCCGCGCCTCAATCATCTCTTCCATGCCGGCGAAGAACAGGCTCTTCGGCAACGAGAATTTTTTGGCATACTTGTCGACCAGCGCGGGGTCAGATTCAACAATGCCCACCACTTCGACGTCCTGCTTGTGCGGCGGCAGCGCCCAAATAAAAAAGCCCTCCGCATGACCATGTTCCAGCCCCACCAGGGCCACGCGCAGCGGCGCGGGTTGGGATTGCTGGTTTTGGCCGCGCATCGTGGCCGGAAGAGTCATCAGCAGGAAGAGCAATAGGAAACTTCTCGTCGATGGGACGAACCAAAGAGATTTCAGCGGCATGATCTCATCCTTTCCTTCTTGCTTGGATTCTATTCCGGGAGCGCAGCTTTATCCCATGGATTGCGGTGTGATTTGCGGAATCGATGGCGGGATTCAGTGAGTGGAAGGCGAGAATTCGATTCGCCCCTACGGGGCGAAATCATATTTCTGTGCATTCTACCCAGGGTTCCGCTGCGCTTCACCCTGCCACCCCACGGACGAAGACCTGTCCGTGGGGTCCCGGCCCTGGGCTATTTTCGACGCCTCCCTCCGGGAGGTTAATCCAATGAAGCACAGTCACAAACATTTCGATTACAATTCATTTGTTTGTCAAATCTGTTGAGTCGATGATCGGAGACGGATGCCCATTCTTCTTAAAAAAGTCATGTTTGCGGGAGTATTGATTGCCTCATTATTTGTTTTCGATGGAGATTTTGCGTTTTCACAAGAACCCGCCGCTGCAAGCCCGAAACCCGCAACGGTTCCAGAGCAGACTGAGAAGACGGCTCCGATCGATCCCATTGAGGCTCTTGCCGGTAAATGGGATTTCAAATGCAGCGACAAGGGTTGCATGATGTTTACGGATATATTGGTTGGCGATCCGGATCATCCTTCCGACCCGAAACATCCAGAATTCATCACGATTGGCGTCGCCATCAATCGAAGCGATCGAAAGCCCGCATACTTTGCCTTTTACGTTCCGGCGAATGCAGACCATTTGAAAGGCCTAATAATTACTTTCGCAAAAACAAAAAAGGATGGAGATCAATGGAAATCTGCGGTGGACAAGAATGCGATGACGCAACTCGATTTCAACTCATGCGATCAGGAATCCTGTGTGGCGCGAATTCATCCCGATATACCTTCGTCGGATGGTCAGCCCAGTATTAACCTGCTAGAGGAGTTTCTGAATTCAGATCACATTTTGTTTATGTATTTCAAGAAAGGACAACCATATCGAACGATCAAAGCGCTCTTCCCGTTTCAAAGAGACTACAAGCTTCTGATGGAGACGGAATTGAAACCGGTCACACCATAAGTTCAGCATAAATGGATCAATCACAAAGGCCGGAGCTACTGCTCCGGCCTTTGATGTTACTAACTCCGCTAACTCCGCTACCCCTGAATGTCGAACTGCTCGGGATGCAGGGTGGGATCGCTCTTGATAAGGATGTTCTTGCCGACCAGCTCTTCGTATTCGGTGAGCCAACTGGCGTTGTTGGATTTGAGCACCTTGACCGTCTCCGGGTTGACGCGCAAGAGAACGTCCGCGCCCTCGAAGTGCTTTTTCATCTTGCGCAGCTCGGTGTAGATTTCGTTGCAGACCGTCGTCGGGCTTTTGACCATGCCGGTGGCCTGGCAGGTGGGGCACGGCACGCTGAGTGTGCGCTCGAGCGACTGCTTGACGCGCTTGCGGGTGATAGCGACCAGGCCAAAGTCGTTGAATTGCAGAACCTTGGTGGGCGCGCGGTCGGATTTGAGGGCTTCTTCGAGGGCGGCCATTACCTTGTAGCGGTTCTTGCGGTCGTCCATGTCGATGAAGTCGATGACGATGATGCCGCCCAGGTCGCGGAGGCGAATCTGGCGGACGATCTCCGGCACCGCGTCCAGGTTGGTCTTGACGATGGTGTCTTCGAGGCGCGCCGACTTGCCGACGTACTTGCCGGTGTTGATGTCGATGGCCACCAGCGCCTCTGTTTGGTTGATGACAATGGAGCCGCCCGACTTGAGCCAGACCTTGGAGTTGAGGGCCTTGGCGATCTCGTCCTGAATGCCGAACTGCTCGAAGAGCGGCGTCTCTTTGGTGTAGAGCTTGACGCGGCGCACAAGCTGGGGCGAGAAGCGGTTGAGCAGGCGGACGATGCGCTCGTAATTCTCCTGCGAATCGACCCAGATGGAAGAAAAGTTGGTGCTGACCTGATCGCGCAAAATGCGCTCGATGAGGCCCAGATCGTGATAGATGAGCGCCGGAGACTTGGATTCGTCGGAGCGCTTTTTGATTTCCGCCCAGAGGTTGAGCAGCATACGCAGGTCGGAGCGCAACTCCTCTTCGCTGGCGCCCTCGGCGGCGGTGCGCACAATGAATCCTCCGCTGGCCTCGCCGCGCTCGTGAACCAGAATCCGCTTCAGGCGCTGGCGCTCCTCATCGGAGGCGATCTTGCGGCTGACGCCGATGTGCGTGACGGTGGGCATGAAGACCAGGAAGCGGCCGGGCAGAGCAATGTGCGATGTGATGCGCGCGCCCTTCTTGGCGATGGGTTCCTTGGCGATCTGCACCAGAATCTCCTGGTTTGGCTTGAGCAGGTCGCTGATAATGGGCAGATCGGAGAGCTGCGAGGAGCGGCGCGTGGGTCCGCCACGGCCACGATTGCCCTGCTGCGGCGCAGACTGGCCGGGGCGGTTTGGGCGTCCTCCGCGCAGGTTACGGTCGCGGCGCGGCTGGCCTGGCGCGGCGGGCTGGCCACCCGCAACTGGTTCGTCCTCGTCTTCGTCGTCCGCGTCGCCGTCAAAGTTCAACTGAATGCGATGATCGAGGTGCGCTTCTTGCAGCATTTCTCCAAGATCGCCGGTGCGCAGATGCTTGGGCAGCGTCTCTTCTTCAAAGGCGTCAGAGTCGTGGTCGCCGCCCTTGGCGCGGTGCGCATGGCGGGGCGCGTCGAACTCTTCTTCGTCGATGGTCTCTTCAACGACGAGGCCCTTGCCCGGCGTATAGGAGGAGGCGGACTTGGCCGGCGCCTTCGGAGTTTCTTCGGCCTTTTTGCCAAAACCAAAGAGGCGGAAGCCGGAGGGAGGCAGCGGGTCGATGTCGTGCGAGGCCGCGGCGTCGGTCTCGGCGACGCCGGTTGTTTCAGTTGCGGCAGGAGTTGTTTCAGGATCGAGTACAGCAGCACCCAACGCGGGGGGATCGATTTCAGTGAGATCGCCCGTTGGTTGAAGCGGCTCGGAGGCTGTTTCCTCAGTCTCCTCGAAGTCATCCTCTTCCAGAGGCTCTTCAACGTCCAGGTCACCTTCCGCCAGCGACGCCTTGGTCCATTTGGAGACCAATTCCTTTTCCAGGATCTCCGGGCTGAGCTCGAGCTCGGCTTCGGCCTCCGGCTGCTCGGCTTCGGCTTCGAGCGTCTCTTCGATCAACTCCTCGTTGACGGCCAAGGCGTTTGTTTCCGGCGCCTCGGGCTGCGGATCAACCGGCATCTGCTCGACAGTTTCTTCCTCCGCATGCTCACTGGGCCGATTGCGATGGCGCGAGAGTGATTCGCCGGGCAACAGGCCGCTGCCGTCCCACTGGAGGGGTGAATCGATCAGCGTCGCGGGCTTGAAGTTGCTGGCCGGGCGAACCGGGACTGCCGGCTGGACTGGCGGCTTGGGCGCACCCTCGACCGAAGCGCCGCCGTACTTGGAAAGCGATTCGCCGGGCATGACAAATGGGACCGGAAGGGCAGCCGGGGCTGGAATGCGGTCAAAGTGATGCGCTTGCTCGGCAGACTCCTGCTTCTGCTGAAAAGGCCTTTCGCCCGCACCGGCATGAATTTGCGGCGCAACGTCCTGCTCTTCGTCTTCGAAGACTTCCACTTGAGAGACTGACGATGGAGCGGGCTGAGCCTGTCCCTCGCCGGAGGACGCTCCCCGGTTACCGCGACGGCGGCGGCGTCCGCGCCAGCGCTTGGCGCCGGCTTCAGAAGAGTCCTGTTCGCTGCCGTCTGCAGGCTCGCTGAAGGAAATAGAGCCGGAGGCGGGCAGAGATGCAACCGGCTCCTCGGGAACTTCCTCGACCTCCAACGCGCGCTGCTTTTCAGCCGGGGGGCGTTGAGGCTGCCTGGACTCAGGCTTCGGTTCTGATTTCTGCTCTGGCTTAACTTCCGGCTTTTGGCCGGAGCGCCCATTGCGGCCTTCCGGAGCTGTGTGGCGAACCTCGCGCGGAGGCTGGTTGGCGCCGCTGGCTGCCGCCTTCTCAATCTCGTCGGTCTCTTCCGGGTCTTCCAGCTCCATGAAGTCGGTCACATAGAGGAAGGCATCGCGCTCCAGGCCGATGTCCACAAATGCCGACTGCATTCCGGGTAGAACGCGGGTTACGCGGCCGTTATAAATGGAACTGGCCAGGGTGTATTCATTTTCGCGTTCGTAATAGATCTCCGCGAGTTGATCGTCTTCCAAAATTGCCAGCCGCGTCTCATGCGGCGTGCTGGAGATACAAATTTCCTTTGCCATCGTACCTTTCCGTCCAGCGGCCTCAGCCTGCTGGAACCCACGGCAAGGTCAGAGGGAGTGGCGAAAGACCGGGAGGAGCGGGGAGGAGCTGAAGGGGGGAAGTGTGATTCGCTAGTCTTCCGGAGGCCGCGCCCGCACCTGCCCCGAAGGGCGGCAAAGAGAAGCGTAGGCCAAGCCGGACAAACTCTACAATTTGAACAAGTTGAACAAGACAAACAAACTGAACAAAATGAACAAATTGAACAAGCTGAACAAGCTGTACGACACCGTAACCCGATTGCAGAGAGTTTGTGGCCAACCTTGTCGAAAAAATCGGCGGGGCCGTTCCAACCATGGCGTCTGCCCGAACGCGCCCCGTCTGGGGATCGGGGATTGACCTCCCCAAGACTTCCGCGCACTTCGAACAATCTATAGGCCGCCTACGGTTTTCCCGTCTCTGCGTACTCATGAACCCAATCCTGCCGGGCGCTCGATCCATCCGGACCTGGCCGGCGTAATACTTTCAAAAAAACTTGCTCTTGCGGACCGGAGACTTCCGGGAAGACACAAGAGGTGGAACAGCAATTCCGTCAGTTGACGAACCGGCGCATCCGGACATTCATCGCCACACCCAGCGCCAGGAACGAAAACAACACCGAAGATCCACCGTAACTCATTAACGGTAAAGGAATTCCGGTGACGGGCATAAACCCGATGACCATGCCCACGTTGACCGCAATCTGGAAGGTCAACACAGCCACCACCCCCATGATAATCAGGGAGCCGGGCAGGTCCGCGGCTGTTTGAGCGTTTTGAATCAAACGCATCAATATAAAAAAGTATAGCAGCAGCA
>CAZXVX010000079.1:0-15064 GCA_964644105.1 uncultured Occallatibacter sp. | reverse complement strand
CTGAAAGCTGATAGCTGAAAGCTGATAGCTGAAAGCTGATAGCTGAAAGCTGATAACTGAAAGCTAATAGTTGATTCGGAGCAAGTGCAATGCCATCCACTGTTCGGCCCATCCGCGAGATAAGCTCCGCGCCGCGCGCCAAGCCTCTTCGGCTGGCGCGCTTCTGGCTGATCTGCCTGATCTTTTTTGGCTGGGCTGTGCTGATTGCGGCGCGTCTCTTCTGGCTTCAGGTGGTGCGTCACAGCGAGTTCGCGGAGCGCGCCGAGAGGCAGCAGCAGCGTACCTTCGAGGTCTCTCCGCAGCGCGGCGTTCTGTATGACCGTAATCTGCGCGGCTTGGCCATGACTGTGCAAGTGGACTCGATCTTCGCCGTACCCTCCGAGATTGCCGACCGGCAGGCGGCGGCTCATCAGCTTTCTTCCATCGTCCACACTGATCCCGACGACGCGCAGTCCAGCGAGGAGCAGATTGCCGCGCGGCTCCAGGCAGGTCACGGCTTTGCCTGGGTGGCTCGGCGCGTCACGCCGGAGGTGGCCGCTCGCATCCATGCGCTCGTTGATTCCGGCGCGCTCAAAGGCATCTACTTCCAAAAAGAGTTTCAGCGCTTTTATCCAGACAACGAGATTGCCGCGCAGGTGCTGGGCTATGTGGGCATGGACGACAACGGGCTGGGTGGGTTGGAGCTGAAGTTTGAGCCACACCTGCACGGCGAGCCGGGCCGTATGTATACGGCCATGGATGCGCGCCGCCATGTACTTGGCTCCAGCGAGAGTGAGCCGCAGCCAGGGCAGAATCTGGTGCTGACCATCGACGCGAATATCCAGTTCATGGCCGAGCGGGCGCTGGACCACGCCATGGACCGCACGCACGCGGACAACGGAACAGTGGTGGTGCAGGATGTGCATACCGGACAGATTCTGGCGCTGGCCATCCGCCCTGCCTTCAACCCCAATCTCTTTCGCCGCACCACGCCGGCGCTGTTGCGCAACCACGCGGTCAGCGATGTCTACGAGCCAGGATCGGTCTTCAAGCTGGTGACGTACTCGGCGGCGCTGGAGCAGGGCGTGGCCAAGCCAGACGACAAGATTGACTGCCAGGGCGGGCAGATCAACCTCTTTGGGCGCATCATTCATGACGAAAAAGGTGAGCACTTCGGCGTCATCACAGTGCATGAGGCGCTGGAGCACTCGAGCGATGTGGCCGCCGTCAAGCTGGCGCTGAAAGTCGGCCAGGATCGCTTCTACCAATACATCCGCGACTTCGGCTTTGGCCAGCGCTCCGGCGCGGAGTTGCCCGGAGAGACGCGTGGCCTGCTGCGCCCACAAAACAAGTGGGGCGCTACATCGATTGGTTCCATCGCCATCGGGCAAGAGGTAGGCGTTACGCCGCTGCAACTCGTCTCGATGGTTTCGACGATAGCCAATGGCGGCGTTTATCTGCCGCCGCACGTGCTGATGCCGGGACAAGTGGATAGTAACGCCAATAGCCAAACGTTGGCCCCACCACAAGCGGCGCCACAACCTTTCAGGCCAGGGGGCGAGCTACCCAATCCTCTGCCTGCCGGCGCGCATCGCGTGATTTCCACCATGACCTCGGCAGAGATGCGCAAGATGATGGAAGGCGTGGTGCTATACGGCACGGGCAAGTCGGCGCAGCTTAACGGCTACTCGTCCGGCGGCAAGACGGGCACAGCGCAGAAGATTGATCCGGCCACCCACACCTATTCCAAGACGATGCACATTGCATCTTTCGTCGGCATCTCGCCGGTTAACACTCCAGTGATTGCCGTGGCCGTGGTGATGGACAACCCCAAAGGCGGAGCCTACCACGGGGCGGATGTCTCGGCGCCGGTCTTTGCCGAGGTGGCGCAGCAGGTGCTTGAGTATCTATCTGTCCCGCACGACATCCCGCTGCGCCGCCCGCATGCCACGCCGAATGAGAAGGTGGTCGAGGACGACGCGCACGAGCAGACGGCAAACATCCAAGCTCTTTACGACGCAGCCAACGATCTGCCAAACGACGATCCGCTGCGCGACGCAAGCCAAATTGCTTTGTCGAAACCATCCTTGTCGGGCTTTTCTACTGCAAATACCGCTCTCTCAGCCGCTTCAAGCAAGGCTCCCGCGCCGATGATCGCTGCCCCTCAGCCGCAGAATTCGCCGCAGACGGTCACTCAAACCGTTGCCCTTGGTGGCGGCAAAAAGTTGCAAGTTCCCCCGTTGATCGGTTTACCGGTGCGCAAGGTGATTGAGCAGGCCGCCGCCGCAGGCCTCGATGTGCAGATCACCGGCAGCGGAGTGGTGCGCGAACAGGCGCCAGCGCCGGGAACCATGGTTGCGCCTGGAACCAGGATTGTGGTGCGTTGCGGACGGTAAGCCGGAAAAACGAAATCAAGCGAGAATTCATCTCATGAATTCATCACCGTGTCACAGAAAATTGGGGTAACAGGAATGGCTTCTCCGCCCTGGCGTGACTCGATCTTCAAGTCGTTTCTCGCAACAGGCAACGCTGGCAATTCAACCTGCAAAATTCCATTCCATTTTTTGATGCGAGTCATTGTGCACGCCGCGAATATTACTGCTGAGTTACAGTCACAACAAAGTATTTGCAGGTTATTTGCAATGCATTGACCCGCTGTTTACAGTCTTTATTCGATACTGTTCAGGTGAACGATACAGCGCGCCTTACTCTTCCGATGAAATTAGTTTCAGCTCCCTCGACCCTGGTGGAGCTTGCTTATCCGACTTACCAAATTTTCACACCGAGCAAGCCGCACATACATGTTGAAGTTGGCCGGTACCGGTTGCGCCTGGCCGAGAACGTCGAAGACCGCGATGCCGCCTGCCGTTTGCGCTTCAAGGTCTTCAACATCGAGCTGAATGAAGGGCTGGAAAGCTCCTATCAGACGGGCCTTGATTCCGACCACTTCGATCTCTTCTGCGAGCATCTGCTTGTGGAGGACAAAACGGAATCCAATCCCGCCCGCCGCGTTGTCGGAACTTACAGAATGCAGTCCGGCGCTACCG
Source organism: uncultured Occallatibacter sp. (assembly GCA_964644105.1). GTDB lineage: Bacteria > Acidobacteriota > Terriglobia > Terriglobales > Acidobacteriaceae > Telmatobacter. The sequence continues at coordinate 12,038 of CAZXVX010000079.1, read as the reverse complement.
CCGCACGCCATCTCGGCTACTACTCCGAACAGGAGTTCAACTTCGCCTCGTATGAGCCGCTCCGGCCCGGCATTCTGGAGCTGGGTCGCGCCTCGATTGACCGCGAGCATCGCACTCCCGAAGTGCTTACCTTGTTGTGGAGAGGTATCGCACAGTATGCTAACCACATGGGGCTGCGTTATTTGATCGGTTGTTCGTCTTTGACATCCAAAGACCCGGCGGAGGGTTGGCTGGTCTATCGCCAGCTTGAAGCCTATTGGGTCTCATCGGAATTCATGACCGAGCCAACCGCCGCGTTCGCTTGTCCCATTGAACAAGGGAGCGGGCACACACAGTCACCCATTCCATCAGAAGAGATGCCGCATAATCCTCCCGCTGAAGTCAAGGTGCCCAAGCTGCTGAAGACCTATCTGGCCATCGGCGCGCGCATCTGTGCCCCGCCGGCTTGGGACCGCGCATTCGGCACCATCGATTTTCTGACTTTGCTCGATCTGAAATTGCTTTCGCCGGCGGCGCGCAATCGCTTTCTGGCACCGCTTACCTCGTGAGCTTTCTGGCGATTCGGCGCGCTGTGGCGCTGGTTTTCGCACTGGGACTGAGCATCGTTCGCTTCTGGTTGCTACGCCTGCGCGGCCCCATGACGCTGGAGAAGCGCGCACTGTGGGTCAGTCAATCCTGCCGCGGAATCCTGTCCATCGTGGGCATCCGCCTCAAGATGGAAGGCACACCGCCCACGCAGGGCCTGGTCGTCGCCAACCACCTCAGCTACCTGGACATCCTGATTATCTCCGCTGAAATGCCTTGCTTTTTTGTGGCCAAGATGGAGATCGGCAGTTGGCCCTTTTTCGGCAAGGCCGCGCGGCTCGGCGGCACCATCTTTTTGGATCGCAACAGCCTGGCCAGCGCCCAGGCCGTTGCCGCGCAGATGACCGAACGTCTTAAGGGTCCAATGCCCGTGCTGCTTTTCCCTGAGGGAACCAGCACCGACGGCAGCAGCGTGTTGCGCTTTCACTCCCGGCTGATCGACCCGGCCACCACCGCAGGTGTTCCGATCACCGCCGCCGCTGTTCGCTATGTAATTGAGGATGGCACGCCTGAGGAGAAACTCTGCTGGGTCGGCGACACGCTCTTCCTGACCCACCTGTTGACCACCCTGAACACACCTGGCTTCAGCGCCTACGTTCGCTTCGGCCAGCCGCGGATTTACCCCGACCGCCGCGCCGCCTCGGAGTCGACCCATGCCGAAGTGAACGCTATGCGCAATCAGTTGCCCCTGCCCTGACGCTTCTTAGCGAAATGAAAACTAATTTGCAGGAGCTTCAATCAGCTCTACGCTAAAAAGTATCCTGTCTGTTCTCAAACTGTCAGGGCTTGCCGGCTTTGACCGGCGCGCTTGCAGCAGTCACGCCCACCCCTGCGCAAGGCGCGCCTTCGCACAGCACTCCGGTAATTCCCACGCCTTCGGTAATCGTATAGATGCGATTCACCGCGGGCAGTTTCACGGTCTCCTTCTTACCCGATGGCCAGTGAATCTCAGCGGTTCCTGCATCCTGCGCATCGCCCAAACCGAAATGCACACGCGGATCGTTGGAGGAAAGATAACTTCCTCCGCTCAAAACATCATCGCGCATGCGCAGTCCGTTTGCAGTCAGATAAACCGTGGCTCCCACCGCGTCGCGGGGACTCTTGGTGCCGCCGACCAGCTTCATCTCGACCCAGTTATGATGGTCGGGATTGACATTGCGCAGCAGCACAGGAATGCCGTCCATGTTATTAATCACCACATCAATCTTGCCGTCGTTAAAGATATCTCCAAAAGCCGCGCCACGGCCGACACTAACCACGGCCAGTCCGGTTCCCTCCACCGCGGGAACCACTTCGAACTTGCCGTTCTTCAGGTTGTGATAGAGAAGCGGGCGCTCGGCATAACTGGTGCCCCACTCCGGATGTTGGTCGACCCCCGGATAGACATGACCATTGATAACGAGCAGATCCTTCCATCCATCATTGTCATAGTCAAGGAATCCATCAGCGAACTTCACAAAGGGAATGGAGGGCTCGGCGATTCCCGCGCGATAACTGACATCGGTAAAAAATCCCTTGCCGTCGTTCTGAAAAAGAACCGTATAGTCGTCGGAAAATGTTGTGCTCACGATGGATAAGTGGCCGTTGTTTTCGTAATCTCCAGCAGCCAGGCCCATATTCGCAACCTCGCGCCCATCGCTGTTCAGCGCAAAGCCGCTTTCATAACTCTGATCTTCAAAGGTTCCATCCCCCTTATTGATGTATAAGTAATTCGGAGTAGAGTCGTTGGCCACGAGCAAATCCGGCTTGCCATCTCCGTTCACATCGGCAAACAAGGCTCCAAGGCCGTAATATCCCGCTTTGTCATCCACACCCAGCTTGACGCTGACATCGGTAAAAGTGCCGTTGCCGTTGTTATGAAACAGATGATCCTGCTCCCCTTTCAGGCCGCGCGGACCGCAAAGCACTTCCACGCCGCGATACTGACAGAAGGCAAAACCGACAGCCTTTGTTCTCGATATCGGAGGATTATCCAGGTCGATGCGCGCGTACCCCGCGACAAAGAGGTCAAGATTGCTGTCGCCATCATAATCGCCGAAGGTAGCGCCTGTGGACCATGTGCCCACGGTAACTCCCGCCGTCTCTGCCACGTCGGTAAAGGTTCCATTATGATTATTATGGTAAAGCCGGTTCTTTCCATAATTACTTACATAGATATCCGGCCAGCCGTCGTTGTCATAGTCGGCGACGGCGCATCCATATCCCCAGCGAAGGTTGGCGACGCCGGCCTTCTCGGTAACATCGGTAAAGGTCCCATCGTGATTATTGTGAAACAATGCGGCGCTCGGCGGGGTAGCTTTACCGGCCAGCGCGTCATACGTCGATCCGTTGACAAGATAGATATCCAGCCAGCCGTCATTGTCGTAATCCAGCAGGCAGACGCCCGGCCCTTTTTCCTCCAGAATCAGTTTCTTTGCAGGTGTGCCTGCCGTGTGATGGAAGCTGGCAAGTCTCGCTGCCTTGGCGATGTCCATAAAAACAATGGCGCCGTCTTTGACAAAGCCGCCTGCGGTGATCGGCCGGTGCTGGCTGTCAAACTCCGCCTTTTGCGGACCGGCATTCGCCATCCCGCTCTGCGCCGCTCCGCCAGGGGGCGGTTGCAATGCGTCCTGTTGCGCTTGCGGCGAAGCCCAGGCTGCGGAAGCCACGGATGCAATAAAAATTAGGAAAGCAAAAAGTGCAGTCCGTGAACCGGCCCAGCGCATCAATGAGTATCCTCCACGTTGAATTATATCGTAGCCATCAAGCTGCATTCCAAATTCGGAATCAAGAGATTGCAAATTCTGTTGGCTTTCATCTTGAGCGAAAAAAGCCCCAAATGTGCTTCAGTTTTTTTAGAAGAGAGTCGAAATATCTGTTGAAGATTTCATCCAGATACCGGTCTCTCCAGGCTCATTTTAGAGATCCGGTTCGATTCATTTACCGTGATCGTCTTCTCTTCCACACACATTTCACAATCTATTCAGGCGGAGGCATGACCGAATATCAGGCTTTTCAACTTCCGCGGCCGGGCGCGGATTGCTCAGGATGGCAATGCGTTGGTTTCTTTCTTGCGGGGAGAGTTTCGGGCGAGTTTTCCTCACATGCAGGGTCGATGGTCCCATTTGCACCCCGTTCAGGAATTCGATTGGCGACTAGAATCAGATCAGCCATGAGTGAATTTACGCATTTGCATTTGCATACGGAGTACTCGCTGCTGGATGGGGCGTGTGACGTTCATAAGCTGGTGGACCGGGTGGCAGCGCTGGGGCAGAAGTCTGTCGCGATGACCGACCACGGCAACATCTATGGTGCCGTGCACTTTTTTGCGGCGGCTAAAGCCCGTGGAATCAAGCCGATCCTTGGATGTGAGCTGTACATCTGCAAAAATGAAGACCACCGGATCGAGCGAATGCCAGGCGACGGCGATGAGAATAACCACCTTTTGGTGCTGGCCGAAAATGAAGAGGGTTACCGAAATCTGATACGGATAACCTCGGAGGCTTCGCTGCACGGCTTCTACCGCAAGCCGCGTGTGAGCAAGCGCTACCTCGCCGAGAATTCCAAAGGCCTGATCGGCTTCTCCGGCTGCCTTTCGGGCGAACTGTGCGAAGAGCTGATGGCCGAGCGCTACGAACGCGCAAAGAGTGTTGCCCAACAGTATGAGGATATTTTTGGCAAAGGTAACTTCTACTTAGAAATTCAAGATCAGGGGCTGGAGCAGGAGAAGCAGATTCACGAGGCGCTCTTCCGCATGGAGCGGGAATCCAATATTCCATTGGTGCTGACCAATGACTCGCATTACCTCTGCGGCGAGGATAGTCATGCGCATGACGTGATGTTATGCGTACAGACGGGCGCGAAGATACACGACAAGGAGCGCTTCCGGTTTGATTCGGATCAGTTCTTTGTCAAGAGCGCTGAGGAGATGGAGAGGATATTTCAGGATGCGCCCAGTGTGACGCAGCGGACCATGGAGATCGCCGAGCGGTGTAACTTGAAGCTGAATCCGGTGGAGAACCCCTTTCCTGAGTTTGCCGTGCCGCCGGAGCATACGATTGATAGTTACTTCGAGTTAATTTGCCGGGATGGCTTTAAGAAGCGTTTGGAGACAGGCGTAGCCGCGTTGCGCGCGCGCGGCTTGCAGCGGGCGACGCTGGATGAGTATCAAGCGCGGCTGGAATATGAGCTGGGAATTATCAAGCAGATGAAGTATTCCGGATACTTTCTGATTGTCTGGGACTTTATCAAATATGCGCGGGATCATGGGATTCCGGTTGGTCCGGGGCGCGGATCGGGCGCGGGTTCGCTGGTGGCGTACTCGATGGAGATTACGAACATTGATCCGCTGCAGAATGTATTGCTCTTTGAACGCTTCTTGAATCCGGAACGTGTTTCCATGCCTGATATTGACGTGGATTTCTGCCAGAACCGGCGCGGGGAAGTTATCGAGTATGTAACTCGGAAGTATGGGCGCGAGCAGGTTGCGCAGATAATTACATTCAACACCATGGCGGCCAAAGCGGCGATCAAGGATTGCGGCCGCGCGATGGATATGCCCTACGGCGATGTGGACCGCATTGCCAAGATGATTCCGGCAACGGCTGGGATGACGATTGACGCGGCGCTTGAAGCAGTGCCGGATTTGAAAAAGGCCTACGACGCCGACGCGCAGATCCGCGAGTTGATTGACACGGCGAAGAAGCTGGAGGGATTGGTGCGCGGCTCGGGAGTTCATGCCTCTGCCGTGGTAATTGCACCGCGACCGCTCACCGAGTTAGTGCCGCTGGCCAAGACCAAGAACGACGAAATTGTAACTGCGTATGACATGAAAGCCGTCGAGAAGATGGGCCTTCTGAAGATGGACTTTCTGGGCCTGGCAACACTGACTGTGATCGACGATTGCTTGAAGCTGATCGAAAAGACGCGCGGCGAAAAGGTGGATATAGAAGCCATACCGCTGGACGACGAGGAGACCTATAAGAAAGTCTTTCAAGCTGCGCTTACTTCCGGTGTCTTTCAATTTGAATCGAATGGAATGCGAGATATGCTCAGGCGTTACAAGCCGGAGCGGCTGGAAGAACTGACAGCGTTGACGGCGCTCTTCCGTCCTGGTCCAATCCAGGGCGGCATGACGGATGATTTCATCGAGCGCAAGTGGGGGCGGCGCAAGGTCGAATATATGCTGCCGGAGATGGAGCCAGTGCTGAAGGAGACGCTGGGAGTTATTGTCTATCAAGAGCAGGTTATGCAGATCGCGAATGTGCTGGCGAGTTACTCGCTGGGCGAGGCCGACATGCTGCGCCGCGCGATGGGCAAGAAGAAGCCGGAGGAGATGGCCAAGCAGCGCGACCGATTTATGAGCGGCGCCGCGGCGCTCGGGCATCCTAAGGGTATTGCCGGCGAAATCTTCGACCAGATGGAAAAGTTTGCCGGTTATGGATTTAATAAGTCGCACTCGGCGGCGTATGGGTTGGTGAGTTATCAGACTGCTTACTTGAAGACGCATTATCCAACGGAGTTTATGGCCGCGCTTCTAACTTCGGAAACATCCAAGCCTGAGAACGTGGTGAAGTATATCGGCGAGTGCAAGGAGATGGGCATCCAGGTGGAACCTCCGGATGTGCAGATCTCCGGCAGCCAGTTTACCCCGCATAACACGGCGGATGAGTTGGCGATTCGCTTTGGTCTGGCAGCGGTTAAGAACGTCGGCGGCAATGCGATTGAAAGCATCATGAAAGCCCGTGCCGAAGTTGGCGGCAAATTCAAGAGCTTTTGGGAGTTTTGCGAAAAGGTTGATCTGCGCGTCATGAATAAGCGCGTGATCGAGTCGCTGATCAAGGCAGGCGCTTTGGATGCGCTGGGCAAGCGCGCCGCACTAATGGCCTGCGTAGACAAGGCAATGGAGCGGGCGCAGAAAGCGCAGCGCGATGAGGCGCAGGGGCAGAGCGGGCTTTTTGGGCTTTTTGACGACGGACCCAAAAAGGCACAGGGCGACGATTTACCCCACGTGGCCGAGTGGGAAGAAGGCGAACGGCTGGCCAACGAAAAAGAGGTACTGGGCTTTTTTGTTTCCGGGCATCCGCTGGATAAGTACGCCGAAAAACTGCGCAATCTGACGGGCGTAATTCCTATCGCCGAGGCGCTTGATCGCAAGCCGCCGGAGAAGACTTGGGGACGGCAAGCGGACCCATCCGACGAGTTGCAATTGGCAGGCATGATTCTGGGTCTCAAGGTGCAGAAGACCAAGCGCGAGGGCAAGCTCTACGCCCAAGGGGCGCTGGAGGATGCAACAGGCAAGATCGAACTGGTCTGCTTTCCGCGGGATTATGAACGTCTGGCGGAACTCTTGAAGATGGAGGCGCCGGTGCTGCTGCGCGGAACGCTGACCGGCGACGGAGATTCCGCGCCCAAGATTGCCGTCAGTGGTATTCAGTCGCTCGAAGATGCGCAGGTGAAACTGCCTTCAGCGATCCGCATTCGCATCCATCTGGAGCACGCTTCAGAGGAGCTTTTTGTGGGCTTGAAGACCGCAGCGGACGCTGCACCTGGACCGGGCAAAGTGATGCTGAACCTGGAGAAAAAAGGCGAGTACACCGTAATCTTGGAGCCGGAAGAAATGAGCGTGGCCGCCGATCGAAGCTGGGTCGAGCGGGTTGAGGAGCTGTTTGGCAGGGGATCGGTGCAAGCAGTGGGATAGTTGCAGGGAATTAGCTTGCTGGTTAAGGTTCATGCTTTCTATTTTTCCCGCCAAAGACGCGGATGGATTCAACATCGGATTGATGGATGGTCCATCCACCTATAAACGTTTGAATAACTTATGTCGCTACTGCGGAATATTGTTACCGGCCCAGGACGAGCGAAGGATCGCCGGACAGCGCACCATCGGCAAACTCACCGGCTAGAAAGCGCGGCCATGCCGCGGCAGCAATCATGGCCGCGTTATCGGTAGAGAGAGCGAGCGTCGGGAATGCTGTGCGCAACCCGCGCCGCGCGGACTCGGCGCTGAATCGCGCGCGCAATTCGCGATTGGCCGCCACGCCGCCGGTGACCAGAATTCGCCGCGCGCCGAGCGACTCGGCTGCTGCAAAGCTCTTCTTCATCAAATCGCCCACCACCGCGCACTGGAAGCTGGCGATCAGGTCCAGCACCTGCTGCGAACAGAGCTCGAGCGCCTCCTCGTGGCTCTGCGGTGGACGTGCAACAGCTCCCGGCGCAAAGAGCCGGCTGGCGCGCGTCTGGGCCTCGGTTCGCAGATCATTCAGCTCAACATAGCGCAGCACCGCCGTCTTGATTCCGGAGAACGAGAAGAGCAGATGAGGGTCCAGCGCGGCAATTGGGGCAGTCCGCGCTCCTTTGGTGCGGGGAATCTTTCCAGCCAAATGCAACTTGGTTTTGATCTGCGAGAAGGCAAAGGGCACTGCCCTGGGGTTGCCATAGCGGGCCAGCGCATCGATCCACGGCCCGCCGGGATAGCCAAAACCCAGCAGCTTGGCCACCTTGTCGAAGGCCTCGCCGGCAGCATCGTCCACGGTCCTACCCACCAGCATGTAGCTCCAGGTTCCCTGCTCCGGCCGCGCCAGATAAAGATGAGTATGCCCGCCTGAGACTACCAGCGCCAGCGCCGCCTCTTCATCCTCAGCACGATCATCCTGAGCGGGCGTAGCGAGTCGAAGGTCCTGCGTTTCTGTCTCCAGTGCATGCAGCAGCACGGCATGAATGTGCCCCTCCAGATGGTTGACGGCCACCAGAGGCAACTCCTGCCCGTATGCCAGCGCCTTGGCGTAGGTGACTCCCACCAGCAGCGCCCCAGCCAAACCCGGTCCTGCAGTCACGGCAATCGCATCCAGATCGTCAAGCGCAACTCCAGCCTCGCCGAGCGCCGCCCGCACCACTGGCACTATCGCCCGCAGGTGCTCGCGGCTGGCCAACTCCGGCACCACACCTCCGTACCGCGCGTGGGTAGCGATCTGCGACGCCACCACCGAAGACAGTGTCCGCGCGCCCCGCTCTACCACTGCCGCCGCTGTCTCATCGCACGACGATTCAATCCCAAGAATGAGGCCGCGTCCACCCATCTTTTTAGTTTAGCGGCTCACACCAAGATATCGGCGATTCAAAATGTGCGGCGCACGGGCGGAAAAAATTGTCTGCTGGATGGTTGGTCCTGAAGGGAAGCCGGGGCGTTTAAAGATACTGAATCAGATTGGACATCGCAGTAGGCCACCGATATGATGAATATAATACCGCTAGTGGGCGGTTAGCTCAGCTGGTTAGAGCGCCTGCCTTACAAGCAGGAAGTCGGGGGTTCGAGTCCCTCACTGCCCACCAAGAACCCTTCCAATAGCATCCAAGAAAGTCCAATCTATCCAATCAATCCACTGAAAACAAAGTATTTCTTGTCTTTTGCCGTCCAAAGCGGTACTATGAAAGCCAAGGATGGATGGGGGGACATTTGGGGGTACGACGACGATACCACCAGTTGCGATACCCCCAGATACCCCCAATTCGCCTGAATTGGGAGCACAACTCATGGTTTTGACGGATACGGCAATCAAGCGCTTGCGCCCCGCAGACAAACCCAACAATTTGGCCGATGGCAAAGGCCTCTACCTCATGGTGAATCCCTCTGGCGGCAAACTCTGGCGGTGGAAGTATCGCTTTGACGGCAAAGAAAAGCTGATGCCGTTGGGCGCTTAACCGAGTCGTTGAGTGAGAGAATGTTGCCGTGGGGTGAGTAACTGCCAATCCGCCGCTCCCCGGCCACCAAAAGCGAGGGACCGGGGGCAAGAACTGCGGTATTCTCTGCACTCATGCAAATGAAGGGCTATCAAAATTCTCACTTCAATTGCCTTAGAACACAGCATCGAGACCAGCGCTTCAAAGTCAGCCTGGAACCGCCGGGCCTATCAATACTGCCGCAGAGGTGTAATTCGATTGATTGGATTTTGTTTTGATTGTTTGCAGCGCCAATTCCAATTGGCGGCTGATCTGCTTGATCGGCACTGGATTCGTCATCTCGGTATGTCCACACTCGACCTCACGCACATCGATGGCCTCAACAAATGGTCCCCAGACAGTCGATGCCACTCGTTGTTCCGCGCGATCAACTCGGATCGCTTCCTCTTGCGTCGCAGCAAAGAAAAGTAACGGTCCTTGGAAGTACCTGGGCCGGAATTGCGGGACCAGATCGCGCATCTCACGAACCATCTCCAGAAATCGCTCCGCTTGCTCGTTGTCTAGACAGCCGAGAACATGTCCCGCACTTCGAGCAGCCGCCAAGAATTCACTCACATCCGAAATAGCATTGGTGTATTGAAATTCCAGAGCATTCGCCAATCCTTGCATAACTTCCTGCTTATTCCACGCAGGCATTTTGTCGCCAGCGCTCAGCGGATAGCTATCGAGCATCGTCAAAAGTTCCACGTCTTTGCCTCTGGCCTGCAACTCACAAGCTATTGCGTGCGCTACCAGGCCTCCGAACGACCACCCTAGCAGAAGATAAGGGCCAACCGGTTGAATCTCGCAAATGAGATGAACGTAATCGGCGGCCATGGACTCAATGCTGGCTGGGACCGGCGCGGGTTCAATGATCCCCGCGGCTTGCAGGCCATAGATCGGTCGATCCGGATCGATGTGATTCATCAATCCGGCATAAGACCAACTAAGACCTCCGACCGGGTGAATGCAGAAGAGCGGAGGCAAGCTGCCTTGGGTTCTAATCGGGAAGACCTGATCAAATGCGGCTTGAACGTCATCACTTCCTATTTGTTGCGATAGCATTCGCACAGTGGGAGCTTGAAATAGGCTCCGAATACTGATGTTCGTATTGAGAAGAGAGCTGGCACGGGCAATGAAACGCGCGGCGGCAAGTGAATGCCCCCCGAGTTCAAAGAAGTTTTCATCGATGCCAACCTGGGGCAATCCGAGCACCTCGGCGAAGGCCTGGCAGAGTGAATTCTCGCGGGGGGTTCTTGGCGCCTGGTAATTGACATTGCTAACTAGCTCCGGATCGGGCAATGCCGCTTGATCCACCTTGCCGTTCGCGGTCAATGGAAATTCCGCCAATACGGTGAGCGAGGAAGGAAGCATATATTCGGGAAGCTTCTGCTTGAGAAATTCGGTGACTGCGCGATGAATGGTTCCATACGTATCCCCAATCCTGGGGATATTGGCCAGCTTGTCGCAATCGAAAGACGATTTCAATTGAGGAGTGCGAGAGGATCTCTGCCACTGTGGGTTGAGAATTACGTCGTAGTACCCGTCTGGTGACAGCGGAAGCCAGTGGAGCGTCGCGGATTTTTCGCGGGCTAGCTGAAAGACAGCGTAGGGATCTTCGCCTGTGACATCACTGAAGTAGCTCCGCAAGGCTTCAACCGTTGAATTCGTCAGCCCATGGTTCTGCATTCCGGCAAGTACCTTCAGAAATGGCGCAATCCTTCGATCCGGAATGCGTTGGATTCCTAGGGAACGGAGGGAACTCTCTGAAGCAAGCGCTTCGATCCTTAAACGCCACTTGCCATCGGCATCCCAATTCACTAATTCATCCACTGGCTTCAGTTCTTCGTTAGCGCCCATGGTGAGGGTTACGTCATAGCGGAACCGGCTAAGTTCATTGTCGTATCCAGCTTCTTTTGGAGTTACTTCCGCTCGCCCGATCTTCGCCGAGCGGAGACTATACTCCAAAAATAAATGCGGATCGACGAGCAATTCTTCCTCGCGTTGTTGAGCCTTGAAAACACGCTGCTGCAAGGTTTCGTTTGGCATCTCGTCTTCTGCATGAAAGAGCTGGACAGACAGGTGATAGGCGCCATGAAGAGCATAGTTACGCACATCTCCTATGAAGATGTGGCCCCCGGGACGGGTAACTCGCTCCGCTTCCTTCAGAGTTTTCAACAAATAATTCACATCGGGAAAATATTGAATTACAGAATTCAGGATTACTAAATCCACACTATCGTCCGGTAGAAATGAAAGATCGTCGGCGTACCCTTCTCTAAGTTCGACTTTATGGCCTGGAGATTCCAGGTCTAGATATTCTTCCAGGCCACGTAGAGCTACGGGCGAAATATCCACTCCGAAATATCTCTCGCAGGCGAAATGCAATCGAGTGAGCAAAAGTCCGGTGCCACAACCAATCTCAAGAACTCGCTCGGCATTGAATGCCCGCAGCCTGGAGACTGTTTCTTCTACCCAACAGCGCATCTCATTCGGATCGATTGGCCCGCCCGTGTAACTGTCCGTCCAACCGGCCAGGTTCAGCGCGCCGGGTTCGGAGGCGCGATAAACCTGATTAAAGGATGTCTGCCAATGTTCGACATAGGTCGAGTCAGCGTTACAATTTCCGGGTTCAGATTCTTTTGGTACAACATAAGCGGCCAGTCTCTTCTGCTCTCCCTCGCCTTTTGTTACGACAAGTGCCTGGCTCACCTCCGGGTGCTGCAGCAGGGCGGCCTGGATCTCGCCCGGCTCGA
>CAZXVX010000078.1:0-15068 GCA_964644105.1 uncultured Occallatibacter sp. | reverse complement strand
TTTTTCCAGCGCTCTAAGAGGGCGAACGCCACGCCAGCGGTAATCAAATGGTATCGTGCGCGGCAAAGGAGGGGCAAATGGACTGAGGGACTGAAGGACTAAGGGACTGAGGGACTGAGGGACTGAGGGGCTAAGGGACTAAGGGACTGGGGGACTAAGGGACTGAGGGACTGAGGGACTAAGGGAACAGGGAACAGGGATCAGGGATCAGAAAAAAACATGCTGGTTGAGGGGTATTGATTTCCAGATTACCAAATCGAGAGATAAGAAACCGGGAAGCTCTTAGCCGAATGCGCTAGAATACACGTCGTATCGTGAGGAATTCCATGAGAACGCATCTGTTGGTGATCGCCCTCTTTGCCGCTTCTGCACTTGCCCCAGCCCAGACCAAGCCCACACTGGTGCGGCATTTCGGTCCTGAGGTGACATTCACACCGCAGAAAATTGACGACTTCCCGGACAAAAAGATTCGCGCCGTTGCCTTACCCGATGGCCGGATACTGCTGAGCCGTTTTGGCACTGTGTATATGCTCGATGCCTCTGGGAGAGAGATCTGGAAATTCCAGACAGACAATGAAGGAGAATTGCTGACCTCCGAGCCTGCTTATAACGCGGAGACGAATGAAATCGGAATCGTCGGCTCCGACATCCTTTTTGTGCGCTTGGACGCCACGACAGGGGAAGAAAAGTGGAGAGCCACAACAGTGGGCGCAGCCGAATTCATCCATGTGGCCGCCTACGGCAAGGGATTTCTTATTGTCGTTGATATGTCCGGCTACCGGGAAAAAGAGAAGGAATTCGGAATCCAGAACAGCAAGGGTTCGGAGCCAGACCAGTTAGAGTATTACGGCGAGACGGAGGACGACTTTTGGAGTGCGGAGTTTCCCGTTGGTGCCCAACTGCTGGTGAACGGACAGCACATCTACGCTGTCCGGCGCACACGCAACGCGATGCATCTGCGCGAACTTCTGCCAGCCTCCAGCAAACGGCGATAGGCCGATCTGCAACTATTCCAGCGCTTTTTCGATGCCGGCCTCTACCAGCGGCTTCATCACCGCATAACCGGCGGGCAGCGGATGCACGCCGTCTCCGCTCAGCGAGGCGGGCAGGCCTTCGCGGCTGTCTTTCATCGCCGTGTGGTAATCCACATAGACATGGCCGTGCTCGGCGGCGTAGGCCTTGATCCACGCATTCAGCGTCAGCACCTTGGGCGCGGGCGCGAGACCCGGATGCCAAGGGAAATCGAAGGCCGGCAGCACCGAGCACATCACTACGCGAATTTTGTGCGCGGCGGCCAGTTCGGCCATCGAGGCCAGGTTGTCCTCGGTCTCCTCCAGCGTCATGGGGCCAGTGTTGCCGGCGATGTCGTTGATGCCGGCCAGAATCACCACCACCTTGGGCTGGAGCGCGATCACATCCTGGCGGAAGCGCACAAGCATCTGTGGCGTGGTCTGCCCGCTGATGCCGCGATTGATGTACGGCTTGCCGGGAAAGCCCCACTCCGGTGCGTCAAAGTGCCAGCCCTCGGTGATGGAATCGCCCATGAAAACCACGCGGTTTTCGCCCGCGGCAGGTGCGCCCAACCTCAAATCAGCCTCCTTGAAGCGCGCCAGCCAGGGAAAATCCACCAGCATGCGCGCGTTTTGTTCCCTGGTCCAATCGGAGAGCGGAGCTTCCTGCGGAAGCACAGTCAACTGCGCCGTGGCTGTTAAAACTGGCAGCGACATCCCATGGCGCGACTTCAGAGCGGCGCTGGCGGTCAGCTTCAATATGTTCTGTGAGCTTGCGGCGGTTGTGGGGTCAATCTCTATCGTGACGCCGACAACGCCGGAAGCGTCGGTGGCAGCTTTGGCCTCAGTGGGGGTTGTGCCCCCTGTTGCCGTGCCGGGCGAGATAGCCAGTTGCTTCAGAATCAGCCCGCCGTTTGCCGGTTGGAGAGAGATATTTACCTCTTGGTTGGGGACCAAAAGACCTTTGCTATCCTTGACCGTAATTTCAAAGTAGGCAGCCTGCGCGCGAATGGCGATGGACGAAGAGCGCGGGCTTAGCGTGATCTCTCCGCCGGGGTGGTTTTTGTGAGCCGCAAAAGCGAAGGAGCCGAGCAATCCGCAACCGGCCATGAGAAGAAAAGCAACGCGGCATAAAAATCTGTTCATTCGAAACTCTCCCTGAACGTATTTTATAGCGGTATTCCAATGAATAGAGAGTGCGGCGTGGATCTGGAGATCCACGCGACAGCCGGTCTGGAGACCGGCGCTACACTTCCTGGTTTTAGGCAATCGGGAAAGCCGCTGACCAAGACCTTTTTCCACATTCGGGGACGAGCAATGCACCGCCGTAGAAAGCCGTGGCTTAGGCTAGGCTTGAAGAGATGAGTGTGTGCGCGATTTGCGATGGAGTAGGGCTGGTCAGGGTGGTCAACGAGCAGGGGCGATGGGTTTCGCGCGCCTGCGAGTGCCAGGAGATGCAGCGCGAGGAGCGCCGCTTGGCCGCCGCGCGCGTGCCGGAGCGCTATCGCCATTACACGCTGGACGGCTACGAGACGGCATTCCGCGGCGCCGACCCCTCGCTGGGACGGGCGCACATGACGGCGCGCAAATTTGTGGATGCGTATCCGGTGGACACAGCCGGCAAGGGGCTGCTCTTTACCGGCTCGATCGGCGTGGGCAAGACGCATCTGGCGGTGGGCGTACTCAGGCGGCTGGTGCAGGAGCGCGGCGTGCGCGGCCTCTTTTGCGACTACCGTGAGCTGCTGAAGAGCATCCAGAACAGCTATAACCCGCAGGTGCAGACCACGGAACTGGAACTGCTGAAGCCGGTCTTTGCCGCCGAGGTGCTGGTGCTGGACGACTTGGGCGCGCAGAAGCCCAATGAGTGGGTCTGGGACACCGTGGCGCTGATTCTGAACACCCGCTACAACGACCGGCAGACGACCATCATTACCACCAACTACGCCGATCTTCCGGCCGGCAGCGGTGGCTTGAGCGACGCCGAGCGCGCCGCCCGTGAGCAGACGCTGGGCGACCGCATCGGCGACCGCATGAGATCGCGCCTGGCCGAGATGTGCGTGCGCATCGAGATGACCGGCGAAGACTTCCGCCAGACGGTGAAAAAAGCACGCTTCGGGTGAGGGGCTTTCAGCTATTAGCTATCAGCTATCAGCTGTCAGCTTTCAGTGCTTCGCACCCTATGGACCGCATTCGATTCTCGACGGCCATGCGGTCCAGCGTCTCCAGCGGCAGGCTCAGAAACAGTTGCACGCGATGGCGGATCTGACGCAGGGTTTGTGCAAAGGCGGCGCGCTTCGCATCGTCCGTGCCTTCGACCGCCGCCGGATCAGGAAAGCCCCAATGCGCTGTGACCGGATGCCCTGGCCAGATGGGGCAAAGCTCGCCCGCCGCGTTGTCGCAGACCGTCACCACAAAGTCCATCTCCGGCGCGCCGGGTTGCGCGAACTCATTCCAGCTTTTGCTACGCAGTTTGTCTGCCGGGTAGCCCAGCGCTTGAACCTGTTCGATGGCGAAGGGATTCACCTTGCCGCTGGGATGGCTGCCCGCGCTGTAGGCATGAAAGCGTCCCGCGCCCATGGTATTGAAAAGCGCCTCGGCCAGGATGCTGCGCGCCGAGTTGCCGGTGCAGAGGACGAGAATGTTATAGGGCTTATGCATGATTTTCTCCCATCTAGCAGCAACCCGGCGCACTGCATCCGCAGTTCGGCTTGGTTGCCCGGATAAAGGCGCTGATGAATTTGCCGTCGATCAGCGGCGCAATCGCATCCACATCGATCCCTGCCTCGACCAGAAAATGGCGCGCGTCCTCAATCGAGTAGACCCGCGTCGGCTCCAGAGAAATATTGGAAAAGCCTGCGCGAATCAGCTTGGCGGCGTACTCGCCCTCTTCCAGCGCCCCGGCGATGCAACCCACCCACAGCAGCATGCTTTGGCGAACCTGCTCATTCACTTCACCGCGCACCACCACGTCCGAGACGGCGAAGCGCCCACCCGGCTTCAGCACGCGGAAGGCCTCGCGCAGCACGCGATCCTTGTCAGCCGAGAGATTGATCACGCAGTTCGAGATGACCACGTCCACCGAACAATTGGGCAGGGGAATATTCTCGATCTCGCCCTTGAGAAACTCGACATTCTCGACGCCCGCCTGGCGCTGATTCTCGCGCGCCAGGGCCAGCATATCGTCGGTCATATCCAGGCCGTAAGCCTTGCCGGCTTGCCCTACGCGCCTGGCGGAGAGCAGCACGTCAATGCCGCCGCCTGAGCCGAGATCCAGCACCGTCTCGCCCGCCTTCAGCTCAATCAGCGCCGTAGGGTTGCCACAGCCCAGCGAAGCTAAAACTGCGTCGGCCGGCAAGCCGCTCTTCTCGGCTTCGTTATACAGGTTGGTGGTGATGGGATCGCAACAGCGCAACGCCGGGTCGCCGCAGGCTACCGAGCCATGTTCCCGCACGCCGCGTGCCGCCGCTCCATACTTTTCTTGAACCAGAGTCTTTGTATCCATCAAAGCGCCTCATATTCGCTAAAACGAATATATTGGCAATCGTTATATTTGTCAAGACGTATATAATAAAAGGATGAGTTCTTCTTCTCAACCTGTCGATTTGGCTGGCCTCTTTGCCGCCCTGGCCGATACGACCCGTCTGCGCCTTTTGAATTTGATTGCCGGACACGAGGTCTGCGTCTGCTATCTGGTCGAGATTCTGGGGCAGGGCCAACCGAAGATTTCGCGCCACCTGGCCTATATGCGCAGATCCGGAGTGGTGGCCGCGCGGCGCCAAGGCAAGTGGATGCATTACCGCATCTGCATGCCAGCCGATGCCGCCTCTGCCTCCATCCTCGCAGCCACGCTGGCTGCGCTCGAAGGCGATCCGCTGATGCAGACAGACCGGGCCAAACTTGCCCATGCCCGCTGCGTGCCGCAGTTGTTGACGCTTCCATCGAAGGCCATTCCCGCCGCACCCGTCCCCTTGCAGGTGTAGCGCAGGCTTCATGGCGGCTGCCGCGTGGAGCTGCCGGTCCACGATTGTGTCTTCAGGGTTAAGTCAGGGATTTGGTTGCGTTTGTGGTTTGTCCCCAAATGGAGCAATCACAAAGTCCATTGCGCAAAAATCGCCTAAAGTCTTTCAGTCTCGAATCGCAACAGTTTTTACGCAATCTTGGCCTTCTAAGGGTATTTTGTCTCGTTACGAGACAGTTTTCACTTGAGGGTTTATTCCTGAATCTTCGGTTTCTTTAGTCACATTCTGGAAAGTGTCTTGTTTCCGGACAGTCCAAAAACGGAAGGTTTCATGCGTGCAAGTGCCTGATGCGGCATCAAGATGCGCGGAGCCGGCGCGGGCGGCGTTTGCCATTCTTAGAGGCTGTCCTATTTCGATACACTTTTGGCTTTAGGTTTTTTTCGACTATCTTCGGTTTTTCTCCCCTGAATTGGAAAATGTATCGTTCTGAGACAGCCTGTATCGGGAAGATTTTATGCACGGGCGAAGGAGAATGTTTGGCTGATTGCGTCCTCTGGATCAAGGCGGTGCGCGGAGCGCGATGCACAGGGTCAGTGTTTTGGATACAATCCTGGAGGGAGAATTTCAATGCGCAAGACGCTGGAAGCCATCAGCCTGGTATTGTTGGCTGGCTTGGTGTGGATCACCGGACGGGCGCTGTATGGGCCCAACCCGCTGCCAGCCAGCATCCCTACTCACTTTGACGCGGCCGGCAATCCCAATGGATGGGGTCCGCCTTCCACGCTGCTCGTATTGCCGCTAGTCGCCGTGGGGCTTTCTTTGTTGATCTCAGTGGTTGCACTCTTTCCAAAAATGTTCAGCTATCCGGTGCGGGTGACCGAGCAGAACCGCGCGCGCCTGGAGGCGCTGACTCTAAAGATGGTAGCATGGATCAAGTTTGAACTGGTCTGCCTGCTGACCTTGATTCAGTGGTTCATCCTTCAGTTTGCACGAGTGGGCCACGGTACGCTCTCGCCGGCTATTGTGGGGGTGTTTTTGGCCGCGATCCTGGGAACGGTCATCGTATACATGTTGGCCATTGTCCGCGCGGCTCGGCCGGACTGACTCCGGCTGCATCTTGCGCACCTCACGGCTATCAAGGCACTAGAAGACCCAGAGGCTGGCCAGCACCAAAAGGATGGCGGCCACGGTTACGGCCTGGTAGGTCAGATCGTCCTGGTGGAGGGAGCGCTCAGCTTCGCCGTGGGTGGGGTGCATGGATACGGATGCGGATTGGGGGGAGGGTTGCATCGCGAGCCTGCCTTTCTGTGCCTTGCAAGAGTGACTACGGTTTCCAAAGCCGAGCGGTTCCTCTGCCATCTTTGACGCGTTTGTGCGCAAAGAGGTTCTACTGAAAACCAGTGGAACGCAAAAGATTGTGACGCGCTTTCGTTTTTCGGTCAAGAGTACGAATGGCTCTTGGTTCCGATCGAGGATTGGTTTTCGGTCGGCGCTCCCGGAATGGGCAAGCGCCGGCCTTTTCGGCAGTTCAGATTCGGTCCGCGTGAGCCGTAACGCATTTCCGATTCGGAGCTGATAAAGACATCTTGCCGGATTTTGCGGAAATGATCTGCAAAGTGGAGAGAATTTTCCGAATAAGTATTCAGAGCTTGACTATTGGGCTAATCTTTCCCGTATCATAGGAGAAGCCCCTAGGCAGGTTTGGAGGTGGGATTTTTTGGCAGAAGTTCGTGTTCAAGAAGGCGAACCGTTAGAGAATGCGTTGCGCCGCTTCAAGCGGAAGGTACAGCAGGAGGACATCATCAAGGAAGTCAAGCGTCACTCCTACTACCTGAAACCTGGTGAAAAGAAGCGGGTTAAGGCTGCATTGGCGCGCAAACGGAATCGCAAGAAGGCTCGTAAAGAGGCCGATTAACTGTACAACAATCGTGGCAAGCGCCGCCCCGGCACCCCCGTGATAAAAGCGGGCAAGAGGCCGGAGACCAAGGCAAGACCGGGGCGGGCTGTCGCGATGCATTTGTTTCGCTTTTTCCCATTTCCGATGCATTGAGTAAGAATTTTGTTTCTATCACCCGGTACGCCGGGTTGATGTTGTGTCGCCGCAGCGCTTGTTGCGGCCCGGGCCCTTGTTGTTGACAGCAGCACGAAGACAGGGAAACGGGACCGGCAAGTTTATCAAAACATGGCCGATTTCATAGTTATTCCCTTCTTTGGGGAAGCCGGCCATGGAATATACGGACAGAGTCTTGAAGTGCAGTGATTGCGGCTCCGAGTTTGTTTTTACTGCGGGCGAGCAATTGTTCTTCCACGACAAGCAGTTTAATAATGACCCCAAGCATTGCAAGGCGTGCAAGGCCAAGCGGGTGCGCGGCGGCTCGCGGGTGCGCCCGGAGACGCGTGTACGCTGTTCAAAGTGCGGCGAGGAGACCACGGTCCCCTTCCGCCCCACGCAGGGCAGGCCGGTGCTTTGCCGCGTCTGCTTCAAGCAGTTGAAGACACCGGCCCAACAGGCGCAGGAAGAGGATGCGCGCAAAGCGGAGAATAGCACTGAGGAGACGAACTGAGCGGCGGGAATATTATCTTGCCGCGAAGACCCACTCGTTGCCCAGGCAGAAGTTCACCACGGAGCAGCAGAGAATCGCGATGCAGTTGGCCGCTAGGAGCGGCATCCGCGCGCCCTCTACAAGGACGCGCATCAGCGCCAGATTGCCGATGAGCGAGACCAGCCCATTCGAGAGATGGAAGCGCATCAGTTGGGCGAGGCGCGCGGAGTGATTCTGCCGGTCGCGCCATGTGTAGCGCAGATGCCAGGCGAAGTTATGCAACAAGGTAACTTCCAGCGCCGCGGCCGAGGCGCAGAGATAATGTCCCGGAGCCCAGCGGTTGAAGAGCGCCAGCGAGCCTAACTGAATCATCATGCCCGCCGCGCCCACCAGATTGAATCTGCACCAGCGGATAAATGGATTCATGGCAGCGGCTCCTGGCGGTAGAGTTGCGCGGTGTGGCGCAAAGTTATGCTCACGGCCATGGCGAACATGGTGATTGCGCCGATAACTCCGCCTAAGTCAAAGATCAGTAACTTATGGCCGAAGAGCGTTGCGTAGGGGCTGTGCAGCAGAGCAAGATTGCCGAGGATGAGAAAGATGCGAATCTCGGTGGGTCCGAATATGCCCTGCGACATCTGAAAGCGGGATAAGGTATAAGTGGCCAGATAACTCTCGCTCGCCAGCAGCAGAAAGGCGATCAGCATGGCGATGGCCGTTTGCCAGTGAAGCAAGCCGGAGCAGCCGAGGCCGGTCATCATTGCCGTCGCGCCGAAGATGTCCACCATGTGATCGACATAGAAGCCATAGCGCGGGCGCTCGTGACGGCGGACGCGAGCCAGCGTGCCGTCCAGGCTGTCGCCCAGCCAGTTCAAAGTGATGCATGCTATGACTGCAAGCAACGCAAGGCGGTTATAGCGCGCCAGCGCATAAAAAAGGCCTGCGCCAATCTGGGCGAAGAAGCCGAGCAGAGTGAGTTGGTCTGAAGTGAGCCAGTGAGGCGCGCGCTGGGCCATCCATTGCAATGCGCGCTTTTCCATCGATGCGGTGATCGCCTGATTGATGCGGCTGGCGTGTTGAAATGGCTTTTGATTTGGAATAGCTGCGGATGAAAGATTCATACATTTTTCCTTTCCAACGGCATATTTTTCGACAAAGATATCCTGAGGATCGGCTTGTGCCGTTCCGATTAAAAACAGGTATGGAGTGAATGTTTTCTAACTCATCGTCGCAGCGCGGTATATGTGGAGCGCAGGGTAAACTCCAGTGACTCGCGGGGCACACTCTCGACAAACGGCGCAACCGCCCAGCCCAGCCCGCGCGGAATGGCGCGGGTCAGGGTGACGGACTCGATCTGCATATAAACTCCGCCGTCGCGCTCCTCATAACTCCAGTAAGTGTTCAGCCGCCACAGAAATCCATGTTCCTCGCTTGCGCCGAGCGCTCGCTCCTTCGGCGTACCCGGCGAGTCGATCTCTGCGATGCGCGTGCTGCGAGAGATTGAGTAGCCGTGCCGCGCATCCAGCCGCGCGAAGGTTACGTCATAACTCGTGTCCATCACTACAGTGATCAAGTGCTGCTGGCGGACGCGCATCGTGGCCTGCAAGAAATCGCCCTGGCGCGCGAGCACTTTGGCCGAGATGACCTGCGGCGCGTAGTGTTGCGGATAGCCGCTGAAGTCTTTCATCAGCCGCTCGAAGTCCTCAGCCGTTGCTCCCGGAACAAAGGCCGTGCCCCGCCAATGATGGAGCATCGCTCCGGGCAACTCGGTTCCGGCCGGCGTCAGATTTTCGACGATCAACTCGCCCCGCCGCAACCGCGCCTCGTCGGCCGCAGCCAGAAAGCCGCGGGGCGCGCCGTGCTGGCGGGCCAAGCGCGCCTCCAGCGAACTGATATAGAGATTGAAGGCGGTGACCGCGCCCGCTGGAGGGTCAGCCTTGACAGAGCCGTTATGAAGAAGAATGAACACGGCTATGAAAATGGCCTGGAAAAAGCGGCAACGTTTTTCATTCTTGGGCCAGAAGGAGATACGCGGGTCCTTCGACTTGCTGTGCTCGCTCACAAGGACAGTCCGTTTGGTGCGCGAAGTGAATCGGATGGAATCGGCAATCGTTCGATGCATCATGAATCAAACGTTACAAGGTTGCGCGCGGCGGGGCAATGCACGGAGTCTCCTCTGGTGGATGATTGTTTCTCACCGGCCAACTGATTGCAGCATTGGGGTTTGCAAAAAGTTGTACAAGGCGCGACGGCTGGGAGATGGCAGCCTCCATCCATTACACTGGCAAAAGTGATGACCGAAGCACAATCAGAACAGCGCTATCGCTTTGGAGTCTTCGAGGTGGACCCGGCCTCGGGAGAGCTGCGGCGGCAGGGGTTGCGCGTCAAGCTGAACGCCCAGCCATTCCAGGTATTGCTGAGGCTGCTGGAGCGGCCGGGCGCGGTGTTGACCCGCGAGGAGATCAGCCGCGAACTGTGGCCTGAGGGCACGTTTGTCGATTACGAGCATGGCGTGAACTCGGCGGTGAATCGCATCCGCGAGGCGCTGGGCGACAAAGCCGGCCATCCGCGTTATATAGAGACGCTGGCCAGGCGCGGCTATCGTTTTGTCGCGCCGGTGGAGCGGATTGGCCAGTTGCCCGATCCGCCGCCGGCAGCCGTTGAAGCAGCTCCGCAAGAGCCTGACCGTCCCGCGCGCCGCAGGATTCTGGCCTCGCCTGAAGAGCTTCCTAAGGCCTCCTACCGCGTGGTGCGATGGTTTTTTCTCCTGCTGCAATTCATGTATCTGGGCTTTTATATTGGAGCGCTGGCCAATCTGGCGGAGATTGACGACCTGCTTGCCCCGCTTGCCCATGCCACGCTGCTGATGAATCTGCTGATCGTAACCGCCGCGCTGCTGATTCCGGCGCGCGCTTTTGTGCTGTCGGCGTCCCTGTTCGGCGCGCCGCGCTTTCGCGGGAAATTCCTGAAGATGTGGCCATTTTTGCTTCCGCTCGACGAGCTTTGGTCGCTGGCGCCCTTTCTGCTGCTGCATCACATCAATTTCGGCATGGCTCTGGCCTGCATGACGCTGCTGGTCTACTCGCCCTTTGCGCAGCGCTCGCTGGTGCTGATGGGCGCGGTTGGCGCGGAGTGATTGGGAGCGCGTGGATCAACTTTCAGATTGCTTTATAGTTTTATGCGCAGCTGATTTTCAGGATTCCCATCCATTTCACAACCCACGTGAAATGGATGGGCGCCCTTGATGGTTGAGTTGGAGTTACGGTAGAGCTTCTCTCCTATTGCTATAGAGCGTAGCGTGGACCAGGAGGTCCACGCCACAGCCGACCAGGAGGTCGGCGCTACTCTATACCACTCGGAGAAATGCTCTAACTGGTGGGCAGCGCCTTCACGCCCAGACCGGCCAGATCGCCGCTCGCGGGCAGCGCTTCAAAGCCCACCGTGGCGACGTGCGTTGGGCCGGTCACCACAGGCCGCTTGAGGGTTACGCCCGGTTCGATCAGCGTCACGGTCTGGAAGTCCTGCGCATAGACTACCGGATAGTTATAGCCGTTGGTGGTGCGGGTCCACGCCGTGACCTCAAAGAGATAGGCGCAGGTTCCGGGAGGAATGGGCGGCGTCCAGTGAGCCGGCGAAGGCGGCTGGATGTCGCTGGTAACTCCCTTCCAACTGTGCGGGGGTGTAATGTTCTGGGCGTAGTTTGCCTGATAGATGGTCGCTGACTGCCCGTGACCAAACTCCGCCGTCAAGCTAATGCTGAGCAGATCGCCTTCCGGATCAGAGGCCTCATATTGAAGCTGAATGCCGTCGTTGATCGAGGTCAGATTGACCAGCGCGCAACTGGGCACCGGCACGCCGCCATGGAGAATGTTGATCATCTCCACGATGGGCGGCTGGTTGTCCAGTGCCAAGGTCAGCGTAGAGGTGGTGGTGATCAGCGCGTTTGCCGCGGTGTAGAAGGCGAACTGGAATTGATGAACTCCGTCCGGCTCCGATGTGGTGTCCCATTGGAAGACCAGATTCTCGATGGTGTACTGAATGTTGGGGTTGATGAAGGTGTAGTAACCGCTGGCATCGGGACCAAAGGATTGCCAGATGTCGTTCGCGCCCTGAACCTGGAAGTTCGTCCAGGCCTGCAAGATGGGGGTAAAGGCTCCCGAAGTTCCAAAGCGATGCAGCACCTGGTACTTGGCCGCACCGGCCGGAGCTCCGTTATCCCACAGCGTGGTCAGCGCCGCCAGATTGCCAATGAAGTTCAATGTGCCGGCAAAGGCCGCTTCGTTGGGATTGAGGAAGTAACTCTGGGTGATGGTGGCATAGCCGTCGGCGGCGATGTCGCCGGTTCCGATCAGGCCAATCGCGGCGATCACCGGCCCAACGCTTGAGGGCGGAACAACCACCTTGGGAGTCGTGGCCAGCACAATCTGATTGAAGTTGGCAAAGCTGTTCAGCGGATTGGGCGGGAGTTCGCCGACAAAGCCGCCGAGGGTGGCAATTCTCAGGCCGAAATCAACAATCGGCGAAGGGCCGGCGGGATCGATGGGATCGATATTGAGATCGGAGAGGGCGAAGGAGATCTGCCACTGGCGGTGGGGCGTGGCGGAGTTCAGCGAGGGGCCGAAGCCGATCTGCAACTGCGATGGGATCGATTGATTGGCGGGAACGCCTGTGGCTGCGCCGGGGCCAAGCATATAGGCCATGGTCAGCTTGTCCTGATTGGAGGGAATCTGGCCGAAGATCTTGTCGCGATTGGCGTCGATGATGCCGTTGTCGTTGACATCAACCACAAACCAAAAGTAGTCGTTGGGGTTGGCCGCGCCAGTCTCGGCAGTGATATCCAGACCAATATATAGATGAGTGGCATCGTTCTGGGCGAGCAGCGTTCCATGGGGAATCGGCATGGTGGCGGCGGCGGACCATTCGGCGGCCGTGAGCAGGCCGGTCAAGGGCGGGGGAGTGGACAAGGTCCACGTGCTGCGAATCTGAGTCATTTGACGCTCCATTGGGGATGGGTTTGATCGTGCGTGGGGTAGGTCCGAACGCAAACCTGGGTTCTTGCGCGCAGGTTATCGGCCGGAGGGGGAGGCCTGAGCCTTGCTCTACACAACCCTCCCTGCCGCCGTGCAAGGGCAGGGTATAAACCATCCCGATTCAGTCGTTTTAGGTGTAAGGACTGAGCCGGGATGGCGGGTGGTTTTATGGGTGTTACAGAAGCCAGCTTCACGATAAGGCTCTCTGGGGATGGGCGAAGCTGACTCCGGCAACGCTGGATAGTGAAGCTGGGGCGGAGATCGTTACAGCGGAATGGAAAAGAAAATGGCTCTGACGTCGCCGTCGGCTTCCGCTTTGAGAATCAGGCGTTTATGGGCACACCCAAACAGCGACTCCGGGAGCAAAGACAAGATTAATCTCAAAGATTTGAGCAAGTCCTGGGATGCGTTCAATGCAGCCCGGATTACGCCAGCTCGACGGGAGAGCCCAATTCCAGAGGGTGCAACCGATCCGCAAGACCAGCCTCCGCAAAGGCCGCAATCAGATCCTCCTGATTCTGGGTAAAGTGTTCCCAGCCCTGGTGATGCACAGGATAGATTCGCGCTTGTGGAAAGGCTCGTGCTGTGGCGACGGCATCCTTGGTGTTCATGGTCAGGTGAAAGGGGCCGCGAAATTTGATGCACGCCGCGCCGGCAAACAAAAGCACCGCTCGGACGGGATACCGCCGCGCCACTTCAGCCACGCCTTCGTACCAGACCGTATCGCCTGTGATGTAGATGGCCTCTTCCGGCTTGCCGGCTGGGGCAACGATAAAGCCGGTCACATCTCCGGTGATCGGCTCAATGCCCGGAGGACCGTGACGAGCCGGCGTGGCGGTGATCTCAATCGTGCTGCCGCCGGCGGCGGTAAAGGGCAGAGTCTGCCACGGCGCAACTCCGGTTGCGTTGCCTTGCAGCCGGGTTGCGGCTGCCGGGGTGGTGAAGACCGCGCGCGCTTGAGGAAGGAAGGCTCTGCCCTTTGTGTCCAGGTTGTCTGCGTGCTGGTCGTGACTGAGCAGGATTGCGTCGATCGGCAGCAACTCCTCGGAGGCGCAAAAAGGGCCGGAGCTTTTGCGCAGCACCACCGGCCAGCGCCCGTACTCGCCGCCCGCAAGATCGAAGGTGGGATCGGTCAGCAGGCGCAGGCCATTCATCTCAAGCAATACGGTTGGGCCGCCGATCAGTGTGATGCGCATGGTTGGTATCTCCCCGTTGAGCTTTGGTGAAATCAAAAAGCAAGCTTAGCGTATACGGTCAAGCCAGGTTGATGATCTTTGCCTTGAACTCGCCGTCTGAGTCCACTTTGAGAATTCCGACGGTGACGGGCAGATCGAAGCGCCTTGGACCGCAGGAGCCGGGATTGAAGTAGAGTACGCCTTTGCGGCGGTAGAAGTTGGGCACGTGCGTATGGCCGAAGAGTACGGCGGCGAACTTTCCGGCGGCGGGGTCGAGGTGGATGGTGCCCAGATCGTGCAGCATGTAGACGTACCGATCGGCGATGAGCACGACGTCGGTCTCCGGGAATTGGCTGGAGGGGCCGAGGCGGTCGTTGTTGCCGCGCACGGCGGTGACCGGCGCGATCTTGCCCAGCTCGTCGAGAACCTGCTGATTGCCGATGTCACCCAGGTGCAGGATGCGCTCAACGCCATGGAGAGCGCGGGCGATCTTGGGACGGTAGAGGCCGTGGGTGTCGCTGACTACGCCGATCTTCATAAGCATCGATTCCTATGGTACGATATTTCTTGTTGAACTATGATTGTCACCAACTGGTGATAAAATTGCTGTTGTGGAGGTTGCGATGAGAGCAACTGTTGCGCTCGATGACGAATTACTAATCCAGGCTCAGGAGTATTCCGGCGTTCAGGAGAGATCGGCCCTGCTTCGTCTGGCATTGAAGGCGCTGATTCACCTTGAGGCATCGCGCAGACTGGCGGCTGTCGGCGGCACAGAGCCGGATATGGAAGCGATCAAGCGCGTTCGGTTTGATGCGTTATGATTCTGGCCGACACATCCATTTGGGTGGATTACCTGCGCGGACGCGCGCCGAAGATGGCGGAACTGCTCGCCGCCGGAGCCATCGTGATGCACCCATTCATTGTGGCGGAGATTGCTCTCGGCTCCTTGCACCATCGGCGCAAGCGCTTGGCAGAACTGGAAACCCTGCTCGAAGTGAAGGTGGCAAAACTCAGCGAGGTGCGCCAGATGATCGAAGCGCACACGCTTTATTCAAGAGGCATTGGGCTGACCGATGCGCATCTGATCGCCTCGTGCCTTCTGACGCCGGGAACACAACTGTGGACGCGCGACATCGCCCTGGAAAAAGTTGCCAAAGAACTTGGGATACAGGCCAATCTTCCCGCGAACTGAAAAATGTAGCGCCGGTCTCCAGACCGGCTGTAGCGCGGACGTCCTCGTCCGCGCCTGTTCAGTGATAATTACCAAATTAAACGGTCTCAGTATTATTGATCCGGCTAGATTGGATTGCGAGATTTCAGCCTAAATGCAAACGCAGGTCCTTCGACTCCG
>CAZXVX010000077.1:6098-15140 GCA_964644105.1 uncultured Occallatibacter sp. | reverse complement strand
TCTCCATCTCTTCCGGCAGATTAGCGGCTTCCATCAACTGCAAGATGCGAATGCACTTCCTGACAACATCAGGGCTGACCCGGCGGGTCTTGCCGGTGAGGAAAAGCTCTTCCAGCCCTTTGTGCCTGAACGTGCCGATCATTTCCAAACTGTAGACTATTTGGTTTACAGTGTCAACTTCGAGACTTATCCTGCTTCAGAGCGTACGTACTCTCTTCTTCAGAGGATGCGATCACAACATGAAGCAACCACTCTTGAATTTGCACAGAATGTTGGTTAAGATAAAAGGACAGGTTGGAGGAGCCAATGATTACCGCAACCATTTTCGAGGCCAAGACCAACTTTTCCAGCCTGGTCAAGCAAACGCAGAAGGGTGAAGTGGTCACCATCACCAGCGGGCGCGAGCGGACCCCCGTGGCTCGCCTGGAAGCGATTCAGCCGGTCAAAAAGAAGCGCCTTGGAGTGCTGGAGACTCCCGGATTCGTTCTCACAGAGAAGTTTTTTGAGCCGCTCCCGGAAGACGAGCTTCGCCTTTGGAATGGCGGCGAATGAAAGTCCTGCTCGACACCTGCGTCGTGATCTGGGCCACTCTTTCCCCGGCTTCCCTCAGCCCGCAAGCCCGCGCAATCATTGCCGACGAGAGCAATGAAATACTTGTCTCTGCGGCTTCGGCTTGGGAGATTGCAACCAAGGTGCGCTTGGGAAAGTTGCCCGGCGCGGAGAAGCTGGAAGCGAATTTCCTTGCCGTGATGGAAGAGGCAGGCTACACGCTGCTGGCCATCGAAACCGAATCCGCCCTGCGCGCCGGCCGCCTGACCGCTGAACACAAAGACCCATTCGACCGCATGATCGCCGCCCAGGCGGTGGCGCTGGATATTGCCGTTCTAAGCTCAGATTCGCAATTCGATTCCTTAGGCGTGCGGCGCATTTGGTAAATCGACAGGTTCCACGCGCAGCAGGTATTGATCCAGCCCTACCACGCGCAACGCCGCGCCCGCCGCAACCGGCTCGCTGCTGACCGCCTCCCAGATCTCGCCCTCCACCACCACGTGGCCCTGCGGCGTCAGCGCTTCCATCGCCCGCGCAGGCCGGCCCACCAGCGCCGCCGGGCCAAGCCGGAACTTCGTCTTTCGCGCGCGCATAGCCAGCCGAACCAGCCATACCGTAATCAGGCTGAAGGCGGCGGCAACGGCAAATGCCACCAGCGGACTCACCTCCAGCTCCGGAACCGGCGCGGCCACCAGCGTCAGCAATCCAAACGTAAGGCAGGCGATACCGGCGATGGCCAGCGCGCCATGACCGCCGAATTTGGCTTCGAGCAGCAGCAGCACCAGCGCGGCAATCAGCAGCAGCACCGAGGTAAATCGAATCGGCAGCAGGTCCAGCGCAAAGATCGCCAGCAGCATCATCAGCGTGCCCAGCGCGCCGGGAACAATGGTGCCCGGCGTGTTGAACTCCAGATAGATCAGCAGCGCGCCGCACAAGCCGAGCAGCAGGGCGATGTTGGGATTCACCAGCCAACCAAGCAGCTCATCGCGCAGCGTGGGCTGAAGGCTCACGATGCGCGCCCCGGCCAGATGCAGCACCAGCTTGCTGCCGTCCATGCTGGTCAGCTCACGCCCATCCAGCGCGCGCAGCAGCTCCGCGTCGTTCGCGGCGATCAGGTCGATCAGGTGCAGGTCCAGCGCCTCCTGCGCGGTGTAAGAGTGTGAGCTGGCGGCGGCCGCCAAAGCGGCATCCGTGTTGCGTCCGCGCTGCTTGACATAGGAGCGCAGCAGCGCCTCGGCGTCGTTCTCCACCTTCTGCATCATGGTTTCGTCGGGCTTGCCAAAGGGCATCTCGCTGACCACATGCGCCGCGCCCGCATTGGTCCCCGGCGCCATCGCCGCCACGTCCGCCGACTCCAGCAGATAGAAGCCCGCCGACCCCGCGCGCGCCCCCGCCGGGCCGACGTAAATAATGATGGGAACCTTCGATGCCAGGATCGAGCCAATCATCGCGCGCATCGAGTCCAGCAGCCCGCCCGGAGTATTCATCTCGACAAGCAGCGCACTCGCCCCATCGGAGTTCGCGCGCTCAATCGCCCGGTCCAGCTCACCCCGCGTGATCGGCTGAATCGAGTCATCAAGAACGAACTTGTCCACTTGCGGCTGCTGCGCGCGGGCCGAGAGCGCGCAAGCCGCAATCATGGCAAGGAGAAGAACAGAGTTCAAAATGTGGCGAAACATGGTTCGCTCCTTTCAGAGTCCAACCCGAAAGCCTGTCAAGCAAGAAGGTTAGCAGAGCCGCCACGGAGAAGCAAAAGCGGCTGGGGTGATTTACAGTCAACACACGGCGATTGCACGGCAGCCGAGCCGCGGTTCAAAATGCAATGTCAATGCTTGACATTCAATTTCCAGGAGGGGTACGCTTCTCTCAGGGGGAATCGGCCATCCGGGCCGGAGGAGCTTCCATGGATCAGATGAATGTTTCCATCACCGATCATCTTGCCGCTTATGTGCGCGCCAGGGTAAAGAGCGGGCGCTACAACAATGCCAGCGAGGTGGTGCGCGACGCGCTGCGCCGCATGGAAGAGGCCGACGAGCGCGCCCAGCGCCTTGCCGCGCCCACCGTGGAAGACATGCTGACCGACTTCACCGCGATTCAAATCGAGGGTATCCGCCGCCGCGTTCTGGAGGGCATCGCCGAGGACGAGCGCGGCGAATATACGGAGTATGAGGGGCGCGAGGGTTTGGCGAAACTCGCCGCCGATGTCAAAGCGCGAGGACGCAAACTGCTGGCGGAAACCCAAGCAAGATAATGCGATTTCATCTCACCAAAACCGCCCAACGCGAGCTGGATCAGATCTTTGTTTACTGGGCGTTGCGCGCATGCGTCGAGGTTGCGGATAAACTTATCGATTCCATCCAGGAACGCTTTGCCCTGCTGGGAGATTTTCCCGCCATCGGCCTGAACTCCGATCATCTGGCGCCCGGTGTCCTGCGCTTTCCCGCTGGTGATTACATCGTCTATTACCGCAAAAAGCGAAACGTCATCCAAATCCTCCACATCCAGCACGGCGCGCGCAATCAAGCGCGCACATTCAAAAACAATTGATCCTCACTTCCTCATCCCGTCCTGCGCTTCAATCTGCTTGCGCAACTCCAGCGCGGGCTTGCTTTCAGAATCAATCTTGAGAGCCGCATCCAGATTCTGCCGCGCCTCATAGTAGCGATGCGCGGCAACCTGCTGCCGGATCAGCACCAGATATGCATCCACCGAGGGCAGCAGCTCCAGCGAGGCCGTGGCCTCTTTGCGCGCTGCCTCGGCGTCTCCCGCGCGTTCGTACGCCAGCGCCAGCCCGGCATGAGCGGCGGCGGATTTGGGATCGGCGTCCAGTGCCGCCTGATCCAGCCGTTCCGCCTCCAAAAGCAGTCCATGCTCCAAATGTTCCTGCGCCTGCTCAATCAGCCTCTCGGCGCGCTCCGCCGGAGCCAGTGAACCCATCCGCGCCGCTTCCACCTGATTGATCATCTGCTCGGCCTGATGAAAGGCAGCGGCGTTAAAGCCGCGCTCAATGCGCTCCAGCGGATCGGGCTTGGCAGCGGCAACCTCCGTGGAATCATCCGGCGCGGCGGCCGGCTTGGCAGCTTTGTCGGAGTTGGTCCAGGCGCTTTGCACTTCCTGAGCTTCCGTGTCGTTGGGATGCAATTTGAGGCATTGCGCCAATTCGGTAAGAGCTTCGGCGCTCTCGCCGCGGCGCTTCAGGCTGACCGCTAAATTGAAGTGATAGTCGCCGCCATTCGGGTCCGCCGCCACCGCTTGACGGAAGAGCGGAATGCCGTCCTTGCCCTGACGAGCCAGCGCCACACCTTCATTGCTCAGCACCTCGGCCAGCGGCAGCTCACGAGCCACGGCGGCAAAGGCCTCCTGAGCCTGCGGATAATTGCCGGAAAATAGCTGTGCCAACCCGCGAAAAAAATGAGCTTCAAGCGCATTCTCGGTGCTGGTCACCTTGGCAAAGGCCTCAGCCGCCTGCTCGTACTGCTGCCCGGCATACTCCTCGCGCCCCAGCGCCATCCAGGCCGGCGAAAAGGCCGGGCTCAGCAAAACCGATTGATTCAGATGGCGCAGCCGCTCAGCCTGATCCGGCTCCGAGATCCCGCGCACGTACTGCTCAAAGGCGTCCAGATGAATGCCAGCGTCCGCGGCCACAAACGACTCCTCGGTGAGCGTCGAAGCAGGCTCAAGCTGGCGCGCAAGCTTCCAGGCCAGCGAGTCAAAAACGGCAATCATCGAGCGCATCTCGCCGCGCGCGGTCACCGGCTCGCTGATGCGCAAACGCGGCACATCCACCAGTTGCGCCTCGGCCACAATGCTGGAACCGTCGGTGATGTAACTGCCCACAACAATCGAATCGGCGTCCAGCGTCTCGGCCAGCTTCAGCGAAGTGGCGCGCGAAGGATGAAAGCCCTGCGGCAGCCCCAGATGATCCAGCGCGTAGATGCGGTCGGCGCGGCTCATCGGAGCAAATCCCGCCGCCGCAAGACGGCTGGTGAGGATCTCCGCCGAGGCCTCGCGCATCCACTCCAGGCTGGGCTGGCCCGTGCGGTTGTCAAACGGCAGAACCAGCAGGATGCGCGCACCCCCAGCCGCGGGCTCAGCGTTGCCGCCTGCCTGGGCAAAGGCCGCCATCGAAACCACCACCAATAGAACAGCCGGCAGAAGCCTGTTCAAGCCAACAAAGCGAGTTGAAAGTAAGAAAAGCACGACAGGCTGATTATAGGCTGTTGGGCTTAAAAGAGGAGAAGCCGCCATCCGCGATGCACTGGACGGCTCCGAAACCAGGCCGAAGGTAATATCCTCCGCCAAAGCCGGGAGGCTTTTTGGTTTGTGCTCCCTCAAAAGGGCCAACCTGAGTGCATTGCGAAAGAACCTCTGATGATGGAGAGTTTTTGAAAGGGCGCGGCTTCAGCTGCTTATCCGTGAATCGTAGCGCCGACCTAATTGTGAATTGTAGCGCAGGTCTGAATTGTAGCGCCGGTCTCCAGACCGGCTGTAATGTGGACCTCCTGGTCCACGTTGACTCTCAATCAATACAGATACAGCCTGGAGCCATCGCTCAATCCAAACAAGCTCGAAACCAGAAAGAGAATATTCTCATTTTATGGATAAGCTCTTAGTCCAAGTTTTGAAAGAGCGCGGCTTTAGCTGCGCCGCAAGTAGCTCGAATGAAATGCAGGCTTTAGCCCCTGACCACATTTTCCTACACTCCTACGGAGGGAGCAGGGACCTTCAGGTCCCTGAATGCCGAACCTTCAATAGCCGGCCTTTAGGCCCGGCCTTTAGCCCTCGAGGGAATCTTTGCCGCAAAGAAAGAAATGAATCAGCGGTTCCCAAAAGCAACAGCACGGACATCGCCAACTAACCCGCGCCGAAGGCGCAAGGATGATTAGCCCACCGTTTCAACGGTGGGAAAAGGCCAGAATGAAGGCCGCCAGAGTCCCGCTAGGGACGGCGCTCACACACACTCTCTCGCAATCGATTCAGTAAGAAGAATGCAAAACACAAACCGGGATCGCCCCCCGCCAATGTCAATCTTCTGCCGCCACCCCGGCAAAGTCTTCCCCTGATCAATAGGAAGATGAGATTACCTTTATAAAGAAAAACTAATTTAGATAAAAACGCTCCTAATTATCTTCTCTTTTTGGAATGAATTAGTTAGAGATCACAAATTTACAAATCAAAAGTAATCTTCTTAAGCCTGTATTCTTGACGATTTCTTAACCGTGCGGCGAAAAATAAATCGCCGCTCGATCAATCGCCCGTTTCCTAATTGTTTTGCATTCCTCGAAACGAGCCTTTTTTCCTGGCGGCGGCGCGTGCGTCTCCCGGCGCGTCACAGAGGGTGGATTGAAATGCACAGCACGCGTTGGTTCAAGCGTTGGTTCCAAATGCTTCTCCCGGCGGTTCTGGGTTTGTCCTGGGCGGCGGCGGCAGGTGAGTCTCCCTCGATTACTCGCCTGGCTCCGGTGGGCGTGGTTGCCGGCGGAGCGGATTTCACGCTTGTCATCCAGGGACGTAACTTTACCAAAGCCTCGGTTGCACGCTGGAATGGCGCGGCGCTCGAAACCTCCTGCATCAGTGAAACCATCCTGACGGCAAAGATCCCTGCCCGCCTGATCTCGAGCGCCGGCAAGATCCCTATCACCGTCAGCACAGAAGGTGCGGATGCGCCCAGCGTGGAATTTACAATCAGCGAGCCTCCGGCTGAAGTTACAAGCAAAAGGGATGCCCCGCCAGCCGGCTCTGAGCCTTACGCCAAAGAAGAAGCGCCGGAGAGGTCAGCTTCTCTTCCTCCCGCCTCGCCCATCAATCCCGCTCAGCCGCCGAGCGCCGCCGCCAGTGATCCGTCAATCTCCGTCACCACTGAAGCCAATCTCTCCTCCGATCCAACTTCGATCTCCGCTTCTGCTGGAATCCTGGTCTCCTCTGGTTCTCTCTCTTCCACCAACATCACCCCAACTGCTGTCTCCAATTCCGCAACTTCCGTCTCCACCTCGGCGAAAAAAAATACCACCAATGCCGTATCGCCAAGTTTTTCCCTCCCGGTTGGACCGCCGCCGACTTTAACCTCGATGACTCCCACCTCGGTATTAGCCGGCGGCAGTGACCTCACGCTGACTGTCATCGGTACAAACTTCACCCTGACCTCCATCGTGATGTGGGGAACCACGGCGCTCACCACAATCTACCAAAGCGCGACGCAACTGACAGCCACCATTCCCGCCGCCCTCAGCGCCGCGGCAGGCACTGCAAGCGTCTCCATCAGTGACCTTAGCGGCACATCCTCCGCCTTGACCTTTACCATTCTTCAGCCGCCGCCTGCAATCAGCAGCCTCAGCCCATCTTCGGCGGTCACCGGCAGCGCTGCCTTTACGTTGACCATCAACGGAAGTTTTTTTACAACCGCTTCGGTTGCTTTGTGGAACACCACCAAGCTGACCACGACCTATCTCAGCTCCACGCAACTGACCGCCGCGGTTCCGGCCAGCCTGCTTACCTCCATCGCCACGCCCAACATCACGGTCACCACCAAGGCCGGCGTCTCTTCCGGCGTGCCCTTCGCCGTCAATCCGCCCGCGCCCACCATTACCGCTTTGAGCCCCACCACCACGCGAGCCTTCGGCAATGCCTTCACGCTCACCATCAGCGGAACCAACTTCACCTCAACCTCGGTGGTAAACTTCAGCGGAAACCAAATCACTTCCACCACCACCAGCGCGACCAAGATAACAGCCACGGTTCCGGCGGCACTGATCGCGAGCGTCGGCGTGGCAAGCGTCACCGTCACCAACGTCACCGGAACCAGCCCAGCGGCAAGCTTCACCATCATTCAACCGCCGCCCACCATCTCAAGCCTCAGTCCAACTTCAACCGTAGCCGGCGGCGCGGATCTGCTGCTGACCATCAACGGAACCAACTTCGACGCAACCTCCGTTGCCTCCTTTTCTTCCTCAGCTCTCGTCACCACCGTGCTCAGCGCCACCCAACTGACAGCCGTAATCCCCGCCGCGCTGACCGCCAATTACGGCTCGGGCATCGTCACCGTCACCACGGACGGAGGCACAAGCAGCAGCGCAACCTTCACCATCATCCCTCAGCCGCCGGTGATCACCAGCCTGAATCCGTCGCAGGTCATCACCGGCAGCGGCGCCTTCACGCTCACTATTACCGGAACCAACTTCAACGCCGGCTCGATCGCCATGTGGAACACAACCACCCTGGTTACAACCTATCTCAGCCCGACGCAGTTGACGGCGGCGGTTCCGGCCAGTTTTATCAACACCTTTTCCGGCACGCTCAACATCTCGGTCAAAACCACCGGCGGCGTCTCTGCTGGCTTACCCTTCGCCGTCAATCCCCCCGCGCCCACCATCACCAACTTGAGCCCGTCCACGGCATGGGCCTACGGCAATGCCTTCACGCTCACCCTCAGCGGCACCAACTTCACGTCAACCTCGATCGTAAGCTTCGGCGCAATCCAACTTGCCTCCACCACCGTCAACGCGTCGAAGATTACAACCACGGTTCCAGCCGCGCTGATCGCTATCGTCGGCGTGGCAAGCGTCACCGTCACCAACGTCACCGGAACTAGCCCGGCGGCAAGCTTCACCATCATCCAACCGCCGCCCACATTAGCCAGTCTCAGTCCAACTTCAACCGTAGCCGGCGGCGCGGATCTGCTGCTGACCATCAACGGAACCAACTTCGACGCAACCTCCGTTGCCTCCTTTTCTTCCTCAGCTCTCGTCACCACCGTGCTCAGCGCCACCCAACTGACAGCCGTAATCCCCGCCGCGCTGACCGCCAATTACGGCTCGGGCATCGTCACCGTCACCACGGACGGCGGCACCACGAGCGGCGCAACCTTCACCATCATTCCTCAGACGCCGGCAATCACCAGCCTGAATCCGTCGCTGGTCATCACCGGCAGCGGCGCCTTCACACTCACTATTACCGGAACCAACTTCACCACCGCCTCAATCGCGATGTGGAACACAACCAGGCTGTCCACAACCTATCTCAGCTCCACGCAACTGACAGCCGCGGTTCCAGCCAGCTACATCACCTCCGCAGGCACGCCCAACATCACCGTCAGCACCACCGGCGGCGTCTCACTTGCCGTCCCTTTGATCGTCAATCCGCCCACGCCCACCATCACGGCTTTGAGCCCGGCCACGGCGCTGGCCTTCGGCAATGCCTTCACGCTCGCCATCAGCGGCACAAACTTTACCTCGACTTCGATTCTGATGTGGAACGGCAATGCGCTGCCCGTGACTTACAAGAGCGCAACCCAACTGACAGCCACAGTTCCAGCCGCGCTGATCGCGAGCGTCGGCGTGGCAAGCGTCACCGTCACCAACGTCACCGGAACCAGCCCAGCGGCAAGCTTCACCATCATTCAACCGCCGCCCACATTAGCCAGTCTCAATCCAACTTCCACGGTAGCCGGCGGCGCGGATCTGCTGCTGACCATCAACGGAACCAACTTCGACGCAA
>CAZXVX010000077.1:0-5998 GCA_964644105.1 uncultured Occallatibacter sp. | reverse complement strand
GTAGCCGGCGGCGCGGATCTGCTGCTGACCATCAACGGAACCAACTTCGACGCAACCTCCGTTGCCTCCTTTTCTTCCTCAGCTCTCGTCACCACCGTGCTCAGCGCCACCCAACTGACAGCCGTAATCCCCGCCGCGCTGACCGCCAATTACGGCTCGGGCATCGTCACCGTCACCACGGACGGAGGCACAAGCAGCAGCGCAACCTTCACCATCATCCCTCAGCCGCCGGTGATCACCAGCCTGAATCCGTCGCAGGTCATCACCGGCAGCGGCGCCTTCACGCTCACTATTACCGGAACCAACTTCAACGCCGGCTCGATCGCCATGTGGAACACAACCACCCTGGTTACAACCTATCTCAGCCCGACGCAGTTGACGGCGGCGGTTCCGGCCAGTTTTATCAACACCTTTTCCGGCACGCTCAACATCTCGGTCAAAACCACCGGCGGCGTCTCTGCTGGCTTACCCTTCGCCGTCAATCCCCCCGCGCCCACCATCACCAACTTGAGCCCGTCCACGGCATGGGCCTACGGCAATGCCTTCACGCTCACCCTCAGCGGCACCAACTTCACGTCAACCTCGATCGTGAGCTTCGGCGCAATCCAACTTGCATCCACCACCGTCAACGCGACAAAGATTACAGCCACAGTTCCGGCGGCGCTGATCGCGAACGTCGGCGTAGCAAGCGTCACCGTCACCAACGTCACCGGAACCAGCCCGGCTGCAAGCTTCACCATCATTCAACCGCCGCCCACATTAGCCAGTCTCAATCCAACTTCCACGGTAGCCGGCGGCGCGGATCTTCTGCTGACCATCAACGGAACCAACTTCGACGCAACCTCCGTTGCCTCCTTCGCCTCAACCGCTCTTGCCACCACCGTGTTAAGCACCACCCAACTGACAGCCGTCATCCCCGCCGCGCTGACCGCCAATTTCGGCACGGGCAGCGTCACCGTCACCACGGACGGCGGCACCACGAGCGGCGCAACCTTCACCATCATCCCGCAGCCGCCCACCCTCACCAGCCTGAATCCGGCGATTGCCATTGCCGGCAACCCGGCCTTTACCTTGACCATTACCGGTACCAATTTCGTTCCAACCGCAACCGCGCTATGGAACACCACCACTCTGGTGACAACCTATCTCAGCTCCACGCAGATCACTGCCGCGGTTCCCGCCAACCTATTTACGGCAATCGGCACGGCGGGCATCACCGTGAACACCAGCGGCGGCGTCACTCCCGTCTCAACCATCACCATCAATCCGCCCGCGCCCACCATCAATAACCTGAAGCCTTCTTATGTGATCGCCGGCGGCAGTGATCTGCCTCTCACGCTGAACGGAGCAAACTTCACTTCCACTTCGACCATAAGCTTTGGTGGAACGCAGTTGACCGCGACCTTTGTCAGCGCAGCCCAGATGACGACCACAGTTCCGGCAGCCTTGACGGCCAACGTGGGAGCAGTCACCTTGACCGCCACCAACGTCACCGGAACCAGCACGCCGGCGAACTTCAACATCAATCCGCCCCCGCCCGCCATCAGCAGCCTCAGCCCGTCCTTTACCGCAGCCGGCGGCGCGGCTTTCACGCTCGCCATCACCGGCGTCAACTTCACCGCCACCACAACTTCTTCGTGGGGCACAACCGCGCTGGCCACAACCTACGTTAGTCCGACGCAGTTGACGGTCGCAGTTCCGGCAAGCCTGATCGCCACAACCGGCACGCCCAGCATCACGGTAACCAACGTCAGCGGAACATCACCCGGCGCAACATTTACCATCAATCCGCCCCCGCCCACCATCACCAGTTTGAGCCTGACGAACATCGTAGCCGGCAGCGCGGCCTTTACCCTCACCGTCAACGGAACCAACTTCGCTTCCACCTCGACGTTGAACTGGAACGGCAGCGCGCTGCCCTTCACCTACAAAAGCGCAACGCAACTATCGGTGCCGATCTCCGCCGCTCTCATCGCCAGCACAGGCACGGCTGCCATCAATGTCACCAACATCAGTGGCACAAGCCCCGCCGTAACCTTCACCATCAGCCAGCCGCCGCCTACCATCTCGAGCCTCAGCCCAACTTCCACCGTTGCCGGCGGCGCAAGTCTGTTGCTGACCATCAACGGAACCAACTTCGATTCAACTTCCGTTGCCTACCTGGGTTCAACAGCGCTGGCCACCACGATCGTAAGCACCATCCAACTCACCGCCACCATTCCTGCCGCACTCACTGCGAATTACGGTTCCAGCAGCATCACGGTAGGCACAGACGGCGGCGTCTCAACCGGCTTGACATTTACCATTCTTCCGCAACCGCCAACCATCGCCAGCCTGAGCCCGGCGCTGATAGTCTCCGGCAGCGCGGCCTTCACGCTCACCGTCACCGGATCCAACTTCACCACCACATCAAAGGTTCTGTGGAACTCATCCGCACTGACCACGGACTACGTGAGCGCTACGCAAGTTACGGCGTACGTTCCAGCCAGCCTGATTACGGCGGTCGGCACGCCTGCTGTCACCATCAGCACAGCGGGCGGCGTCTCTCCGGCTGCAACCTTCAACATCAATCCGCCGGCGCCCACCCTCACCAGCCTGAGTCCGGCCACCGCCGTAGCTGGCAATCCGGGATATACTCTCACCATCAACGGTTCCAACTTTACCGCGACCTCAACCGCTCTCTGGAATACAACCGCGCTGGCCGTGACTTATATAAGCAGCAAGCAAATCACCGCGGCGATTCCGGCCAGCCTCTTCACCAGCATCGGCACAGCCGGCATCAAGGTCACCAACGTCACCGGAACCACCTCCGCGGCCACCATCACCATCCTTCCGCCGCAACCGGTCATTACCAGCATCACTCCGGATTCCGTGCTGATGAACAACGGCGCCTTTACCATGGCCATCACCGGCGCAAACTTCCAGCCAGGCCTGGCGGCAACCGCCGTCAAATGGAACAACAACACGTTGGCAACTACCTACATCAGTTCCACGCAACTAACCGCGGCTGTCCCCGCCAATCTTCTCCCCTACGGCTCAAACCCTGTCTACGTGATTACCGCCGGCGGAACCTCAGTCGGCTTCCCCCTCACCGTCGTTCCTCCCGTGCCCACCATAACAACTTCCAGCATGACCGGTGTGCCGGCTGGATACAACTCCTTCACCATGAGCGTCTATGGCACCTATTTCACTTCGTCTATGGTTCTGAATTGGGGTTCGACGCCGTTGACTGGAACTTTGGTTGGCAGTTTTACCTACACCTTCACCGTTCCGGCCAATCTGGTTGCAACCCCCGGTCCGGTAAGCCTCACCGTAACCACCATTGGTGGAACATCCGCTCCCATCACCTTCACCGTGACGCAACTGGTGCCTGCCATTACAAGCATCAGCCCAGCCACCATACCGGCGGGCAGCGCAAGCTTCACGCTCACCGTCAATGGAGCCAACTTCTTCAAAGGCATGAACACCAAGTTTGGATCAACCTGGGTGGGCGCCAATTTGATCAACTCCAAGCAATTGACGGTCACTGTCCCGGCAACTCTGGTGGCTACAGCAGGCGCGACGAGCGTTGAACTCTATGTCCCCGGTGCCGGATATTCCAACTCCGTGCCCTTCACCACCGCTCCAGCGCCGCCTGTGCTCGCAACCATCTCTCCCACTTCGGCCACGGCGGGCGCTGAAGGCTTCAATCTGACCGTCACCGGAACGGCCTTGACCACAACCACCACCGTAATGTGGGGCGCCACTCCACTGACCACCAACTATGTCAGCCCAACACAAATCCAAGCCTTGGTCCCGGCCAGCCTGCTTGCCGCGGCCGGATCGGTCAATATCTGGGTGGTCTCGGCGGCAGGCACATCCACTTCTTCCACCTTCACCATCAACCAGGCGCCGCCGCAGATTTGCGGCTTGAATCCCAGCATGGCCCTGGCGGGCGAAGGTGCCTTCACGCTGACCATCTACGGCAACTACTTCACGCCCACCAGCACGTCCATGTGGGGATCAATCCCGCTCGCCACCACCTATATCAGCTCCACCCAGCTGACCGCGTTCGTCCCCGCCAAACTGATTGCCAGCGCAGGCTCGTCCAGCATCACCGTCACCACCGCCATCGGCACCTCACCCTCGGCCATATTCGCCATCCTCGCCGGCACCGCGCCGCCAAGCATCACCACCTCCACGATGCCCGCCGGAACCGTCGGCCTTGCCTACACCGGACCCATCCAGGTCACCGGCGGCGTTCCCGGATACTCCTGGACGACAACCGGCCTGCCCAGCAACTTCACCTACTTCAGAACCAGCGGCAGCACGCTCGTCATTACCGGTACGCCCGCCGAAGCCGGCCCCATCACCTTCCAGGTCTCGGCGCGAGACACGGCCAACAACATCGCTGGCCCAATTACCCTCACCATCAACGTCAACCCCGGACCGAACGCCGCCAACAACGCCAGCCTGCTCGGCAGTTACACCTGCCTGCTGCAAGGCTCCATCGATGACGACGGCACGCGCTGGGCATCCATCCTCAGCTTCCAGGCCGATGGCCAGGGAGATTTCAACAACGGAATCTTTGACACCAACAGCTATGACATCGGTTCGGCTTCGGGCATTGTGAGCGGCGCGTATTCCATCGGCTCCGACAACAACGGCACAGCCTCGATTCACACCATTCTGACCAATGGCGCAGCCGGAGTTCAAACCACCCAATGGGCGATTGCGCTCTCCGGCAGCGCTCAGCCGGCCGCCGAATTCCGCATGGTGGAAGCCGATGACCTGGGCACGTCGCCCTCTTACCAGCAAGGCACAGCCGAATGTTATCTGGCCAATCCAAGCGCCTTTGCCGCAACTTCGGTGGACGGCCTCAGCTTCGCCTTCGCCATGGACGGCGAAGACAACAGCAGCAACGTCAAAACCACGGCGGGCCAGTTCACCGCTTCAAGCGGAGCCATCCAGAGCGGCTACCTGGACACCACCCTGGGCGGCAGCGCAGCCGATCAGCCCACCGCCTTCACCGGCACATACACCGAGCCGGACCCGGTTTGGGGCCGCTTCACTCTGTCTCTCAACGGCGCGGGCGCCTCCACCGGTTACACCATCTACGTCATCGACGCCAACCGCATGTTCATCCTCGACAACACCAACGACGATGGCGAGCAGGCCGGCAATCTGCGCCTCCAGCAGCCTGCCGCCGCCACCGCCGCCGCTCTCAACGGTCCATTCGTGCTCTACAACCGCGGCGCGCAATTCAACTCGAACAGCGGCATCCCCACCAGCTTTTATGCCAATCTCCTGCTCGGTTCAGGCGACGGCGCGGGTAATCTAACCATCAACCAGAGTTACTCGAATGCCGCGGGCGTCTACCAGGCCGGCCAATTCACCGGCGGCCCAACCCCGCTCGCCTTCGATCCCAACAATCCAGGCCGCGCCAGCT
This sequence comes from uncultured Occallatibacter sp., assembly GCA_964644105.1. Lineage (GTDB taxonomy): Bacteria > Acidobacteriota > Terriglobia > Terriglobales > Acidobacteriaceae > Telmatobacter. The sequence continues at coordinate 570 of CAZXVX010000077.1, read as the reverse complement.
TCGTTACCGCCGCCGGCACAACATACCTGTACTTCTATGACGCCAACAAGGCCTTCGAGATGACCGTCGGCAATAACGGCTCCGTGGATTCCGGCCGCCTTGAAGCCCAATCCGCCGCGCAGTTGCAGAACGCCTTCACCGGCGCGGCGCTCCAAGGCAGTTATCTCTTTGGAGAACGCCCTCTGCTCAGCCTCCAGCCCACCGCCTATCTGGGAGAGTACACTCTCTCCTCCTCGGGTGCCATCACCGCCGGCGTCACCACGTCGTCCAAAGCCATCTTGTCCTGGGATCAATCCTTCAGCCCAACCTACGCCTGGGATTCGACGGTAACCGCTTCCGGCGGCTTCTTCATCCACAATGGCGCCCAGGGCGCTGCGAGCTGCGCCCCCATCAGCGCCACGCAATTCGCCTGCATCCCGCAAACCGATCCCGCGCCCAGTGTGCAGATCATGCAACAGTAATGCAGGAGCTTTAGCCCCTGAACACCCTCTCCGCGCTCCAACGGAGGGAGCAGGAGCCTTCAGGCTCCTGAATGCCGAACCTACAACAATTGGCCTGTAAATATCCCCC
>CAZXVX010000076.1:0-15352 GCA_964644105.1 uncultured Occallatibacter sp. | reverse complement strand
GGGTTCTCGATGATCGGCACACCCGCCCAGCGAGCCTCGGCCTTGATCTCCTCGGCCAGCAGATTCCGGCCTTTGGCCAGCAGCTTGGGCGCCTCCATGGTGACAAAATCAAAGCCCAGCGCCACGGCATAATGGGTCGGATTGGTCAGCACCACGGCGGCCTTCGAGACATCGTTCTTTACTTTTTTCCGCCTTGCCGCGCGTTGCAGGTTGCGGATGCGCGAGCGGATCTGCGGATTGCCTTCGGTCTCTTTGTATTCGTCGCGCAGATCCTCGCGGCTCATCTTCAACCGGGATTCGCGGCTCTGCCACTCGACCAGATAGTCAATCAGCGACCAGGCGAAGAGCAGCCAGGCGGCAGCCAGCAGCATTCCATAGACATCCTCGCCCAGCTTCTCCAGCCGGTTGATGGAAAACGGCGGCTGGCTGATCTGGCGCGCCACGCGCTGCACGGCGAAGACCGCCAGAATGGCCGCCGGAATCAATGATTTGCCCAAGCGAGCCGCGGCGCGCAAGGAAAAGAGATTTTTAATATTCGAGACGGGATTGATGCGGTCCAGCTTGAAGCCGATGGCGCCCATATAAAAATTGACGCCGCCGGTCTGCAGCACGCCCACGCTGAGCGCCGCCGCGGCCACCGCCGCCATGATCAGCCCCGGCACTCCGAGCATTGCAAAGGAGAGCTTGCGCAGGGCGTAGAGGGTTGGCTGCAACTGGCTTGGCTCCCAGCGCGCCGGCATCCCCAGATCAAGAAAGGCGGCAAAGCTCGTCCGCCAGAGGATCAGCAGATGGCTGCCGAAGGCCCCCAACACCATCACCCCGGCCAAGGTTCCCGCTGCGGACGACAGCTCCCGGCTATGCAGGATGTCGCCTTCCTTGCGCGCCTTGTCGCGTCGGTGTTGCGTGGCTTGTTCGGTAGGCTCTCCGGGCATGGGTTATCCTCTCCAACCAAGAAAGAGACCCAGAGACGCGGTCTGCCCAGGAGCAGCAATCAGCCGCTCGGCCAGGTCCAGCAGCCCGCTGAAGCGCGCCTCGATGAAGCGCGGCCAAAGGGCCAGAGAACCGGAGAGCAGCACAAAGCCGGTCAGCGTCTTCATCGGCACGGTGAGCATCATCACCGGCAACTGCGGGCTGAGCTTGCCCATCAGGGCCACGGAAATCTCCACCAGCATGGTGGCGGCCAGCACCGGCGCGGCCAGTTCCACCGCCGCCAGAAAGATGCCTCCGGCGGCGCGCACAATCTCCAGCGCCGAGTTCGGCGCCAGGGCAAAGCTGCCCAAAGGCGCCACGCGGAAGCTGCGCACCAAAGACGCCAGCATGATGCGGTCCAGGCCAGCGGCGATAATGACCAGCGTGCCCATCAATTGAAAGAGATCGCCCAAAAGAGGCGTCTGAATGGATGAGGTCGGGTCCAGCAGATTGACCATGGAAAAGCTGAACTGTACGCCCGCAATCTGACCAGCAAAGATCAGCATCTCGTTGAGCAGGGTCAGTGTCAGTCCATAAACCAGCCCCACGGCCACCTCACCCAGCAGAGCAGAAAAGCTGATGGCCGCGTGCGCGTGAGGCAGCGCCGCCACTAGTGGGGCCAGCAAGTACGCCACCGCGCCCACAAAGACCGCCTTGGTGCGCAAGGGCAGCGAGGTCGAAGAGAAGAACGGAGCAAAGGCCACCATCGCGCTCACCCGCACCAGGCAGAGCGTCATGGCAGTCAAAAAGCTCGTCCAATCCGGCATCGTTTTAGCTCCTAGCTGCTAGCTTCTAGCTACTAGCTTTCAGCTTTCAGCTCTCAGCTCTCAGCTTTCAGCTCTCAGCTATCAGCTTTCAGCTTTCAGCTCTCAGCTCTCAGCTTTCAGCTCTCAGCTATCAGCTTTCAGCTTTCAGCTCTTAGCTTCTGTTGTGATCTACTCAACGTTCACGACCTGCATCTGCTAACTTGAGAACTGGCATCACCGCTCAAAAGTTGCTAACTCACAGCCTTTCAAACAAAAACTCCGCTTACTTCTAGTAACTATTAGCTAGAAGCTAGTAGCTATTAGCTAAAAGCTGATAGCTGATAGCTGCTTTTCTCACCCCACAAACCGGTGAAAATCCGAGAACAGCAGCCGCGTATAGGCTGCCAGGCGCTCCAGAAACCAGGGCATCCCCACCAGCAGAATCAGCGCGATCGCTCCCAGGCGCGGAACACTGGTCAACGACTGCTCCTGCAGGCTGGTCAAGGTCTGAAAGAGGCTCAAGGTAAAGCTGATCAGAATCGTCGCCACCAGCAAGGGCGCGCCCAGAATCAGCGCCTCTTTCATCAGTTGCCGCAACAGCTCGCTCACCATATCGGGCGTCATGCAGAATCCCTCTCAAAAGCTCTTCAACAGCGAATTGGCCAGCAGGTTCCACCCATCCACCATCACAAAGAGCAGAATCTTCAAGGGCGTTGAAACTACCACCGGCGGAAGTTGGAACATTCCAATCGAAGTGGTGATGGAGGCCGTCACCATATCGATCAGCAGAAAGGGCAGAAACAAGACCGCGCCGATGGCGAAGCCGGCCTTGAGCTCGCTCAACATATAGGCCGGGGCCACCACCCGCATGGGCAGGTCGTCCGGAGTATTGGGACGCTGAACCTGGCCGGCCGCGCTAAACAGCGCCAGATCCTTCTCGCGCGCATAGTGCAGCAGAAAGTGCTTGATCGGCTGGGTGCCGCGGTCGATCGCCTCAAGGCCGGTGATCTGCCCCTGGCGGTAAGGTTCAACGGCTTGTTGATCGACTTGATTGAGGACCGGAGTCATCAGAAACCAGGTCATCATCAGCGCCAAGCCGAGCAGGGTGGGATTGGAGGGCGCGGTCTGCGTGCCCAGCGCCTGGCGCAGAAAGTGAAAGACCACGAGCAGCCGCACCATCGGCGTGACCGCCATCAGGATCGCCGGCAGCAGCGTAATCAGCGTCAGAACAAAGAGGATCGTCCACGGCGTCGAGTCGCCGGGATGCAGCTTGGCATTCAGGTCGGGAATCAGCGGCACGGCATTAGGCGCGACCGCGAGCAGAAGAGCTACCATGAGATCCTCGCCGCGCCGGAGTGCGCCGCGCTCGCCGTCCGGGGCTTTGCAGCGGGGCGAAATTGATTCAATCGAACTCGATCATCGAGCGCATAAAAGGCCGGCGCGCCCTCGGGCGAGGTGGCCACCAGAAAGCGCCGCCCCTCGGCCTCGACCAAGGAGAGTGACTGGCGCGGGGCCAGGGCAATCCGCTCGAGCAGCGCGAGCCTTGGAGCGCTGCGCCTGCCCGCCCGCAGCCGCCCCAGCAGCCAACCCGCCAACCCGCCAACCGCCGGTTTCTTTTCGCTTGCCACCATCCCCATCCCCTTACCGACCCCTGTCTTTACACCAGCCGTGTGACGCGCACCGCCAGCGCCGTCTCCACCACCTCGAACTCGCTCCAGGCCAGTTGCACGGCTCCGGCGGCGAGCAGCATATCTTCGCCATGGCCCCACTGGGTTTCAATCACCGAGCCCGGCTCGAGCACCAGCAGATTGTGCACCCGGAAGCCTCGCACCGGAACCGACACATCCAACTCGACGGGAAGCCGGGCGATGGCCGGCGTCAGAACAATTCCCTCGCCCGCCCCATGCAGATGCGGGGAGGGAACCAGCGCGCGCTCCTCGGCCAGATCGGGCGGATGCGCCAACTCCGGCGGATGGGCCATCTCCATGGTGCGCGGCGGCACAACTGGCGGCGGCGGAGGCGGAAGTGTTTGAGTCGTTGCCATTCGCTGAGAATTCAAGCAGAAAGATGACCAGAAACAGGACAATGAAATTGGTAAGGGCTAAGGAAGCCTTCCCAGGGTCGTTCGGGCTCTGCCGACGGCTCAACCGGAGAGAGGAAGATAATCCGCAACTTGTTCCGGTAAGATGAGATACGGAACTCCGAGGCAGCTTATGCGCTTACCTTTCGCTTTTCTCATCTTTCCGGTCGCCGCGCTCGCTCTCTGTGCCCAGAATGCTCCTGACTCAGCGCATCGCGCGTGGAGGGCTTCGTGGATTACGCATCCGGCGATTGCGCTGCGCGAGCCGGTGGTGTTGCACTTCCGGCGGGCGGTTACGCTCACCGCAGTTCCGGCGAGCTATCCGGTGCGGGTCAGCGCGGATAACCGTTTCATCCTTTATGTGAACGGGCAGCGCGTGGGCGACGGTCCGGCGCGCGGCGACTTGGCGCACTGGCGCTATGAGCGCTTTGACCTGGCTCCGCTGCTGAAGGCTGGACCGAACCTGATTACCGCAACCGTCTGGAACTTCGGCATCTATGCGCCGCTGGCGCAGATCAGCGACCGCACGGCCTTTTTGCTGGAGAGCGAGGCGACGGGCGCTAGTTCCATCAGCACGCCGGAGGGCTGGCTGGTCGAGGTCGAGCAGGGCGAGAGGCCGATGGCGCGCGTGGCGAACGGATTCTGGCAGTACATGGCCGCGGGGTGGGGCGAGGAGATTGACGGAAGCAAATACGATTGGAGCTGGAATGATCCTGGAGCGGTCTTGGGCGCGTCGTGGGTTCCGGCCGCCTCGCCGATTCGCGAGAGCATCTATCCGGATGCGAACAAGGCGCAATCGGCTGGAGACGCGGCTTCACCCAACGCCTGGGCGCTGGTTCCGGATGAGCTGCCGAAGATGGAGTATGCACTGGCAACCGCCGGTGATTGGATAAGAACAAGTGTTGTAGATGGTCCTACAGTCAAAGAAAACAAGCCTGGGTTCCCTATCACGATCCAACCAAACAACCAAAGAATCCACCTCCTCTTTGACCGCAAAACTTTGACCACTGCTTACCCGCGGCTAACCGTCTCCGGCGGGAAGGGCGCGAAGATACGGCTTACTTACTCTGAAGCTCTCTACGATAAAGACCAGCACAAGGGCGACCGAGACGATGTCGGCGACCGCAAAGCTCTCGGCCTGAGCGATAGCTTTCTGCCCGACGGCGGGGCGCATCGCAGCTTTGAACCGCTGTGGTGGCGCACCTGGCGCTATCTTGACATCGAGATCGAGACCGGCGACGAGCCGCTGACGCTCGAATCGCTCACCGCCAGCTTCACTGCTTATCCCTTCGAGCGGAAGGCCAGCTTCCACTCGGGCGACGCCGAGCTGGACGCGATCAACGAGATCAGTTGGCGCACGGCGCGGCTGGACGCGCATGAAACCTACATGGACACGCCCTACTACGAGCAGTTCCAGTACCTGGGCGACACGCGCATCCAGGCGCTGATCTCTTATGCCGTGGCCGGGGACGACCGGCTGGCGCGGCAGGCGATCACCGCTTTTGACCAGTCGCGCACCTCGGATGGATTGACGATGAGCCGCTATCCTAGCTCGCTCGAGCAGATCATTCCCACATTCTCGCTGCTGTGGATCGGCATGGTTCATGATTACTGGATGTACCGGCCTGATCCGGACGGCTTTGTGCAGGCGAAGCTTGAGGGCGTCCGCGCCATCCTGAACTGGTATGCGCAGTACCGCGAGCCCAAAGGGCTGCTGCACAAGACGCCGTGGTGGAGCTTTGTTGACTGGGTCGGCGAGAAGCAGGAGATTCCCAGCTACGACGGGCGCGGAGTCTCTTGCGTTACTTCGCTTCATTATCTGGGCGCGCTGGAGGATGCCGCTGACCTGGAAGCCGCGGTGGGCGATCCGAACCTGGGAGGCCGCGACCGGGAAGAGGCGCAGAGCCTGCGCGCGGAGATTGGCCGCCAATGCTGGAATGCTGAGCGCGCCCTGATTGCCGACAATCCGGATCAGAAGATCTTCAGCCAGCAGGCCAACATTCTGGCCGTGCTTTATGATGTGATTCCTGAAAAGAAACAGGCGTGGACCGGGAGGTCCACGCAACAGCCGGCCAGGAGGCCGGCGCTACAGTCTCAAGGCTCGGTGATGGGCTGGCCAGCGCTACAGGAAGAACAGGAGGTGTTGCGGCGGATGCTGGTGATTGAGCCGGGAACGAGCCCTGACGGAATCATGTCTGCCAGCTATTACTTCCGCTTTTACCTGGCGCGCGCGCTGGAGCACGCCGGCATGGCTGACGAGTACCTAAACTCAATCGATCCCTGGAGGAAGCTGCTGCCGCTGCACTTCAGCACCTGGCCGGAGACGCCGGGAAATACGCGCTCCGACTCGCACGCCTGGAGCGCGCATCCGATCTATGACCTGCTGACGCTGGTTGCGGGGATTGAACCGGCCAGCCCAGGCTTCAAGACGGTTCGCATTGCGCCGCATTTGGGCAACCTACCCACGTTACAAGCCACATTCCCGCACCCTCAGGGAACCATTGAAGTTAACTATCAGCGTCAAAAAGACGGTTTGACGGCGACAATTTCACTGCCTGGAAACCTTACTGGCACCTATGTTTTCAACGGGATAAGCAGGCCGCTCAAGGCTGGAGTGAATCAGATTACAATTCCGTGAACATCTTTCTTGCTTTGGCCGGGTTGTAGCACGTAGAATGGTGCTACACACAATCAGGGGCTATGTCGAAAGCGAATATCACGTTAAAAATTGAAGAAGATCTACTGCGCGAGGCGCGTGTACTGGCCGCCGAAGAAGGATCTTCGATCAGCGCTCTGCTCGCAGCTCGACTGGAGCAGGCCATTCGCGAGCGCAAGGGCTACGAGCAGGCGCACCGCAGCGCCATGACCCGTTTGCGCTCCGGCTATGACCTGCGTTGGACGCCCAGCCAATCACGGGGGCAACTGCATGAGCGGTAAGTGCTTTGTTGACGTGGACATTCTGATTTATGCGCACGACCGCTCGGCGGGCATCAAGCATTTGCGCGCGCAGATGCTGCTGGAGCAACTGTGGGCCTCGGGATGGGGCGTCATCAGCACTCAGGTGATTGAAGAGCTCTGCATCCACCTCTGTCGCAATGCGGTCAATCCGTTGCCGATCGAGGAAGTTTGCCTGCTGATTCGTGATTACTCGGCCTGGGAGGTGGTTTCAACCACGCCCACATCCATTCAAGAGGCGCTGGATATTGTTCTGCGCCACAAGGTTCCATTTCAGGATGCCTTGATTCTGGAGGCTGCCGAGCGCTCCGGAGCATCCATTCTCTACTCTGAACATCTGGCCAGCATGCCTCGCTACGGCTCGGTTCAGTTGGTGAATCCGCTCATCGATTCATCGGCTTTGGCTGCCGCCAGCACTTCCAGAATCTAGGCGGCTTCGATTTTTGCTTCGCGTCCTTCTTTTCCCCGGCCAATTTTCCATTCAAAGAGAAAGATTGCAGTGGTTTAATCAATCGTTTGACAATCGCATACAGGTATAGTAGTTGTTACTACGGGATTAGGAGTTCTGTATGCCGGAGCCGCGGCTTTCCAAACTGGAATTTCAGATCATGGAGGTGCTCTGGGGACAGGGCGATTCTTCGATCCGAGAGATTCAGGAGTGGTTTCCGGAGGAGCTCAGGCCGGCCTATACGACCATCCAGACCACCGTGTACAGGATGGAAGCCAAGGGAGTTGTGGAACGGGTCAAGAAGACGGGCAACTTTCACGTCTTTGCCGCGGCCGTCTCGCGCGAATCGGCGCAGCGCAGGCTGATTGATGATCTGCTGGCCATCTTTGGCGGGCGCTCGCAGCCGGTGATGGCGCATCTGATCGAGTCGGGCAAGCTCACGCTGCAAGATATTCGCGATGCGGAGAATGCGTTGCGCACGCTTGCCGGCACGGAGGCGCAGCCATGATGCTTCTGGCCTTTTGGAATGAAGCCTGGACCGCGGCCCTGGCGAATCATCTGTGGCAATCGATACGGGTGACCGGGATGGCGGGGCTGCTCTTGCTCAGTTTGCGCCGCTTCCAACACATGGCATTTCAGGATCTGGACAAATTCAATGTCAGCGGAGGATCGATGCAGGAGTTGGCCGATCTTCCGCAAGTAAGCGTACTCGACCATCCGGTGATTGATTGGACGGGAATCACGGGAAGATATGACATCCGTCCTGACTGGACGCCCGATGACAGCCATTTTCGCGGCTGGGGCGCAATCATTTTGCATTTTGCCGGGGGCCTCAACCAACTGCCGCCGCTCTCTGCCGCCATCCGGCGGCAGCCAGGGCTTCAACTCGAAACCACGATGGCTTCAGTCGAGGTGATCGTCATTGACCGCATTGAAAAGCCAGCGGAACTCGACTAGTCTGAAGCCGGCAATGCATGGCCGGCGAAGCTTCGATGGATGCTGATCTGATTTCAATCTACGCCGGAGAGTGACCGTGTTTAAAACAAGCGAGAGTGGCACGCATAGGAAGAGATCAAAAGCTACGATTCAATTGGCAAGGTTATGGATATGGATTGCCTTTGCGGCAATCGCTTCGTGGGCGTATGGCGAGACTCCGGAGCAGCCAGCCAGCCCGGTTATCGACATTTCGGCCAATGTTGAAGAGGTCAGCCTGGACCTGGTGGTGCACGGCAAGAAGAACAAGCCGGTGCTTGACCTGAAGCCGGCGGATCTGGCGGTGACAGATAACGGGGTATCGGTTCCGCTGAAGAGCCTACGGCTGGTGAGCAATGAGCCGTCGAAAAAACAACTGATCTCGCTGGTCTTTGACCGTCCCAGTCCAACCGGCGGCGAAGCCCAGGAGACCGATCCCGCGATTATGAAGAATGCGCGCGAGGCGGCGAACAGGATTCTCAAGGTATTTCCGGGGAACAGCTTTTCCTTTTCCGTGTTGAGCGTGGAGGGACGGCTGCGGCTGCAGAGTGGATTTACTTCTGATCCGGATGTGCTGACCAGCGCCATTCAGAAGGCCACCCGGCCGGCGAAGGAGGTAGCTCCGTCCGGGGTAAGCGGCGCTGAAAATCAACTTATCAGCGAGGCGATGACGGGGGTGGCTCCCAACGGAAAAGCAGCCAGCGCAGTGGATCGCGCCCTGGCCCTGACTCTGCTGACTGCTCTCAAGGGCTCGTCCAGGATCGAGCAGAATCAGCACATCCGTCCATTTCTGGCGGGGTTATTGGCGCTGGCGCAATCGCAGCAGCAGTTGAACCAAAGAAAGGCCATCATCTTTTTCACTTCGTTTTTAGGGGCGCATATTGATCTGCGCACGCGTCAAGCCATCGACACAGTGATTGGCTCGGCCAACCAGGCAGGCGAAAGCATTTATATCATTGATGTGAACTCCTCCGATTCGACCGCCTCGCAGATTAACGCCAACACCGCCAACGTCACCGGCTTTGGCGGGGCGAGCATCAGCGGCATGGCGAGCGAGTCGAGCATGATGGGCGGCACCAGTTTGCTGCAGGAAGGAAACCTGGGCAATTCAGACAAGCTGGACAATGATCTTCATCCAGATGACATCAAGCATTTGGCCACGGGAACCGGTGGCAGCTACTTTGACCACAACCATGTGCAGAAGTCGCTGGACCAGGTTCTGCAGGATATGACCACTTATTATGTGGCCACTTATAATCCTCAGATCAAGGAGTACGACGGAAAGTTCCGCCCGGTGACCGTGAAGCCTTTGCGCGCGGGGCTCAAGATTCGCACTCAGTCCGGATATTTGGCTTTGCCGCCGCAGTACGGCGCGGAGTCAAGGCCGCAGCCCTTCGAGATACCCCTGCTGAATATACTTGCAAAGCCGACCTTGCCCGCCGATCTGCCCTTCCGCGCCGCCATCCTGAATCTGGGCGATCAGCCGGAGGGAAAGGTGAGCTCGGTGGCCATCGAAGCACCTTACTCCAGCCTGGAGATTCACGATGATCTTACGACCGATGTCTCAACCGCCAGCCTCTCCATTCTGGCACTGGTCAAAGATCAATCCGGCATGGTCATCGAGCGCTTCAGCGAGGATATTCCACGGCGCAGAATCGTCAAGAAAACAGAGACGGACAAGCTGGGAACGGTCAGCTTTGTCCGCCACTTCAACTCGCCTCCGGGGCAATACATTCTGGAGGCGGTGGTGACCGATCACTACAGCGGCAAGAGCGGCGCGCAACGGCTGGTCTTTGATGTTCCCGCGACGACTGGAACTCCTTCATTGAGCAGTGTTGTGCTGGTGCGCAATACGGAGCTATTCAACCCCGAAGACGATCCCACCGAACCGCTGCGCCATGGAAACGTCCGGGTGATTCCTAATCTCTCCGGCCAACTGCTTCCCAACGCCAAGGACATTTCGATCTTTTTCACCGCGCGCACCTATGCCCACGCGCCGGACCCTGCCTCGATTTCCATTCAGGTTTACTTTGACGGCAAGCCGCTGGGCGGGCAGCCCATGGTCTCTCATCCCGAGAGCGGACAGGAGTTCTCCTCGTATCTGTCGCGCTTTTCGATCAGCTCAAGCCAGGATGGCACCTACGAGGTGAAGGCGACGCTGCACCAGGGAACAATCAACTCCGAATCGAGCACAACCTTTACCCTGACCGGCTCGGCTGCCGCCTCTGCCGCTGATTCCGCCGCGCTGGCGAATGCGCCTCTGCCTGACGTTCCCAAGGGTCCGCTGAAGATCACCATCGCCCCCAACACCAACGGGCAGCCCACGCCGGAGGAGATTGCCTCGATTCTGGCGGATGCGACCAAATATGCCATGGCCTACCGGGAGTCGCTGCCCAACTTCATGTGCGAGCAACTGACCGACCACTCCATCAATCAGATCGACAACTGGGGCGGAAACAAGTGGACGCACAAAAACAAGGTGAGTGAACTGCTGACCTTCTTTGAGAACCGGGAGAGCCGCATCACGCTTGACGAGGAGATCAGCGAAGCCGCCGGGCGCGCCAATTTGAACCGGGTCAAGGCGGTGGACTCGGCCGGTGAGTTTGGCTTTGCCCTTTCGGGTATCTTCCGCCCGGAGTCGAAGGCTGAATTCCACTGGAAGGAATCGGGATTGCTGGAGGATGGCACGGTGCAGGTCTTCGACTATCACGTGGCGCAGGAGAACTCCAGCTTCAACCTGCGGGTCAGCTCGGCGGATGTGATCAAGGTCGGGTATCATGGCCAGGTGGTGATCGACAACGCCACCCGCACGGTGCGGCGCATTACCCAGGTGGTGGAGGGCATTCCGGTCAAATTCCCGATACAGGGAGTTTCCACCAGCATTGACTACGATTATGTGGTGATCAACAACCACGACTACATGCTGCCGATCGGTGCGCAGATTGTTACGCGGAGCGGACCGCGCGAGCTGGAGATGAATGAGATCGCCTATCGCAACTTCCGCCGCTTCAGCTCTACATCCAAGATCATCTCCGATCCGGATCAGGTGAAGCAGTAAAGCCAGGGGATGAGGAAAGCTATAGCGTGGACCCGCGGGTCCACGCTATTTTTCAATGGGCGAGAGAGGCCACAAAGAGGCGGTGGACGCGGCGGTCTGAGGAGAGCTCCGGATGGAAGGTGGCGGCCAGGATGCGTCCCTGGCGAACCAGAGTGGGCGAGCCGTCGCGCTGGGCCAGGACTTCGACCTGGGGGCCAACCGAGACGATGCGCGGGGCGCGGATGAAGACCATCTCCAGCGGTCCACCGTCGAGGGCGGTCTGGGCGGTGAGGATGGCTGAGTCGATCTGGCGGCCGTAGGCGTTGCGCTCAATGATTGCATCGAGCAGACCCAGCGAGCGCTGAGGGGGATTGAGCACTTCGCGCGCCAGCAGGATGGCGCCGGCGCAGGTGCCAAAGACCGGCCGGGTGGCGCAGAAATGCTGCAAGGCGGCAAAGAAGCCGTGCTTTTCAAGGAACTTCAACATGGTGGTGGATTCACCGCCGGGCATGACGAGGCCTGCCAGGCCGGCGAGCTGGCCGGGCTTGCGGACTTCAACCGGCGTTGCGCCCGCCTCGGCGAGGGCTTGCGCGTGGCTGGCGTAGTTACCCTGGATGGCCAGGACGCCGATGAGGGGCTTTGCGGCTTGAGTCAATTTCTTTCCTCTCGGGCGAACTCGAAGGGGTTGAAGATCTCTACGTTGAACGGTTTGAAATCCTTAACATTGCGCGTAGCGACAATGAGCCGCAGCACACGCGCCGTGGCTGCAATCATGGCGTCGGCGGCCAAATTGTCTGAACGGCCATGCATCAAGCGCGCCCATTCCCGGTGGATCATTCCATCCGATGGGAGGATCGTGTAGTAGCTCATTACACCGTCCAGCCAGTGTTCGAGTTCTTCGGCCTTGGCGGCATCTTGCAAGCGCGTGATTTCGATGCCGTCCTGAATTTCAGAGACGACGACGGCAGGCACGGCAAGCTGATGCAAGGGAACCGAGCGTCGCCATGCAACGACGGCTCCATGCGGACGGGGCTTTCGCAGCTCAGAGATGACGTTGTTGTCGAGAAGGTAGGTCATCTCTACTCACCGTCTCCGAAATCGAAGGGGCGGAGCTTGAAGGGTCTGCGCGGGCCAACAGGAATGTCATGCGGTGCATTTGGATCGAGCAGCGGGTCAGGAATGGATTGCCGGGCGCGCTCCCTCAAGTGCTTCCACTCGTCGATGGAGATCAGCACGGCGGCCTCGACGCCGCGCCGGGTGATGATCTGCGGGCCCTGGTTGAGGGAGGCGTCGAGGAACTCGCTGAAGCGCGCCTTTGCGTCGTAGACCTGCCAAGCCATGAGGAGCCTCCGCTGATATAGTCATATCACTAGTCATCTGACCCGGTCAAAGAGAAGCCGCGGGTCATCCGTCCAGGGCCAAGCAAAGCTATCGCCAAAAAAGCGCCCCAGGCGCTGATTCTTTGCGACTGGGGCGGGAGGTTGAATGGAGGGCAGGGGAGCGGCTAGCTGAGCAGGAGCTTGCGGATCTCGGCCTCGGGATCGTCTTCGATGCGGCATTGATTGTCCCAGACCATGGTTTGGTTGCGCTCCGGGGTGGTGGGTTCCCAGGGCAGGCCGGGCTGGCTTGGGTTTCCGGTGCGGGCAAAGTTGGCCCATGCTGTGGCCATTTTTTTAGCCAGCGCCTGCGCCTCGGGGGTATTGCCGGTTCCTTGCTCGCAGCGCTTGGTGTTATCAAAGCAGAAGGCCAGTTCGGCGGTGTGCCATGCGCCCGCATCTTCGAGCATGGGCGACTGCCAGGTGAAGTAGTAGGTGTAGACGGGCGCAGCCTTTTGCGCGCACTTCATGCCGGCCATGCTGACAACGTGGTTGCGGATGGCGATGCTATTGAGCATTGAGCCGCCGCACATATAGGACAGGGTGCGGATGCTCTTTTCAGGATGCGCTTTTTTCAACGCGGCAGCGATGGCGGTTGCTTTGGACTCGCCGTAGAGGGTGGCGAGGCGGGCGCGCCACTCGGCTTCGGTAGGCTTGGAGCGCATGATGTTGCCCTCTTCGCTGACCGAGCCAATGAGCATGGGCACATTCTTTGAGACCTCGGGCGCGGCCTCATTGAAGGCGCGTACGGTGATGGTGCGGCCATCCACGGTGGGTCCGAAGCCGGCGCGCGGCGGCTGCCCGGGAGCGGAGAATGGCCCCATGCCTGGCTTCATCGGCGGGTTGATCTTCCGGACGGCGGCATCGCCGGCGGCATTCAGCTTGGCCCAGTCCATCTTTTGCAGGCTGGCGAGGTCGTTGGGCGCAAGACCCAGTTCGATCATTACCTGCCTGGCCAGCGCCCTGGATTGCTCGGCGCTGGGCGGATTGCCTCCGCCGCCTGATTGCACCGAGGCGCGATGGAAGAGTCCCGCGGCGGAGGGCATGCCCATCAGGGTGGTCACTTTGGAGCCGCCGCCGGATTGCCCGTAGATCATTACGCGGTTGGGGTCGCCGCCGAAGTTGGCAATGTTGTCGCGGACCCAGCGGAGCGAGGCAACCAGGTCGGTCATTCCGACGTTGACTGAATCAGCATATTCCGGGCCGCCGATTTCGGAGAGATCGAGAAAGCCGAGAATGTTGAGGCGGTGATTGACCGAGACCTGCACCACGTCATGATGCCGGGCCATCTGTGCGCCTTCATGGGAGGGCAACTCATAGGACGAACCAAAGCTGAAGCCGCCGCCGTGGAAGTAAACCATTACCGCGCGTTTGCCGGTCAGCGAGGGGGTCCAGACGTTGAGCTTGAGCATATCCTCGCCTTGGTAACCGTCGTCCCAATCCTGAAGGAAAGACTGCTCGATACCGGAGAAGTCGTGCAGATGCTGGGGGCAGTTGGGGCCGTAGATCAGGGCGGGATACTCGCCCGGCCAGGGCTTGGGCTCCTTGGCCGGAAGCCAGCGGTTTTCGCCGCCGGTGTCCTGGCCGTACGGCACGCCCTTGAAGGTGAGAACGCCGCCATCGACAAAGCCGCGCACCTTGCCGTATTTGGTATTGGCGACGGCGGATTTGGGCGTGGCGCAGTTGCCGGGCTCCTGTTGATGGACGGCTGTTTTGGTGTTGTCCATGGCGGCAGCGGGAGCCGAGAGCGCCGTGCCGATGCCGCCCGCGGCAGCCAGCAGCAGCGCCTGGCGGCGATTCATCTTGATGCTGTTTTCAGAATGAGAAACGGACATACAGTCTCCTTTTGAGGTGCGCATGGTAAACGATTACCAACACAATCAGTCATCGTACACCGCCGGACCAAGGTTGCGATAGCCACCTGCGGTGGGGCTGGAGGCTCGCTGTTCGCTCGCACCACCTGCGGTGGGGCCAGAGGCATGGGGTTCGCAGTCTCCCGACCTTCCGCAAAAAAACGCGGAAGGATGGGTCACTATTTAAAGTTCAGCATTCAGGGGACCCTACGGTCTCTGCTCTCTCCGTTGAAGCGTACGAGAGTGAATTCAGGGGCTAAAGCCCGGAGATTTTTTTAGGGCTTTGCGGCACGACTGAAGTCGTGCCCTGACACAAAGCGATATTCCCTTGGCGAAGAAGCCCATGCGAGCGGATAGCGAGCGATTGGCCCCACCGCAGGTGGTTACCAGCCTCTTGTTTGGAGTTGGTCTTTGAGTTCGATGGCGGCGGCGGCGAGGCCTTTCATGGTTCCGGTGACCTGCTCGCTGACTTCGGCGAGGATTTTGGGGTCGTTGTAGTGGGTGGTGGCCATGACGATGGCGCAGGCGCGGCTGACGGCTTCGGCGCGCTCTTCGGGGTTTTTCTCGACATCGAGCGGCGTGGCGTTGCCCTTCATGAAGATGCCGGAACCGACGAAGACGGCCTCGGCGCCGAGTTGCATCATCAGGGCGGCGTCGGCGGGGGTGGCGATGCCGCCGGCGGAGAAGTTGGGCACGGGGAGCTTGCCCGTTTGGGCAACCATGCGGATGAGCTCGTAAGGAGCCTGGTAGTCTTTGGCGGCGGCGTAGAGCTCCTGCTCGCTGAGGACGGTGAGGGCACGCATCTCGCGGGTGATCTGGCGCATGTGCTGGACGGCGTGGACGACGTCGCCGGTTCCGGCTTCGCCCTTGGTGCGGATCATGGCCGCGCCCTCGGCGATGCGGCGCAGGGCCTCGC
>CAZXVX010000075.1:0-15426 GCA_964644105.1 uncultured Occallatibacter sp. | reverse complement strand
CTCCGCGGCGGCCACCCAGAGAAGATGCTGTAACCTTGAAACATTCCTCTTCCAGAACTTTTCGTGCGACTTCGATATTCAAACTACCCACCGTAGGGCGGCTGGTGTCCAGGGCGGTCAAGAGCACATCGCCGCCGCCGAAGAGCTTTACCTCAACCTCTTCGCGGCGGGCGCCGAGCACATCGAATCTCTCGGCCAGTTCACGAATGGCATAGTCCACATAGCGGCGCCCGTTGGCGCGATTGAGCGGCATCGGCGGTTTGGTGGGAAAGCGAGGCAGCATGGGATGGCAGAGCGCGCCGAGTCCGAGGCGCGGAGCACGGAAGGCAATGCCGACACAGGATCCTAGCAATGTGCGCAGGATCGTCGGCTCTCTCACCAGGCAGGACTGGCCCGGCTGCAAGTAAATCTCCGGCAGCTTCTCCTCATTTTCGGCCATCGACCCTCCTGTAGAGAGCCGGAGCCACCGGCACCAGCGGCAGATTCATATCGTGCAGGGTTTCGGCATGGCCGACAAACATATATCCGCCAGGCAACAGATAGCTGGAGAGCTTTTGCAGAATGCGTTCCTGGGTCGGGCGGTCGAAATAAATGATGACGTTGCGGCAGAAGATGGCGTCCAGCTTCTCACTCATGCCGTACTCGGTATCCATGAAGTTCAAGCGGCGGAACTCGATGGTGCGCCGCAGTTCAGGAACCACTCGCACCTGGTCAGATCCAGGCTTGCGGCTGCGCATGAAGTATTTACGGCGCAGAAGGGGCGAGACGGGGGCAATGATGTCGCTGGTATAGACACCCAGCTCCGCCTTTGACAAAACAATATTCGAGATGTCGCTTGCCAGGATGCGAAAGCGGAAGCCAGGATGGGCCGCTGCATACTCACTGAGCACAATGGCCATGGTATAAGGCTCTTCGCCGGTAGAGCAGCCCGCGCTCCAGATGGTTAATTGCCGGCCGGGATTGCGCTCGGTCAACTCGGGAAGGGCCTTGTCCATGAGGAAATCGAAGTGCCCCGACTCGCGAAAGAAGTCGGTTTTATTGGTGGTCACAACATCGATCAGGTGGATAAGTTCATCCTTCAATCCCGCCGGGCTGAAGAGAAAATTGCAATACTCTTTGTAGGAAGGTAAATCAAGAACCTTCAGGCGGCGCTTGATGCGCACCTCGAGCATGGTTTTGCGCTCCGTGCCGAGGTGAATGCCAGCCTGCGTATAGATCAACTCGCAAAGGCGCGCATAATCTTTTCCGGAGATCGATTCGTCGTGTGCGCCCATGATATGCATGGGGCGGCAAGTAAAGCACGAAACCGCCCCACCTCCTCCCCTTATGCTGCGACCAACTGGCGGTCGGTTGTTGGTTTTTCGACAAGCGGACGGGAGGCATCCTGCTTGCTCGATTCCACTCCGCGGACCGCGGATAACTCTTCCGCGGAGAAGACTCGATCAATGTCCAGAATCATGATGAACTGCGTGTCGCGCTTGCCCATGCCCTTGATGAAGTCGGTTCGGATCTGGGTTCCGATGCGCGGCGCCGGCTGAATCTGATCCGGCTCGAGGTCGATCACTTCTTCGACGGAATCGGTCAGTGCGCCGATCACCGTCGATTCGCCCTCGAGCAGCACTTCGACGACGACAATGCAGGTGTTGCGCGTGCTTTCGGTTTTGGTCATCTCAAAGCACAGCCGGAGATCGACGACCGGAACCACGCTGCCGCGCAGGTTGATGACCCCGGCCATGAACTCGGGCGTGCGGGGGATTTGGGTGATGGTGGTGAGGTCGAGCACCTCTCTTACCTTGGCCACATCGGTGGCAAAGATCTCGTTGCCGAGCTTGAAGGTGAGGTACTGCCGCGCTTCCGTGATTTCGCTAACGCTCATACTGCAACTCCTCTCGTGAAGACTGGTGCGGATCGATAGTTTCCCAGGTCTCAGAATCGAGACCTGGGGCACCCACATTGGATGAATCACAAACGATCAGCACCTGGCTGAAACCTTAGAAACGCTCGAACTCACCATCCAATTCGTCGTGTTTGTCTTTGAGACGGAGATTCACCCCGCCCGCCGGTTTCGCGTTGAAAGAGGCCGGATGCGCTGCCTGACTGGCCGGCCTTGGCGCGGCAGAGTGCGTGGAGCGCGCGGCCTTTGCGCCCTTGCGCCCGCCACCCTCGTCGCCGGTGTGGAAGAAGCCCAGCGCACTGACCAATTGATCGGATTGCCCGGTCAACTCCTCAGTGGTTGAAGCCATTTCCTCCGAGGCCGATGCGTTCTGCTGAATCACCTTCTCCAGTTGTTGCAATGCCTTGTTGATCTGCTCGGCGCCGGTGTCCTGCTCCTTGCTGGCAGCAGAAATCTCCTGCACCAATTCGGCGGTGCGCTGGATGTCGGGGACGAGTTTGTCCAGCATCTCGCCCGACTTCTCCGAGACTCGGAGCGTGGTTGCCGAGAGTTGATTGATCTCCGCCGCCGCCTTTTGGCTGCGCTCGGCGAGCTTCCTGACCTCTGCCGCCACCACGGCAAAGCCCTTGCCATGCTCTCCGGCGCGCGCCGCTTCGATGGCCGCGTTGAGCGCCAGCAGGTTGGTCTGGCGGGCAATCTCTTCAATGATCGAGATCTTGTTGGCAATCTCTTTCATCGCGGAGACCGCTTCCAGAACGCTCTTGCCGCTCTCGGCTGCGTCTTTGGCGCTCTTGTTGGCGATCTTGTCGGTTTGCGAGGCATTGTCGGCGTTTTGCTTGATGTTACTGACCATCTCTTCCATCGAGGACGAAGCCTCTTCCGCCGCCGCCGCTTGTGCGCTGGCACCTTTGGAGACCTGCACCGAAGCAGTTGAGATG
Organism: uncultured Occallatibacter sp.; assembly: GCA_964644105.1. Classification (GTDB taxonomy): domain Bacteria; phylum Acidobacteriota; class Terriglobia; order Terriglobales; family Acidobacteriaceae; genus Telmatobacter. The sequence goes on along the minus strand of CAZXVX010000075.1, from coordinate 12,594 downwards.
GACTGCGAGGCCGCTGCAACTTCACCGGCGATGCCGCGAATATCGGAGACCGTGCGGGTCAACCCGCTGACCATCGAAGCCAGCGCCTGCATCAGTTTGTCCTGTGGAGAACGCTCATGCAGCTCGACTGTCAGATTGCCATTGGCCACCTCTTCAGCCGCCGCGGTGATGTCATTCATCGCTACAACGAGAGTGTTCAGATTGTTTTTGATGGTGTTGAAGTCGCCGTTGTAAGTGTCGGTGATCTGCGGAGGCACATCGCCCTTGGAGATCATGTCCACATAGCGCGCGGCCACATTCAGCGGGCCAATGACCGCGTCCAGGGTGTCGTTTACGCCTTGCACGATCTTGCGGTAATCGCCCTGGTGCTTGCCGGCGTCGGCGCGCGTGGCCAGCTTGCCATCCACCGCCGCCTTGACCAGCATGCCGGCATCGGAGACCAGCGCGTTGACCGCGTCAATGCAGGTGTTGAGGTTGTTCTTGATGGTGTTGAAGTCGCCGTTGTACGTGTCGGTAATCTTGGCCGGGATGTCACCGTGGCTGATGCGGTCTACGTAGTTCGCCGAAACATTCAACGGCCCGATCACGGCATCCAATGTGTCGTTCACTCCCTGCACGATCTTGCGGTAATCGCCCTGGTGCTTGCCGGCGTCGGCGCGTGTGGCGAGCTTGCCATCCACCGCCGCCTTGACCAGCATGCCGGCATCGGAGACCAGCGCGTTGACCGCGTCAATGCAGGTGTTGAGGTTGTTCTTGATGGTGTTGAAGTCGCCGTTGTACGTGTCGGTAATCTTGGTCGGGATGTCACCGTGGCTGATGCGGTCTACGTAATTAGCCGCCACATTCAGCGGAGCAATCACGGCATCCAAAACCGCATTTACGCCGCGCACGATCTCGGCATACGCGCCCTTGAAGTGCTCGTGCTTGCCACGCTCGGAGAGCTGCCCGCCCTTGGCCGCCTCCGTCAGGCGCGCCAGTTCCTTCTGCAAATCCTGAACGACCTGACCCACATTGTTGACCGCAACCTTCATCTTCTCGTGGTCGCCTTTGTAGGTCTGCGCAATCAGTTCGTCAATTTTGCCTGCCGAGATTTGCGCCAGAATGCGATTGCCTTCGCCAATGGGAATCAGAATCGCATCCAGCATGGTGTTGACGCCGCGCACGATCTCGGCATAGGCGCCCTGGAATTGCTCCGGCTTGCCGCGATCAGAGAGCTGCCCATCTTTCGAGGCTTCAATCAGCCGCCCCAGTTCTTTTTGCAGCCCCTGCGTTACGACGGCCACATTGTTGACCGCGACTTTCATCTTCTCGTGGTCGCCTTTGTAGGTCTGCGCGATCAACTCATCGATCTTGCCCGCCGAGATTTGCGCCAGAATGCGATTGCCCTCGCCGATGGGGAGCAGAATCGCATCCAGCATGGTGTTGACGCCGCGCACGATCTCGGCATAGGCGCCCTGGAATTGCTCCGGCTTGCCGCGGTCAGAGAGCTGCCCCTCTTTTGAAGCCTCAATCAGCCGCGCCAGTTCTTTTTGCAGGCCTTGCGTGACAATAGCCACATTGTTGACCGCAACCTTCATCTTCTCGTGGTCGCCTTTGTAGGTCTGCGCAATCAGTTCGTCAATTTTGCCTGCCGAGATTTGCGCCAGAATGCGATTGCCTTCGCCAATGGGAATCAGAATCGCATCCAGCATGGTGTTGACGCCGCGCACGATCTCGGCATAGGCGCCCTGGAATTGCTCCGGCTTGCCGCGGTCAGAGAGCTGCCCATCTTTCGAGGCCTCAATCAGCCGCCCCAATTCTCTTTGCAGACCCTGGAGTACCTGCGCCACATTGTTGACGGCCAGCTTCATCTTCTCGTGGTCGCCTTGATAGTTCTGCGTAATCAGCTCGTCGATCTTGCCGCCGGAGATCTGCGCGAGAACCCGGTTGCCCTCGCCAATGGGCAGCAGAATCGCGTCCAGCATCTCGTTGACGCCCTGCACAATCTCGCGGTGCGTGCCGTTGAAGAGCGTTGCTTTGCCGCGTTCGGAGAGCCGGCCCTCTTTGGAGGCATCCACCAGACGCATCACTTCATTGAGCACCAGCAGCAGATCGTCGTCTTCTGCCAGTGGTTTCTTCTCACTCACGCGTTCACGGACGCTGTGTCCGTTCCCGCCACTTCCGGAAGCCGCGCCATGCAACTTCCGGCCTTCACTTACCAATGCAGTTGGCATCTTCTGCCCCTCCCTTTCGCTTGAATCCCCAGCTGTTGCCTCTGCCCGCTCTCAGAGTTGATGATGAATGGCCGGGGATTCGGCATTTTGAATTGTTGATTGACAGGCGCTGGCGCCCGCTCCAGCACCGACGAATTTTCATATAGCTCTCTGCTGCACCACATTCCCTTCCCGCAGACTTTGCTTGACGGCCGCGGCAATCGTCGCCGCTGGTCGCCCACGCGCTCCGTGGGCCACTGCTCGCACCGCATCCTGCGCCAGGCGCTCCGGGTCCAAAATCAGCGCCACCGTTCCATTGCCGAGAATGGTAGCCCCGCTGACCACCTGGACGTGCCGGTAGAAGCGGCCCAAATTCTTGATCACCGTCTGGCAGTCGCCCAGCACCTGGTCCACTACAAAGCCATAGCGTCCGGCCTCGGTTTCGACGATCATGATCTGCTCGATGGGCGGGCGCGGCGAGCGGATGTTAAAGTACTCGCGCAGGCGGATGTAAGGAATCAGCTCGCCGCGTACATGGGCCAGATGCTTGCCGTTGGCGGCCTCGACGTCGGCCTGCGTCAGCTCGACGCACTCCTGGGTATTGGCCAGCGGCAGAACAAAGAAGGATTCGCCGATGCGCACCAGCAGACCGTCGATAATGGCCAGAGTCAGCGGCAGGCGCAGGGTGACCGTCGTCCCCTGGCCTGGAGCGCTGGAGACGTCAATCGAGCCGCGCAGGCTGTCCACCCGCTGCCGCACCACATCCATTCCCACGCCCCGCCCGCTTACATCGGTCACCTGCTTGGCGGTTGAAAACCCTGGCTGAAAGATAAAGCTGAAGATCTCCTGCTCCGTGAGTTGCGCGTTCTCGGTGGTCAGTCCGCGCTCGATGGCCCTGGCGCGCACCGCCGCCGCGTCAATGCCGCCGCCGTCATCGGAGACCAGAATCAGCACGCTTGCCCCGGAGTGGCGCGCCGCCAGATGAATGACCGCCGTCGCCGGCTTGCCCCGCGCGGCGCGCGCCTCCGGCGACTCGATGCCGTGGTCCATGCTGTTGCGAATCAGGTGCATCAGCGGATCGCTCAACTGATCGATCACCGTCTTGTCGAGCTCCGTGTCCGCGCCTTCGATGGTCAGCTCAACGCTCTTGCCCAAGTCGCGCGCCAGATCATGCACCAGGCGGCGAAACTTTTCAAAGGTCGAGCGAATGGGCATCATGCGGATATTCATCGAGTTCTCGCGCAGGGAGCTGGTCAGCCGCTCGATCTCCTCGGAGACCGAAGTGATCTCGATGTCGTCGTGCTTGGCGGCAATCTCGCTGAGCCGAGCCTGCACCGTCACCAGCTCGCCCACCAGATCCACAAACTGATCCAGCTTGGCGGCGGGAACGCGCAGACTGGAGGCATTGTCAGGCGCGTCATAGGTGCGGCGTCCGCCGCGGTTTTCCCGCTTCTCTTCGAGCGCGCGGGCGGTCACCTCCGCCGCGCTCATCGTCGTTGCCGCGCCCTGCGGCGGAGCGGTCACTGAAGGAGCGGAGACGGAGGGCGGCTCCGTAATGGGCTCAATCTGCAGTTCGCAACTGTCCTCGACAAAGATAAAGACATCGCGAATCGCATCCCGCCCGGCGGTTGTTGAAAGCACCATCTCCCAACGGATGTAACAGCGCTCCGGGTCCAACTCCTCGAAGGGAGGAACCGCCGCTATGCTTGAGCGCACGGCCAGCCCACCCAATCCCTTCAGCTCATGAATGAGCAGAAGCGGGTTCGCGCCGTTCTGCATGAACTCCGGACCGGGCGCAAAGCGGATGGACCACTCCCGCGCCGGAGCCGAGGAGTCACTTGAATTCGACCCGGTCTCCGCCAAAGCATCAGGAACCGGCTCGGCGGCAACCGGAGCAGGTTTTTCCGCAACCACTTTCTTTTCGAACTTCTTTTCCGGCTTGCCGGTCAGATGGCGCACCTTGGCCAGGATCTCCGCGCAGGCCTCCGGATCGGCCACCGGCGCGCCTTCCAATCCTTCTTCCAGCATCGCCCGAATCTGATCGAGAGCCGAAAGCGTCAGATCAATCAACTCCGAGCTGATCTCCAACCGCCCGTTGCGCACCTCGTCAAAGGCCGTCTCCAGATTATGCGTGAAGGTGGCCATATCCTCGAAGCCGAACATCGCTCCGGAGCCTTTGAGAGTGTGTAAGGCGCGGAAGACTCGCCCCACCAGCTCCTGGTCGGCGCGATTGTCATTCAACTCCAGAAGAGCCGATTCCAGATCGACCAGAACCTCGTGCCCTTCTTCCCGGAAAGCCTGTTTGAACTGGTCGGCCTTGCTTGCCATCGACAACCACCCACTCTGCTCGCTTATAGGACGTTGACTGGAAAGATCAAATGTTGCAGCCCTGCTTCACTCAACGACGCCAGAAGCGCTTCCGGCGGCGCATCCACATATGAAAAACCCACTTCGGCATTTTTTGCCTTGCGCTCCGCGGCCCAAAGCAACTGCACCGCCGTCACATCCAGATCAGTTGCACCTTCCACTGAAATCCTTACTTCACGGTCAGAACCGAAGGCCTGCGCCAGCATCCCTTTGAACTCCGCCGCGCACCCGACGCCGACTGCCCCTTCCAGACAAAGCAGTATTCCGGTCTCACTTTGCTTCAGCGTGACTCCCATGCCTTGCTCCTTCCGCACCTGACGCACTTCTTGGCTATCCGATCTCACGCGGCCTTCAAAAAATGAAGCTAGCAGGGGCAAAACGATAACCCGGTTTGTGATACAACAGCCTTCTTATCGGCAGCATGCAGCAATCGATGAGTCAAATTTGCACAGATTCACATTGGCTCTTTCTAAGAACAAACGCACCCGAATGCCGGGAGCGCAACTATGAGAACTCTATCGGCGAAGGGGTCATTTGAACTGCTGAAATCGAAGGTCAAGCTTGGTGTTTTTCTATCGATTCCCGAAAGGAAAAATCATCTTTTATTCCGGGAATCAGAGATGAAGTACTCGCCGGGTGACGGGGAGCACAAATAATCTCGTTCTGAAGACTCGCCTCCGGCATGGCCTCAACTTCTTTCAGATTGCACCGATAAACGAGATGGGCAGGAAATTTCAGCGAGCGGCGCGATTCGATTTTTGTTCCGGGCCAGTGAACCTTCGCTTGTTCGCTAGGGGATAAAACAAGCCAAGACGGAGGAAGCCTGAATGGCGATGAAGGTCCTCGTTGTGGACGATTCCATCACCATGGTGATGAGTCTCAAGACCACTCTTTCCATGAACGGCTTTGAGGTTGAGACGGCCGCGAACGGCCAGCAGGCGCTGGATAAGCTGAATGCCGGATGCAAGCCCAATCTCATCGTAACCGACATTAATATGCCGGTGATGGGCGGGCTGGAGCTGATTCCCAAACTGCGCGCCATGCCGGGGTTGAAGTTTATCCCAATTCTGACTCTCACCACTGAAAGCGACGCCGCCAAGCGCGACGAGGGCAAGCGCGCCGGCGCCACCGGCTGGATCGTCAAGCCGTGCTCGGGCGACGATTTGATCCGCGTCATCAAAAAGGTTTTGCCAGGAGCGTAAGTGCATGGCGTCTGCGGCATATCCAAAACGCGAACTTTACTCTCCCACGCTGGCCGAGCGCGAGGATGTCATGGACAGCGCACTCTCCGGTATGAATAACGAACGCTTTCGCAAAGCCCGCAGGCGGCTTTTGCTTCAGGCCGCGTATCGGCTTCTATTTATTTTTTTATTCAATTCTTGCCTAAACTATATATTTGGCCCGGTTCCCTTTGAAAACAGGTTCCAGGTATCCATCGCATTTCTTCTCTTTCTGATTCTTCCAGTATTGCTTGATTTTTGGGTGAACTGGGCTCAAGCGCGCAAAGGCATTGCCGATTTGGGGCAGGTGGGGAAGATGAGCAAAGAGGAGCTTGCTTCCGTCCTGAACCGGCGGCATTCCATGGGAAATGAGATCAGCAGTTCCAAGCCGTACATCGACGTGATGCACGATCAGATCGGCGATTCGCTGGCCGAATCCGAACGCGAGGTGGTCGAGGTTATCCAGCAAATCAGCACTCTTAATTCCAAGGCCTTCCAGCAAAGGGAGCGCATTGCCGCCTCGATCAAAAGCGGCAGGGATTTGACGGAGAGCACTCAACTGCGCGTAGAGAACAACAAACAGATCATCGCTGCCATCGCCATGCAGTTTGAAATCCAGATTGAAGAATTTCGCAACAACTTCGAGCGCGTTCAAGGCCTGGCCGGCGAGGTTGGCTCTTTGACACCGCTCATCAAGGTCATCACCTCGATTGCCCAGCAGACCAACTTGCTGGCCCTAAATGCCGAAATCGAGGCCGCCCGCGCCGGCAGCGCAGGCAAAGGATTCTCCGTGGTGGCCTTCGAGGTGCGCAAGCTGGCGGTGCTTTCAACCAAAGCCGCCGCCGACATCTCTAAAAAGATCACCGAGACCTGCAGGAATGTAGACCGTGAAATGGCCGCGGCGCGAGCATCGCTGGAAGAACACGAAGCCAGCAGCGCCATCGGTCAACTTGTCGGAGATTTAGACGGGATGCAGTCGGATTTTGCCAAGAACAGTCAACTTCTTTTGGATGTGATTACCGAAGTGGATGCCAACTACGCGGAAAGCGTCGAGCGCCTCACTCAGGCTCTCGGCCACATCCAGTTCCAGGATGTGATGCGGCAAAGGATGGAGCACGTGCAGGAGGCGCTTCGGGGGATGCGCGAGCATATGCAGTATATGGCTCAAAAAACCTCCGACTTTGTTTGGGACGGAAGCTTCGATCGCACCTTCAACGAAATGCTCGAAGCTCAAAAGAGCAAATACAGAATGGCCAGCCAAACCGTTACTCACCTCGCCGTCGCTGGCGGCCAATCCAGCAACACGGACGACGGTCCGGCAATCGAGTTATTCTGAGGTTAAAATTCAATGCCGATGCATGGCCTCGACGGCCACTTCGATCACTGCGAACAGTACGCTGACCGCAGCAAGAAAACCCTTGGCGCGCTGCCAACTCTGCTCATGCCGTTCCATGCGCCGCTCCAGCTCAGCCAACCGTCCTCCGTTGCCGTCACCCGTGAGATTGGTCATCTGCGTCTTCAACATACTCAAGTCGCTGAGCACCTGCGCTTCGAATTCATTCATCATCCGCATTCACCGGACTCCATTCACTATTTCTTGCACAGCCGCCGCACACGATCACAACGGCAGGTTAATGAATAATGCCGTGGAAAACTCCGAATAGTTGGGCGGCGTTGAGGCGTCATACATGCGGATATAGAACCGATCCGCGGCGGTTTCGCGCGAAAATGTCATGCTCGGAAGAGTTGAGCGCATCACCAAATCCGGATCCTCGCCCGCCATGAAGGCGAAGTCCCGCCGACGAACCTCAAAACCACCCCCCGTGGGCGGCGTGACATTCGCATTGACCGTCACTGTGGATCCGTTTAACGATGTCACAGTCAGCGTATTCAAGTTGGCCAGGTAAGTTGGAGCGATCAACGCTGGAAGCCATGTGTCGGCGGGCACTGTAGAACTGGTCTTGATGGCCAGATCGTCCGCCCAATCGTTGGCAAAGGTGATTGCATACTCCACCAGATCTGGAAAACTTGCCTTGTAACTTATGGTTACATTCCGTACCACAACCTGGGTGTTCAGATTCAAGGATGGCACATTGAACTGAAGAGCATCGCCGGGCCATACATCCGAGGCGAAGCTGCATCTGCTTCCCTTGTAATTGCCGCTCCACAGCGCGCTGACGCTTGCCGAAGCCTGTTCAATGACCAAAGCCGCATTGCGGCAATCCGCAGAACTGCGCGCCTTTGGATTCGTAACCGAGCCAATCCATGCGGCCTCGGAGGGCATTCCAGCCTGCGAAAGGGCCAGCTGACTGGCTGCATTTACAGCGCGCCCAACGGCCCTGCCTATGGTACGATAACTCACGGCAACCTGCTCGCTCGCAACTGGGGCATATCCGGAATAAAACACCACATCGCCGGTACGCTCAAGATGGCATTCGGCCGCTTCCGCCGCCGTACCGATCCGTCGCGTGTAGGCGCTGCCTCCAGGCGGCGTGCTCACAACCCAGCCTGAGCCAAGATTGTTCAAATTAAAGGCCCGCATGGATCCGATCAGGTTTATACTGCTGGCGGCAACCACGCTGCAGACTGCGGGAAGGCTGGCGATTGATCCATCATACAGAGTTATCGGCATTGCGCCCACGCCGTCAATAAACTGCTGAATCTCTATTTGTATACTCCCGGCGGCACTGGTTATTTGCCCACCCGACGTGATCAGCCCGCTATCTCCGAATGAATGATAGATGGCCTGATCCCGCTCAATCTCCGCGCAGTGCAACCGGACACGCAATGTATATTGATAAGCCGGATTGATTGCATAAGTCGTACCAGCGGGGCTTCCTTGCACCAGCGGCTGCAGTGTCACGGCGCCAGTACCGGACTGGGCCGTTACTTGAAGACCGGCAATGCATCCAGCCTGCTTGTAGGCTCCTACAAAAAAGCCAGCAAGTACTCCAGAGCTCCCTGGAGACAGTGTCACGCCCACGGCTTCCATTAGTAAGGTTCCACCAAGCTCCACCTGATCAATCCAGGCCAGCAGAGTATCTCCGTCAATACCGTTGCCGCCCTCCATCGTCAATCCGCTTGCGCCCAACGTAAGATAGCCTTCGCCGCCGGTAACTCCCCACACGCTTTGGTTGATCTGAGCTTCATTGAAAAGCTCACGGATAATGGTGGATTGAGAGGAAGCAGAAAAAAATGGATCAGCGGCCAAAGGAAATTGAGTGGTAACCCCATCGCCCAAAAAATATTCAGTCACATAAGCTACCGGTTCATTCTCTCCGCAGACTGTAACATCATTCGCCAATGCGCGTTTGACACTGGCGGTGAATTCAAGGGCCGCAAGATTCAAACTGCCATCGGTTTCGTTCAAGCAATGAACTACATTTTGCATTGGAGAGATAGTTAATGCGCCATTCAGCGCGCGGTACGCAGCCCGCGCCATGCTTGCCACTTGCCCTGCGCTCTCGCTCCATGATGCTCCTGGGGCAGGAACAAAGTTACTTATAATTGTGGCCAGCGATAACCCTTGCGTCGATAACCTCGTGGTTCCGGTGCGAGTCACCAGCGCCGTAATCAACGCTCCAGCACTTTCACCTGTTGACCCTGCGCTGGGTGGCATCAACAACTGGTCCAGCAGTAATTCGTCGCTGATTGCTATAATCGCTGTTCGGTAGCGTGGTCCTTCCATTGCCAGGCCGGCATATTCGGGCAAAGGCGTCACCGCGATGTAGCCCGTAAAATAACTTGTTCCATCATCTCCTGAAATTATTATAGGCTGGTTTCGCAAGGGCATCGCCATGCTTCCGCCGGTTGGCAGGCTCAACCACAACTGGCAAATTGAGGGTTCGTTCAGCTTGCGATCGATTGTCAGAGGACGCGCGTTATCCAGCGTCATCGTATAGTCTTGACCATTGATTGTGATTTTCATCGGAACCCTCTAACCTGCTGACTCTTTGGTGAGCTAATCCAGTGCATTGGCGGAAGGCAGAAAGCTCCGGTAACAAACAACTCTCTCCCCATCCAGCGGATCAGTCACGGGAAGCGCGAGAAATTGTCCTTTTAGCACAATTCGCGCCAGTCCTTCCTTGCTTTTTCCGTCCAGCGGCAATGCGGCTTCCTGTGCGCTGGCCATGGTTTGAAGGCGTGGGTAATAAAAGAAGATGCGCTCTCCCTGGCTCCCTTCCATGACAAACAGCGCCGACCATTCTTGATAAAAGCTGCCGCCCTCGCGGTCAACAAATCCAGTGACTTGCTGTAACTTGGCACCGACCGCTGGAACACCCCCCGGCAGTGGATCTGCAAGTGTTAGACCGGTTGAATTCACCTGCGATACTTTTGCAACGTTAAAGGTAACTCGCCGGATATAGTCAACGTCTGTAAGCGCCTGGCGCACATATGCGCCTGAAACCGGAGAACCTACGAAACCTGTCTGGCCTGTGTAATCCACATCCAGCGCAATAACCGCACCTGGGACAAACTTTGCAACGTCCGCCGCAGCCAATGCGATAAATGTTGCCGTTGATCCACTTTGCGGAATTACCGCGGAGGCCGCTTGCGCGCCGTCTGCCGCTGCGGCAGCTCCGCTTGCCGGAGACAGTAAATTCATGTGCTGCGAGCCTGTGGCTAATGCCATCGTCAGCTTAGTCCAACTTAGGAACTCGAAACTTAACTGGGCTTCCAGCGTTTCACGCACTTGATCGAGCGCCGCGGCCGGAATGCCGGTCATCACAGCGGCCGTCTTGCTTCCCGCTTTTCGCGTAAACTCTTGAATCCAACCTAAGCTGATCCATGGAGCCGGCGGGGCATCTAGACTGAAACCGCCCTCTTCCGACGGATCGAAGATGACATGCGTTCGCGCCAATCGATTTACCGGCGCAAAATATCCTCGCATCCGCCGCGCCACCGGAGCAGGAGCTGAAAACCATGTTGTAGTCATTTACTCCCCCTGTTCCTGGTAGCTATAAACCATAACATTTGCGGATCGGCTTAGACGGTCGCGCTGAGTTACAATCGGTGAAAATCGCGGCTCATCCCAAAAGAGATTTGTTAACATGGCCGACGGAGGTGTGGTCGTGTAGTTGAGTTTGGGAGTATAGAAAGGCTGCACCATCGCAGTTACTTCTTCGTCCATTTCACTCAGCAAGCGGCCGCGATCAAGCCCGCCGAAGCTTTGCGTTCCGCAGGTTTGATACAGTATCTCGCATTGCTCAGCAACCATAGTTGACGCGAGGTTCGTATCTACGCCCAGTCCGAGCCAGCGCAGCACATATACGTCGTTGGGGAGTTGGCTGAATGGAGCTTCCGCTTCCTCCACCAATATTCCGGGACGCACTGCTCCGCGCAGCAGTATCGTCCGCTCCGGATTGATCGACGCTAATCTCGTGCGCAGCGCCATATAGAACGAATCTTTCGCATTTTGCATGGAGTACAACTCCTCGTGCATTGCTGTGATCTGAAAGTGAGCGGCTCAAAATCAACTACACCGCCTGCTGGTTTGCTTCCCGCAATAGCAGCCGATATAGATACACCTGCCCAAAAGCTTCATTCGCGGCGATGGACTCAATCAGGTAATCTTGTCCCGCCACTGTAATCATTAGAGTCATGTTGAAAAGTGATTGGGCCGATGCCAGATCCAACGCGTTTACCTGCTGTTGCACTCCTGTCGCAGAAACCAGCATTTCCCACTTGGGATCTCCGCCTTCTTTCCAGCTTGGCCGCAGCGTTCGCATAACTACCGGACTGACTACCACATTGAAAAACGTTGTTGCCACCAACCCCACTTCTGATTGGCTGGTATCTGTATTTGTGCCTGTCACCCGCAAAAGAGCTGAAGTGCCCGCCACACTTCGCAGCAGGGCATCAGCAAGCATCTGAGGAGCACTCACCGGGTTTCGCGGCGCCGTATCGCTCATAGCTCACCCCAGCCTGTTCGCGATGTAAGGACGCAGCCAAGTTTGCACTGTTTCGTCCAAAAGCGAACTCGAAAAATACTGCATTTGCATCGTGTCAATTTTGGTTTTACTCGCGTTCAAGGCCGGCGTCGACTGCGCATTGCGCACAATCTGCGCGCATGCTGACTTTACGTCATTGCCAATCGTCTCCAAACCGGCCGTATATGTCACTGAAACTTCATTGAAGGGAAGACCTAAAATGTTCCACGGCAACGTCAGTTCACCGGTGTTCGGATCAAAGTCCACCGAGTTAGGATCGATGGTTGTCCATTGACCTGGCAAAGAAAACGCCAGCGCAATCTCCAGCAGCGGCTCAAGCGGAAGCTCTCCGCGCCGCGGCCGCGTATAGCGGCCTTCGATGCTGACAATGGGCGAAGTGGCCGTTCCCAATGGCGCCAGCGGTAGATAACTCAGCAACACCGTCTGCGTGCCGCTAACGATCCGAAGCCGCTCCGTGTACTGAATTACATTCAGGTCCGGCCGCCTGCAGAAGCTATTGATCAATGCCGTGGCTGCTGTGATCCAGTCCGCCGTCGTTCCGGCCGGCAATCCATAATTCGGGTAATCCGTTGGCTGCAGATATGCCATGCCCCACCCTTCCCTCTTCTTGCTTCATTTCATCGTTAATTCGTGACCTTAAAGGGGCCTCGACTTGCAAGGCCCCTTTACGGTCCCGCTTGCTACCTGCCGTTCACCATCACCTGACAATGCGCAAATCCCGCGCCCTTCACCACCGGAGCACCAAACTTGACCGTGACATACTGGTAGGTCAACGAGTTCGGTAGTCCCAGTTGGAAGATGCGCGGCGTCGGATCGCCGAGCCAGTGGTACTCGATCAGATCCTCGGTCACGATGTAGGCCGGC
>CAZXVX010000074.1:0-15505 GCA_964644105.1 uncultured Occallatibacter sp. | reverse complement strand
TCGGCCAAATCAACCGGCGCGCCTTGTCCAGGCTCACGTTGTCCGGCCAACTGTTGAGGGGAGCAAATCGCTGCGCGCCGGAGCCGGCGCCGCCACGGCCATCAGCGATGCGGTAGGTTCCCGCGCTATGCCACGCCATGCGGATGAAGAACGGACCATAGTGCCCGTAGTCCGCCGGCCACCACTCTTGCGAGTCCGTCATCAAGGCACGGAGATCCTGGATGACGGCGCTCAAGTCGAGGCTCTTGAACTCCTTGGCGTAATCGAATGCCTCGCCCATGGGGTTGGATAGGGAAGAATGCTGATGCAGAATTTTCAGGTTCAATTGATTGGGCCACCAGTCTGCGTTCGTGGAGGTCCCGGATACCGCGTGCTTGCGCGCGCCATTCGAGAATGGGCACTTTGTTTCGTCGGACATGGTTCACTCCTTTGACTGCTTGCAAATCAATACCGGAGACAGTCTAGACCGTTGGTGACGAACTGGCAACCAAGTCAATTTATTTTCATCCTCAAGCAATATTCAGGCTGGAATGCGGAATCGGTCTTTGAAAACGGCGCAGGGTTGCGGATGAGATGCAGCCGCTCTAATCCTCCGGCAGCAGCGGAGAGAGCGGGCAGACTTCGATTCGCTCGCGCGATGCGCCCATCGCGATATAAAGACCAGAGACCACAATCAGAACTCCTCCCAGCACCATCGAGAAGGTGGGTATTTCGCGCCAGAAAAGATAGGCGATCGATGCGCCGGTAAGTAGCTGCGTGTAGTGATATTGAGAGACGCTGGCCGCCGAGGAATGCTTCAAAGCGACATAGAAGCAGACGCTTCCCAGTGCGCAGAAAAAACCTGTCGCGCCCAGCGCCGCGGTAAGCCGCCCGGTCAAAGGCTCGGCGTGCCCAATCATGCGCCCCAAGCCGTATGCGGCCATCACGATTCCGGAAACGAAGACGAAGCTCTCTGATTTTTCCGTTTGCGTGATCACCCTCGACCAGACCATGTTGGTCGAGAAGCACGCCACGCACACCAGGCAGGCGCCAATGCCGATCCAGTCTCCCTGGCGCGCGGAGCCAAAGGGATCGACGGCGACAACGACGCCGGCGAAGCCAGCCAGAATGGCCACCGATTTGCGCCAATCGAGCCGCTCGCGCAGAAACAAAGCGGCCAGGATTGCCGTGACCATTGGAGCCATGAAGACGAGGATATAAAACAACGTCAAGGGCAGATGGCGCAGGGCAACAACCACGCACAGGTTGTTGATGAGATCCAGGCAGGAGCGAAGGATCTGACGGCTGGGCTTTTTGGGCCACAGAGAGGTGACCTGGCCGCGCCACCAGCCATGCAAAAAGAGAAACGCAACCACGAAGAGGCCGAGAATCGCCACCACTTCATAGGCCGGAAGGCGCGAGCTGCCCACCATTTTGATGATGCTGTCGGCCAGCACCCAACAGGTGAAACCAGCCAGAGAAAATCCAATGGCTTCGAATTCAGAATAGGAGGTCTTCATGGTTAGAGACAGCGCGTTATGGCCACTCTAACAGAGGGATGCGCTGGGAGCGGCCAGCGGCTGTCAGGCGAGGTTGCGTTTGTAGAGCGCGAGCAGTTCGGCCCAGGCGCGTTCGGCGCCGGCCTGGTTGTAGACCTGGCTGCCGCGCACCGTCCAACCGTGATTGCAGCCCTCATACACCTCGACCGTCGCGGTGAGATGCGCCGCGGCAAATGCGGCTTTGAGCGTCTCCTTGGCGGCGGGCTCGCGCTTGTCGTCGTTGTCGGCAATTGCGCAGAGCACCTCGGCTTTCATCCTGGGAATCAGCAGGTGCGGACTGTCGGGCTTGTCGGTGACCAAACCTCCGCCATGGAAGGTGGCTGCGGCGCCCACGCGGCCGGCGGCGGTGGCCGCGGTGCGAAAGGTGAGCGGACCACCCATGCAGTAGCCCTGCACGCCCATCTTCTTTTTCTTGTCGGTCTGGGGTTGGGCATCCAGAAACGCCACGTAGGAACCGGCATCCCGAATGCCTGCCTCGGCCGTCAGAGCCGCCGCCAGCGGCATCACTTTGGCGCGGTCTTCGGGCTTGCTGAAATCGAATGTGTCGCCCACCACGGGCGCTTTCGCGTTGCGATAAAAGGGATTCGGGACCAGAACCAGGTAGCCCTCCGCGGCCAGCCGCCGGCCCATTTCACGAAAGACCGGGCGCAGACCGAGGATATCGGTCCACATCAGCACCGCGGGCCATTTGCCTTTGCCCTCGGGATAGAAGAGCGCGGAATCGGAGACGCCTTCGGCCATGGGTACATTGACGTCGGATTCAACGACTTTGGCTTGCGCCGCCGCATTGGGTGCGTAGAGCGAGACAGCGGTAGCTACCGCCGCCAGACCGAAGGCGCGGCGCGAAAGAGCGGGATTGTGGGTAAGCCCCTGGTGAATGAAGTCATCGCACATGCGGTTGAAACCTCCTGCCTTCAGGACAGTATGAAAGATGGAAGGCAAGTTTGTCGATTCGCTTTGGAGGGGGATGAGGCCTGGCAAAAAAAACGCGGATGACGTGACCGCAGGCTGGTTGAGGGTCGGCTGCGCGCCGCGCGTTGATCTTCGGCAAAAATTTCCCGGCTTCCGTCTGCGCGCATTCCCAAGCCAAAACCAGAAATCTTCTCCCGCTTATTTCCATTCTCCGCTCCTGTTCTCTCTTCCCTGTCTCTTCTGCCGTACACTGTATGCAAGGATTCGGAGGGGCCATGAAACGTATCGGCATTCTCTTTGGCGGGGAAAACAGCTTCCCCGGCGCGCTGGTCGAGCAGATCAACGCCCGCAACATCCACGGCCTCCAGGCCGAGTTCGTCCTGACCGGCGCGGTCGAGGCTGCGCGCCCGCCGCGCTACGCGGTCCTCATCGACCGCATCTCCCACGCCGTTCCTTTTTACCGGGCATACCTGAAGCACGCCGCGCTGCACGGAAGCGTGGTCATCAACAATCCCTTCTGGGCCTCGGCCGACGACAAGTTCTTCAACTACGCGCTCGCTCGCAAGCTCGGCGTCAACGTCCCTGCCACCGTCATGCTGCCCCACAAGCAACTGCCCTTGGGCGCCACCGACCGCACGCTGCGCAACCTGGAATACCCCCTCGACTGGGAGGCGGTCTTTAGCGCCGCCGGCGAAGACGGCTTCCTCAAGCCCATCGACGGCGGGGGCTGGCGCGATGTTCACCGCGTCCATAGCCGCGAGGAGTTCTTCCGCGCCTACGACCAGACGCGCGATCTCTGCATGGTCTACCAGAAGGCCGTCGAGTACACCGAGTACTTCCGCTGCTATGTGGTCGGCCAGCGGCGGGTGCGCATCATGGCCTACGACCCGCGCCGGCCGCACTCCGAGCGCTACGTCGAGAGCGCCGCGCCCGTCCTGCGCACCCTGCTCAAGCGCATCCGCATGGATTCAATCAAGCTCTGCCACGCCCTGGGCTACGACTTCAACTCGGTCGAGTTCGCCGTCGAGCGCGGCACGCCCTACGCCATCGACTTCATGAATCCCGTTCCCGACGCGGATATTCACTCCATCGGCCAAGCCAACTTCGACTGGATTGTCAAAGAGGTTGCCGACCTGGCCATCGCCAAAGCCAAAACCGCGCCGCATGCGCCGAGGTTGCGCAGCGCGGAATTCCTCGGTAGCGAACCGGTGTCTGCCAACCTAGAGAAGAAGACCAAATTGGCGAGGAAAACTCAATCGACGAGTCGAGCTACGGAAGGACTCAATAAGAAGCCCTGAAGCGTCAGGGCGCGACTTGGGGCGTGCCGCAAGCCGAGCAAATCAGGGAAGAGCTTTAGAGCGGAATCAGAATCTCTGTGCCCTAAGGGGTTCAGTGGAAGGTTGTCTGCGAGCACCTTGCAAAACTCCATAGGAGTGCAAGATGCGTTCGCTTGATTCCTGATCCCGGAACTCCATCCTCCAGCCATATTGACGCAAACTTTAGTTACATGGGATAATCGCGTCCATTACTGGAGGTCAAAATGGAGGCCACAGTTAGAAAACCGATCGGCGCGTTTAGAGCTACAGGAAAGGTTGCCTCTGATTTGATGCAGGGCAAACGCCAACTTCTTGTAAGTGTTTTCTGGAACGTTGCCCTTTTGTTTTCAATGTATCTTGCGGCTTGCGGAGGGAGCAAGAGTTCCTCAGGCCCGCCTCCGCCGCCCGTTGTCGCAGCCTCCACTTATGTCGACTGTTCCGCCGCCACCAACGGCAGTGGAAGCCAGTCCAGCCCGTGGAATACTCTGGCCTCGGTCAGCGCCGCAACCTTCAGTCCCGGAGACAAGCTCTTTTTCAAGCGAGGCATGACATGCAGCGGCATCCTGGAACCCCTGGGGTCCGGAACGACCGCCTCCCCCATCGTGATCGACGCCTACGGAATCGGACCGCAGCCGATCATCGACGGCGGAATGAACACCGCGGCTGTGCAATTGATCAACCAACAGGGATGGGAGATCAATAATCTGGAGGTAGTCGGCGGAGACTATTACGGCGTCAATATCGCGGGTACCGCTCAGAACACCGCCTATACTCACTACCGGTTGACCAATCTCAACATCCATGGCGCTCATCACGTCACCACCGGCAACGACTCGGGAGAGATATTTATCACTATCGGGAATGCCGGGGAGACGATCAATGACATTGTCATCGATGGCGTGACAACCCATGACAGCCAGGTCTTCTACGGCGTATATATCGACGCCGGGGTCTTCCCGACCTCGACATCGCCTGAGATGCTGGGGACCGACATCACCGTCCAAAACTCTACGGCGTACAACCTTTCAGGAATAGGCCTGACGCTGTTTGTCGTCAGCAATGGCTTGATGCAGAACAATGTGGTTTACAACACCGGACAATGCCCTCTAAGCCCCGGATGCGGCTCCGACACCCCCGGCGGGCTGATGGACTTGTATTGCCACGGCTGCATCATGCAAAACAACGAGGCATACGACATTCAGGACTACAGTCCCTGGGATGGCGGCGACTTTGACATTGACGGTTGGAGCAACAACAATATCGTCCAATACAACTATGGCCACGATGCCGCCGGCTACTGCGTCTCCGTCTTCAGCGCCAACGGCGCTACCGGCAGCAACAACATCATCCGCTACAACGTCTGCTCCAATAACGATCAGATGGCCAACATCGACGACCCGGGCGAGATATTCATGAACACGAACTTCTCCGCCGTCAGCGGGACACTCGATGGCGTAGAGATTTACAACAATACATTTTATTGGAATCCCACCACGCCCGGCCCGGCCTTCGACACGGTTGACGCTAACTTCTCCGGCACGAATCCCAACCTATTCGAAAACAATATCGTCTACTCCACCGTGCCGTATCTGACTCAGACCACATCCGACTTTACGCTCGACAACAACATCTACTTCACCACCGGCGCAACGCCCGACTGGAATTTTAACGGCACAGATTACACCAGCCTCGCCGCGTACCAATCGGCCTCAGGCCAGGATGCGCACAGCCTCGTTACCGATCCCATGCTGAACACGCCCACCTATCACGCTGTCGGCCGTTCCGCTTCGGCATTTACCTTGCTGGCCGGATCGCCGGCCATCGGAGCCGGGACCGACGTTTGCAGCGGCATGGGCGGAAGTTGTTCGATGGGGACGCAGGACTTCTGGGGCAATCTGCTTCCCAGCGGCTCCGGTTACAACATCGGCGCCTGGCAATAATTTTCCATCAACAGGAGGGCCATGCAATGCGAATCAATGTGAGCTGGAAGGCCGCGGCGGCGCTGGCTGCAGCGGCAGGATTGGCGGGATGCGGGGGCGCGACCAACCCGCCTCAAGGGGTCACGATCACTCTATCTCCGGCCTCGGCTACGACTTCAGTGGGAAGCACCTCGGCGCCGCTTACGGTCACCGTGAAACGCGTACCGGGCGACACCTACACAGTTTCGCTGAGTGTGACCGGCAACGAAACCGGAGTGACACCCCAGATTGTTCAGCCGGGAAATGGAAATTCGGGCACGATTACATTTGTCGTTTCAAGCCAGGCAGCTCCCGGAACCGATTCGATCACCGTCGATGCCACTGAAGGAAACGTAGTAACTTCGGCGAATCTCTCGCTGACCATGATCTCGATGCCTACCACCGTGAATGTGACCGTAAGCCCGATGGTGAACACCGGCTTGGGATTCGGCGGGCTGATGCAGACGATGATGAACACCCAGTTCCAGGCCGCGGAGTGGGCTCAATCGTTCTTCCCTTCGGTGCCGAGCGCCACAGCCACGCTTGCCAATCTGCATCCGCAGCACATACGCGTCTATTCAACCAGTCTGGGCATTCCTGAACACGCCGACAAGAGCTGGGATTTCACCGTGCTGAACGCGACACTTGACCCGGTCATCGGCGTTGGTGATAAAAGCATCAATCTGGTCCTGGTTGAAGGGCCGCCGGGAATGTGCACGGTCATTGGGCCAAATTGCGTGCTTCAACCCCAAAACTACGCCGACTTCGCCCAGTACGCCGCCCGGATGGTGCAGTACTACAACACCAAAACTGGATTCACCGATGACCTCGGAGTGCAGCATGTCCATTCTTCGTTCACACCTATCACTTACTGGAGCATCTACACCATTCCCGACCTGGTTGGCATGACTCCGGCACAGTACGCCGATCTCTATAACCAGACGGTGACGGCGATGCAAAACGCGGGTTCGCTTGTGCCGCTCAAGTTTGTCGCGCTTGAACTGAGCGGCGATATTGACGCCAACAATTATGCCCCGGGGTTTCTGGATGCGGTGACGGCACAGATCGACGTGGTCGCGCAGCAGGATTATGCGGTCTGCGGATGGTTCTACACAGACGCCGTTGCAATGTCCTCGGTTCCTGACAGCTTTGCGCCGTTCGCACGGGACTTCGCCAATATCGTGGCCACCAGCCCCAAGCTGAGCAATGCGGTTTTGTGGATGACCGAGAATAATGTCGATGCCGATTTCCAGGGCAGCGGGTGCAGCAATCCCTTCGAGATCGATCCCCGCGGCACAAGCCCGTTCTTCGCTGCCTGGCGGCCCTACGTCTTCTCCCAATGGGCGCAGGCGGGATCGCATATGCTCGTCCACTCCGACTTCGTGCAGGACGCAAGTGATATGTCGCTGATGTATGCGGAAGTCACCTACGCAGCCGGTCAGCCCTATCTCAGTTATTGGGTGGACTACTATTTGGGCCGCTACTTTCCTTATTGCGCGCCCGACGAGCCGGCATCGTGGTGCACCGCGCAGCCGGTGAGCATCCTGACCTGGACGACCAGCGAACCGGCAGACGCACAGACGGTGGAGGTTTTTGCCACGCGCAACACGGACGGTTCGGTGGTGGTGATGGCTGCGGATCATGCCATCAACGCTCCCAGCGATGACAATGGACCGGGCGCGCCGCGCACCGTGGTGGTCGATCTCTCGCAACTTGGAAACTTCTCGTCGGCCACCGAACTGACCATCGACGCCAACACCAATGTCGCCACAGGGCCCACAGCGGTAAGCGTAACCCCGGCGCCGCAGATGACCATCAACATGGGAGGCTACGGGGTTACTTTTTTAAAGCTGATGCCGTGATAAACGCATGAGCAACAGACCACGAATGATCGCGCCGGGAAAGAAACGTACACTGGTTGCCGTGTGCGCTTTTCTCGTTTTCACTCTGATGCCAAGCACACGCAGCCGGTCAGAGTCCATATCTGGTTCCGTCACCACTTTGCCCGATCTCACTCTGCCCGACGTCCGCGGCGTCGCATTCCATCTTTGCGCCCAACCCGCGCAGCCATTACTTCTCGCGTTTCTGCAAACGGTACCTGATACCGCTGACACTCCATCACGTAGCCAAGTCGTCTTTATGTCCAGCATGGCTCGGCAGTACGTCCCCCGCGGAGTTCGAGTCGCAATCGTCGATGCCTCGGTTCTCACTTCTGACTCGCAGCTGGCGCGTGACGCCATCCTCAACGCCAGCTACGACTGGCAGCTCAACTTCCCCTTGCTGCTCGACCAGAATGGTCAGTTGGCCCATCAGCTTGGAGTCAAAGATCTTCCCACCACCTTCCTGTTTGCGCAGGACGGAACCATCGTACAACGGTGGCAGGGACTAACCCGGCCAGCTGTTCTTGCCCAGGCAATCGAAAAAGTGACCGGTGGACACGGTCCCGGGGAAACAAACTCAGTTTTCCCCTAAACGTTGGGTGCCCCAGGTCTCGATTTTGAGACCTGGGAGATCACCAACCTCAACTCCCCTTCTTTTTCTTTGTGAATATGGATGGCCTCATCCGCTCTCCGGTTCGGGCGTCTCCCTGAGCGGCTTGGCGAAGGGACGGAAGAGGAAGAAGCCTTTCTTTCTTTCCGGGCTGGCGGGCAGGCCGCATGCGGTGCGGGCCATCTGGCGGATGGCGCGCGCGATGGGTGAGTCTTGCAGCACCACCGGAGTGGCCGTGCTGGCGGTGCGCTGCGCGGTGGCAAAGTCGTCGGGAATCTTCCACAGCGCCGGCCGGGTCAGGGCCTTGGTAATCTGCTTTTCGTCAAAGAGCAGCGCGTGCGGCGTATAGCGGTTGAGCACAATTTGCAACTTCTGGCCGCGTCCTGAGAAGAACTGCGTAATCATCCGGTTGGCATTGCGCATCTCGGTGACGCCCACCTGGGCAACCAGATAGAGGCAGGCCGAATCTTCAAAGGCAGCCGAAGTCCGCAGGTCGATCCGGGTTCCGGCGTCCACCACC
Organism: uncultured Occallatibacter sp.; assembly: GCA_964644105.1. GTDB lineage: Bacteria > Acidobacteriota > Terriglobia > Terriglobales > Acidobacteriaceae > Telmatobacter. Next base: position 6,771 of record CAZXVX010000074.1, on the reverse strand, counting down.
ACATAATCAAAACACTGCCGCGCCACGGCCAGCAGTTTGTCCACCGCGTCACTGGGCGCATTCACCGGCGCAAACTCGCCCGGCGCGGCCAGCACCGACAGCCCCGAACTATGCTTGGCCAATAGCGAGCGGAAAAAGTTCGCATCCAGGCGGTTGCAATCCTGCAAGGCGTTGGTGGTCGAGTATTGCGAAACCATCCCCAGGTTGAGCGCCGCATCTCCCAGCGGAAGCCCGAAGTCGATCAGCAGCGTGCGCTGACCCGACTCCTGCGCCAGAGCTACGGAGAAATTCGAGGCGATCGTGGTTACTCCGCAGCCGCCTTTGACTCCCAGGAATGTGAAGAGCTTTCTGCCGCCTTTTTTGCCGCGTGAGTTGGCCGAGCGGCGGATCGAGACCCGCGCCAGCGCTCCGGCAATATCCGCCCGCAGCAGCGGAAGAATCAGGAATTCGCGGGCGCCGGCGCGCATAAAGCGCACCGCCATCTCCAACTGAGTCTCGGTCGAATACACCATGACGGTCGTCGAGTTGGAGGCGCAAAGGCTCTCCACAACGTCGTAGGCAAACTCCGGATCGCTGTCCAGGCCGATCATCACCGCGTCGTAACGCTGCTCGAGCATCTGCGGCAGTTCTTCGAGATCCGCTGGAAATGAGGAATACTCTCGAACCGACGTCCCCTGAAATCCGGCCAGCGCCGCGGCTACCTCGCGGCGATGCTGGTTATCCGGGTCGATGAGCGCAATGGAAAGAACAACGGCGCCGGTGGGTTCGAGATTCTGGACAGGTGTGGGCATGGCATGGGTTTCTTCAATGGATCCGTTGGGTGAATTGGACTTGAGTCAATCCGCTTCACCGCCTCTCGCGCTTCTTGCTGCGCCAGCGGCTAAATACCAAAGTTCATGGATACTTCCACGGTGGCGACGCCGTCGCCCGGCTCAAACTTCCACTTGCGCACCGCTTCTTCAGCAGCGACTGAGAGCACCCGGTTTCCCGAGATCGTTTTTACATCTGTCACTTTGCCTTCCGCGTCCACCGTCACACTCATCTTGACCACACCGGTGATCCGCATGCGCTTGGCCAGCTCCGGATAATCCGGCTGGATGCGCTGTTGAACGGCACGATTCTCCGCCACACACGGCAGAGCAAGAGCCAAGAGCAACACGCCGGCCGGAATGAGCCGCTTCTTTATCCGTTGAGTTCTGGGCCGATGGGGTAAGCAGTTTGAATGATTCATTGTATGCACCTCTTGAAATTCAATCTTTCCAATGAGGTTATCGGCGCGGAGATGGCCATCATTAACGCAATTTCAGAATCTAATTACTCTGGGACAGCGGAAGTTGGTGGAAACACAGCCTCGAAGTTCCTCCACACCGGCGTCTCATTGCAAGCGCATCTTGACGATAGCCACCTATATATGGAGGAGGCAGCTCCGGAGGCTAAAGCAGCCGGCATCCCTCCACAAAGGTAATAAGATCATAAGAATTATGTGATTTAGGATCATCCCATGCCGATAACCTCATTGGAAAGATGGAATCTTCCGAAAGGGACCCAATGATCAACTCACACATCAACCCGACTTCCAAACCAATTACGCGCTGGGGAACCATGTTGGCGCAAACAGCAGCCTTGGCGTTGCTTCTGGCATTCTGTTTGCCATCCGGCGCAGAAGATCGCGCCGTCAAATCGCGCGTAGCTCCTGTTTATCCTGAGATTGCCAAGCGCATGCGGATTGAGGGCGTGATTGTGATGACTGTGACGGTGGATGCGGAAGGCAAAGTGACAGACGTAAAAACGATCTCAGGAAATCGCACCCTGTCGATTGCCGCTGAAGATGCCGTGCGCAAATGGAGATTCGTGCCGGGAACGGCCGGTGACACCGTGCAAGTATCCATGAACTTTGCCCTTCAATAGCGGCTGGATTGATGCGCGGGTTGCGGTTGCCGCCCGCCTTTTATCCCTTTGCGCACTCGGCAAAGGTCAGGTGCTCGGCTGGCGCGTTGTGCTCGGCGCGCCACTGGTCGAAGAGCCGTCCGTAGCTCAGCGTCAGGTACTTGGCCGGATCAACGCCCAGGCGGGCGGCGGCGCGGTCAATCCACGCGGGCGAGCCTTCCAGCTCGGCGTAGTTGCCGATGGGTGTCTCGTCCACCACGCAATGGCCCTCGCCGTCGGTCCACTCGGCGCGCCACTTCTCATAACGGAATGCAGCCACAAGGCCCAGCGAGAGAAAGATCTGCTCGATGGCCGCGCCGTCGGCGACCTCGGTCTCGGTCTCGACGCGATGCTTGTGCCGGTCCTCACCCACGCCCGAATCGGGAATGCGCTTATGCGTCACCGTCCAGCGCCCGCCGTAGCTGCGAATGCGCAGAATCTCCGTGCGGGCGCGCATCCGCCGATCAGGCGTGTCGTAGAGGACGTTGCTCTCAAAGGCGCGCGGCGTGTGCAGCGTAAAGCCAGCCTCTTCCAGCCGCCGCGCCAGATCGGCCAAGTCGTCCACGCGAAATTTGATCTCTGTCTCGATGGGCATCGCTAGAGGTGAGTATACGGCAGAAGGCTTCACTTTGCTGCAACTGTTGCAGCTTAGAACTGGTATTGTTTTCAATGGTATTTCCCCAATTGGCGCTATAATCATGGCAAGGATTAAGTTGCCTGCATGAAGGTTCGCGATATTCTGAAACTGATCGAGGAGGACGGCTGGTATCAGGTAGCGCAGAAGGGCAGCCATCGCCAGTTCAAGCATCCACTGAAGGTTGGGTGGGTTACGGTGGCAGGCCATCCGTCGCAAGAGATGGACAAAGGAACTTTCAGCAACATTCTCAAACAGGCGGGATTGAAATGAAGGAATACGCGGCAGTTTTCGAGAAGACATCGAACGGATGGAGCGCCTATGCTCCCGATCTGCCGGGGTTGGGCGTAGCCGGCGCAACCTTTACGGAGACGGAACGATTGCTGCGTGAGGGCATCGAATTCCACATCGAAGGAATGCGCGAGGACGGCCTGCCGATTCCCGAGCCGCTCGCACAAGTAATGCGGTTAGCGATTCCTGCGTGAGCCGATGGAGAAAGAACGATGATTCGTCGTTTAGCGTTTGTATTCATCTTGTTTGCATTTTTCGGTAGCTCTTCGGTCATCACCGGCCAGCAAATCAAAAGATTCGATCCGAAAATATATCCTCCTCAAAGGTTTGAAGTCAGCCATCAGGATTCTCCACTTGGCCAATTCACGATTCGCATCATTCATGTAAAAAGAAAAAGTGTCTGGGATATTGCTTCGCCTGTATTTTCAGTATGCAGGGCATGGATGGAAGTGAGGTCAGGCGGCAGCATTCTGCATCAGGTGTATTTCCGCGACATCGATGCGGTTGGCGGCTCTTATGGAATTTTCCTTCCCCAAAATCAACCATTCAAGGATTTCTTCATTGCCAAAAAAGAGGGCGATTATGACGGAAGGCTTTTGATGGTTGATAAGGAGGGCAGCCTTTTTAATTTTCCCGGCGGCAGCTATTTTATTACAGCGGATAAAAAGTTCATCATCGGCGGACACGAGGTAGACGATGGAGCTTCCTTAATCGTGATCGATGTTGTGCAGCGCAAAGTTGTGATTGACGGCGAGAAACTAGGACTATCCTACCCAGATCAATGGTACGCGGACCGCTTGGGCTATTTTTATACTGAGAACGAGGAGAACAATCCAACGCCGGATTCAAACCAGAAAACAACAACTATCTATCGACTGGATCTGAAACATATGAGAGTCATAAAGGGTGTATTGCCCATAGAGAAGTTGAATTCTGCTCACAAAATCGACGATGACCCGTGGAGGGATTCCACTGACTGCACCTCGAAGCCATAAATTGCTTTCTCAAGTGGCAGCTTGCTTCAACTCCGCCAGAATCTCCGCAACAGCCACATCCGCGGCCTGGCGAATCTCTTCGCTGAGTTCCATCGAGATCGGCTGCCGCGGATCGATGGTGATGGCGTAGAGCGTGACCTCCGGGCCTCCTCCTTGTATATAGAAAACGTCGAGCAAATCCTTGACGCCGATGTCGTGCGCGGTGAGCGTGGGCGGGTAATCGCGGCTGAAGCGGGGCGTGGTGCGGGTGACGGTGCCGATGGGGTTGCCATCGGCTGCCGCGTCAATGAGGATGATGCGGCTAGCGCTTTGCAGCGGTTCAAGCAGAATGAATCCGCCCGTGCCGCCGTCCAGGCATTCGACGTTCGGCGGCAGCGCGTGCGTTTCCAGCGCGCGGACGACATGCACTCCGACGCCTTCATCGCCCATGATGACGTTGCCAAGGCCCAGGACCAGTGTTTTGTTGTTTGTCTCCGGCAATATATACCCCGTAAAAGTACCTTGTTTTCAAAAAATTGTCTCCAGAAAGCGAGAAGCGTCAGGGCACGACTTCAGGCGTGCCCTGTTACAAAACTGGCCTTTGATCGAGTTTATCCGCATCCTGTTCAGGTGTGCCCTGACGCTTCTGGACTCTCTATTGAGTTTACCCGCATCTGGTAGAGTCGTGGCCTTTCAATGCATGGCTTCCGGCAAGAGCGAGCAAGTCTGGTTGAAAAGCGCGGACGAGGACGTCCGCGCTACAGCCGGCCGGGAGGCCGGCGCTACTCCTTCGTTTCGCTCTTCTCGCGCTCGAACTTCCAGCCGCCGATGATCGAGGAGACCGTGCCGCGGCCCTCAATGTAATCGTGATAGAAGGCCAGATAAACGTGAACGATGACAAAGGTGACAAAGAACCACAAGAAGGTATGGTGCCAGAAGCGCACGCCGAACTCGCCGCCCATCAGCGGCACAATCCAGGTGAACATCCGCGGCAGCCACGAGTTGCTCATGCTGGAGTAAAGCGCAAAGCCGGTGATGGTTTGCGCGACGAATGCCAGGAAGGTGAAGAAGTAGATCAGCCCGGCGAGCGCGTTGTGGCCGGTCGAGATGGGCCCATGCAGCTTGGTCTCGAAGACATCGGCTTTGACCACGTCCACAATCTCCTGCTGTTGCGATTTCTTCAGCGGGAAGAAGGCCTGCCAGTGCGAGTATTTGTTGCCGACAAAGCCCCAGTAGAGGCGCGCCGCAAAGTTGAAGACGTAGACAAACGCGGCGGTGAAGTGAACGAAGCGCACCCAGCCGAACCAGTATTGCTGATAGGCCTCGGCTGCGTAGAAGGCGCGAATCGGCGCGCCGATCAGGTAGCCGGTGACGCACAGGGCCACGAGAGCGATGGCGTTGATCCAGTGATAGGCGCGCACCGGCAGTTCCCACACATAGATGCGCCGGTATTCGACAGGATGCTCCGGCGCGCTGACCGCAATATTCGGTGTACTCATGGGCGTCACTCGAAGGAAACCTGGTTGAGGTGCCGTCCCTGCGGATCGTACAGATGCACGGCGCAGGCCAGGCACGGGTCAAAGGAATGAATGGTGCGCAGAATCTCGACCGGCTCGTCGATCTTGGCCACTGGGGTTCCGATCAGCGCCTGCTCGAAGGAGCTGCGCTGGCCCTTGGCGTCGCGCGGCGAACCGTTCCAGGTGGTCGGCACAACCAGCTGATAGTTCTCGATGGCGCCGTCGTGAATCTTGATCCAATGCGCCAGCGCGCCGCGCGGAGCTTCGGTCAGTCCCACGCCCTCGGCGTCTTTGGGCCAGCTCTTCGGCTCCCAGAACTCGCCGTTGAATGTGCTGACCTCGTTGATCTTTACGCGCTCCATCAACTGGCCGTAGTACTCCTTGAGCCACTTCATGGCCAGCGCCGCATCCAACCCGCGCGCGGCCGTCCGTCCCAGCGTCGAGAAGAGCGCTGGAACTCCGACGCCGAGCTTGCCCAGCGTATCCTTGACCAGATCCTGCACTTCAGTGCGCCCGGCGGCAAAGGAGACAATCAAGCGCGCCAGCGGACCCACCTCCATCGCCTGCTCCTTCCAGCGCGGCGTCTTCAGGAAGCTGTACTTCTGATAGCCTTCGAGCGTGGTAAAGGGCGGCTTGGGCCCGGAGTATTTGATTTGCGTTTCGCCAGCCCAAGGATGCAGACCGGCATTGTCGCCGCCGTCATAGCTATACCAGGAGTGCGCGATGTACTCTTTGATCTCCTCGGAGTCGGTGGCGTTGACCGGGTGCACGACGCTCAAATCGCGATTCAGAACCACGCCGCGCGCGTACTTGAAGCTCTCCGGGCTGCCGTAGCCCTTGGTCGGGAATTCGCCGTAGCTGAGATAGTTGCTCAAGCCGCCGCCGTTGCCCGCCCAATCTTTGTAGAAACCGGCGACCGCCAGCAGATCGGGAATGTAAACCTCATTCAGGAAGACGTCGGCCTGATCGATCAGCTTCTTGACCAGGTTAAGCCGCTCGCCGTTGATGGCCGCCACTTCATTCATGTTGATGGAGCACGGCACACCGCCGACCAGATAATTCGGATGCGGATTCTTGCCGCCGAAGACGGCATGAATCTTGACGATCTCTTTTTGCCATTCGAGCGCATCCAGATAATGCGCCACGGCAATCAGATTCACCTCCGGCGGCAGCTTGTAGGCCGGATGGCCCCAGTAGCCGTTGGCAAAGATGCCCAGGCCGCTGGCCGCAAAGGCTTTGATCTTGTCTTGCACATCGGAGAAATACGACGCCGTGTTCTTGTCCCACTTGGAAAACGTCTGCGCAATCTCCGCCGCCTTCTTGGGATCGGCCTTGAGCGCGTTCACAATGTCCACCCAATCGAGCGCGTGCAAATGATAGAAGTGGATCACGTGATCCTGCACGTACTGCGTGGTCATCATGATGTTGC
>CAZXVX010000073.1:0-15689 GCA_964644105.1 uncultured Occallatibacter sp. | reverse complement strand
AGGTGGCCGCCGAGACGCTGGAAGAGGTCGAGCCCAAGCTGCAAAAGGCGCTGCTTGAAAAACTCGATGAAGAGAAGATCGCCGACATCGTCGAGGAGATGGACCCGGCCGCCGCCGCCGACCTGCTGGCCGAACTCTCCGAGGAGCAATCCGACGCCATCCTGGACGAGATGGAGCCGGAGGAGCGGCAGGATGTTGAAGAGTTGCTGGAGTTTGACGAGGACTCGGCCGCCGGCTGCATGACCACCGACTTTGTGGCCGTGGGCAAAGACGCCACCGTCGCCCAGGCCGTTGAATCGCTGCGCGCCTTTGACGGCGATCCGGAGAGCGTGACGGAGATCTACCTACTGGACGACAAGCGCATACTGCTCGGCTCCATTCCCCTGGCCCGTCTGGTGATGGCCCAGCCCGATACGCGCCTTGCCGTGCTGGCCGAGCCGCGCGTTCTCTCTTGCCCGGTCGGTATGCATCAGAATGAACTGGCCGAGTACTTTGACAAGTACAATCTGCATGCGCTGGCGGTGATCGATGCCCTGGGCCGCATGGTGGGCGTCGTCCAGGCCGACCATGTGATCAGCTTCTTGCGCGACAAGCTGTAAGTGCTTATCCGTAAATTACAAATTTGTAGCGCCGCTCTCCAGAGCGGCTGTCGTGCAGGTCTCTAGACCTGCACTGGCTGTACTGGCAGCTTGGAAGTCGCCAGTATCAGCCGGTCTGGAGACCGATGCCACTCTTTTCAGATAGGTTTAAGTGCCGGCAGTAAATCCGCTGTGCTACACTTTCGCAAAGCAATGGAAGAGCATTTCTTGCGGCGTGAAACTCATTTCGCTTGAGCCTTTCCGGCACGCGGCTTGGCCGTATCTATTTCGGATGATGGTGGTGAAGAATGCCCGAGGAAGCCCCGAAGCCCCGACCGCGCGCGCACGGCATCACGCCCACGCCCTATGAGATTCCCAAGGAGCGCCTGCCGCAGTCAAAATGGCGCGAGAAGAAGCGCCCTTGGCTGATTACCCTCTTCATCCTGAACAACTTCTTCCATTGCATTTTTTATCTGCTCTTGGCTCTGGTTCCGTGGAACGACCCGGACTCCGATCTGGCCGCCACTCTCATCGCTCATCCCAATATCGTCTTCGCCCTTCTGCCCAAGATGGTTCGGCCTTCGGCAACCACCATGGCGCTCACCGGGGTGACCATCAATCGCGTGCTTCCCGGCCTGCCGGTCATCTTTCTAGTCCTCGGCATCTTGTACGGGGTGCTGGGCTGGAGGATGTATAACCGCGATCCATGGTGGTATTTCGTGATCCGCTGGAGCATGATGTGCAACTCGGGCTACATTGTTGTCAAAACCGTGCTGGCCATCTCGGCGGATTATTTTGTTGCTGGAGGCCCTCAGTTGGTGCCCCCGGCGGCGCTGGCTTATCTGATTCCTGTCGTCGCCTGGAATCTGCTGATCTGCGGCTACTTTGCCCTGATGCCCGATGTCGCCAAGGCCTACGATGAGGCCTGATCATGCCCAAATCCCGATTTCGGACAATAAACCTCTCCTTCTGTGCAGAATTGCTCACATCTGCTTCCTTTCTTGGCCCTACCTTGAAAGAAATGATCGGCAAAAAGCAAAATCTGTGAAAGAATCCAATCATGATGCAGTTTCCCAAAATCATTCAGGGTGGCATGGGCGTAGGCGTCTCGAACTGGCGTCTGTCCAATGCGGTTTCCAAACTCGGTCAACTGGGCGTTGTCTCCGGCACGGCGCTCGATTCTCTCTTTGTCCGCCGGCTGAATGAGGGAGATCCCGGCGGCAATGTGCGCCGCGGCCTGGATGCTTTTCCGTTTCCTGAGATGGCCCAGCGCGTCTGGGACGAGTACTACATCCCCGGCGGAAAGGCCGCCACCGTGCCCTACGCGCTGCCGCCCATGCACCAGCGCCGCGACGTGCGCAAGGTGGTGGAACTGTGCATTGTGAGCAACTTCGTCGAGGTCTATCTGGCCCGCGAGGGGCACAAGAATCCGGTGGGCATCAACTTTCTGGAGAAGGTGCAGATGCCGCACCTGGCGTCGATCTTCGGCGCCATGCTGGCCGGCGTCGGCTATGTGCTGATGGGCGCGGGCATTCCGCTGCACATCCCCGGCGTGCTGGACGCGCTGGCCGGCCTGCGTCCCGCCCATTACAACCTGGCCGTTACCGGCGCCACGCAGGATACAGACACGGCGATGCATTTTGATCCCGCCGACTACGTGCAAAAAACAGTGCAGGTGAACCGTCCCAACTTTCTGGCCATCGTCAGCTCCAACACTCTGGCCACCACCATGCTGCGCCGCGCGTCAGGCCGCGTCGACGGCTTGGTCCTGGAGACGCCCATCGCCGGCGGGCACAATGCGCCGCCCCGCGGCAAGCTGCAACTCAACGCCAATGGCGAACCCATCTACGGCGATCGCGATCAAGCCGATATTGGGGGCCTGCGCGCGCTGGGTGTGCCCTTCTGGATGGCCGGCGGCTACGGCAATGCGCGCAGTCTGCGCTATGCCCTGGAACAAGGAGCGGCGGGCGTGCAAGTGGGCACGGCCTTCGCCTTCAGCGAAGAATCCGGCATGAGGCCCGATCTTAAGAATGAGCTGATCGCCCAGGCAGCGACCAACTCCGGCGTGGTCTTCACCGATCCGCTGGCATCGCCGACCGGCTTTCCCTTTAAGGTTGCCATCCTGCCAGGCTCGTACTCCGACCCGGCGGTCGCCGAGGCGCGGACGCGGGTCTGCGACATCGGCCTGTTGCGCGAGTCCTACGTTCAACCCAACGGCAACATCGGCTACCGCTGCTCGGCCGAGCCGGTTGCCAACTTTGTCGCCAAAGGTGGCGCGGTCGAGGAGACGGTGGGCCGCAAGTGCCTGTGCAACGCGCTGATGGCCAACATTGGCCACGCGCAGCTGCGCAAGGATGGCTCGGTCGAGCCGCCGCTGGTCACCGTCGGAGACGATTTGAATACCGTGGCTCAGTTCCTTGCCCCCGGTCGTACCAGCTACAGCGCTGCCGACGTCGTGCGCGAACTGCTCAGCCTGAGCCCCGATCCCGTGACTGAGGAATCCGCCGAGCCGGTGATGGCTACGGCTTAAGGCGATCCTGTACAGAATGTTGCGCAGGTTTCCAGACCAACTGTAGTGTGGGCGTCCCCGCCCACACAAGCTTTAGATTGAAACCTAATTCAGGCGGTCAAGGACCAGTATCCCAGATCTTTATTTCGAAACCTGGATTTCGGCAGGGTTCATGCGGCGATGCTGAAGGGTTCGATCTTTGGAATTTTCTTGCGCTTGGCCTGCGCAAATTCATACGACGATTGCATATCAAACCAAAAGCTGGGATGGGTTCCCAGCGCCGCCGAGAGGCGCAGAGACATCTCCGCCGAGATGCCCGCGCGGCAGTTTAGAATCTTAGAAAGCGTCACGCGCGAAACGTGAAGATGCTTCGCCAAGTGGGTAATGTTCATCCCTTCCACATATTCCTGAAGCACTTGGCCAGGGTGCGCCGGATTGTGCATTTCCGTGGGCATATCGTCTCCTCAGTGATAATCCCTGTAATCGATCAAAATGGCGTCTTCGCCGTCAAAGGTGAAAGTCAAACGATAATTTCCGTTGACTTGAATCGACCAATGCCGCTCGATGTCTTGCAGCCGATGCAATCCCCATGAAAGAGGTGTTGCCATATCGGACGGCTGTTTTGCTTCGTTGAGCGCGGTCAACTGCACCCTCAACTTCTGCGCATGATTCGGTTGAATTCCGGCCTTGCTGTCTGTCTTGTAGAACTTCTCAAGCCCGGCATGGCGGAATGACTTTATCATTTATTAAGTATTGCGCTACGGTTTATGGTTGTCAAGAAGAATGACGCCGGGGCGATTCCCCGGCCGTGAAATGCACCAGGCGGGTTGAGGTTCATGGCTCCCTCTCATTCGCAATAAACGCGGATGGATGGGGCGCCCAGCTTTTCAGGAAGGTTAAGATTCTGAATATTTTTGCGTACGCCATCCGCCGCCATTCGGTACAAAGACTGCCGATAACCCGTAGAGCAGAAAAGCAAGAATTCCAAGAATTGGCGTGCCGCCGACCATCACCAAATTTTCCAAAGCCCCGCCGACAACAGCGCCAAGCAGGTTGATGCCAAGCCCCTGAGCAGGGCGCTTGATATCGCGGAAGCTGCGAGAAAAAACCAGGCCTGAGAAGAATACCGGGAGGCCCGCAAGAATGGCGGATGCCAAGACTTTTGCCGTGGCGGGGAGGCCATCAAAGAGCGAGTATGGGATGAACATGCTTGCAATCAGAATAACGAACAGGAAAGCGTAGGCAACGCCTCGGGAGACAGGCCGGAAAATAATAAATGTGTTGGCAAGGATTCCCATGGCAAGAAATGCGGTAATCACCACGGCGTTCACAATCCAGGTAGAGCCAAACAGCAGCGAGAGTTCGGTGACGCCTCTGGTTTCCAGAAGCATAAAACCTGCTCCAAGAAAAAACATATGAAGCCCCTGGCGGTTGGCGAGTTGCTTCAGAGGCACCCTCCTCTCGATAACCGATGCCGCAAAGTAGAGAAAAAGCGCAAGCACGCTCCATATGGCTAAAGGAATTGTGCGAGATCGCAGGTACAAGAAGGGCCAGTGATCGGTGGCAAGGATTGTGCCCGCTTGATTGATTTTCATCTCCCTGCTGATCTCCGGAAAATCTCCAATCACATTCGACTCGGCTGCCTTGCCCTCCACGTATACCACGCCGGTCTCATCGTAGCCAGTGAAGTACGCAAGCGGCGGCGAATTAAATGCTTTCGAGAGGGTTGCGAATAATCGCTCACCGATGAAAGTTTTTCCTCCTCCGCAGGCCAGCACCAGAGTGCCGTTAACATTCAAAAGGCTTCGCGCCTCGGTGAAGCTTTCGAGAGTATAAACGTAATTGTCCAGCCGAATAGAAGAAAAACCTGTCACCATGGTGTGCGAGTCAAGATAGCCGAATACAATCAGGTCGTATTTCTGTGTGGCTTTTTTAAAGTAAGCGCGAGCGTCATTTACATAAACTGTAACTCGTGGTGAATCGTATGGATGCTCGGGGTGATATTTGCGGCCCAGCATAAGAATGAAGGGGTCAATTTCCACAGCGTCCACGTGGGTCGCACCGTGGCGAAGCGCAGCCGCAACATCGTTTCCAGTGCCTGCGCCAACGATCAGCACGCGCCCAGGATGAGGAACCAACCGGTAAGGAAGTTCATAAGTTGGAAGGCCATCGCGGTTCGGCTCCGCATTGGGAAAACGCGCGACAAATGCGCTTGAGAGATCCAGCATTTTCTGATGGTAATCGTGGTTGACGTCGACAATGATCGCGGCTGGACGAGTCCATCCCGGCGGGGGCGGCAATTCTTTGAATGTAATTCGATAGTAGGGCGACCAATAAGTGTGTGGCTGCGGCAAAGCCATCGCGCAAACAATCAAAGTAAAGCAGGCAAGTGCCCAGCGCTGGCGCAGGAAAAACGGAGTCAGAGCGATAAACCCAAGCAAAACCCAGATAACCGGGGGCAAGTCCAAAAGAGAGATGGCCGTGAAGAATAGAATTCCTGCGAGACTTCCTGCCAGGTTCACGCTGTAGCCTCTGAGAGATTGAAAATGCTTGAAATGTTCTCCGACCAAGCCACCCAGAACCGCAAAAAAAGCCACGACAAGGCACATGATGCCCGGTATGACGATCAGATAGATCAAGATGATCATCAAGTTCCAGGCAATAAACCAAGGGCCAGTTAGTCCGGTTGATTGGCTGCCTAGCATGATGTAGTCGAAAGAGGGAGCGGCCAAGTGTGTCAACTTGAGGGCGGATGCGTAGGTGATAAGAAGGAAGAGCGCTCCAGCTATCAACGGAAAGAACCGCTTCAGTATTCTCGGCGGGCTTTCGCGGAGCATCCCGAATCCAATTCCGAAAAAACTGGCAATCAGGGCTGGGTTCTTGAGGTAAGCAAACACTCGGATTTCTGTTGAAAGATAGCGAATGACAATGAGTTCAAAATAAAGTGAAACAAAGCTTGCCAGAAGAAGCAGTAAAGAGGATCGAGAGAACCAGCTAGCATGATTAGAAACAGACTGGCTCATTGGCGCTTCACAACTTGCAGGGCATTCTATTTTGTGCATGACTTACCCTTTCTGATGATTCTGAGAGCCCGGTAACTGGATCCCCAGGTCCGGATTCACGGACCTGGGGATACCAGTTCTATTTGCCGGCTTCTTCCAGGAAGCGGACGACCGATTCGATGCCTAGCTCAAAGTTCTTGAGGCAGAACTTTTCGTTGGGGGCATGAATGTTGTCGTCCGGCAGACCGAAGCCCATCATCACGCTGGGAATACCCAGATGGCGGTCGAAGTCGCCGACGATGGGGATCGACCCGCCCGAGCGGATGAAGACCGTCTCTTTGTTCCAGACCTCGCGCAGCGCGGTGGTGGCGGCCTGAATGTAAGGGTTGTCGACGCGCACCAGGCAGGGGTCGCCGGAGTGGATCAACCGCACCTCGATGTCCACGCCGGCCGGGGCGAGCTTCTCGACATAATCTTTGTAAAGGGCAAAGGTCTTGGCCGGGGTCATGCCGGGAACCAGGCGCATGGAGACTTTGGCCAGCGCCTTGGCGGGGATCACCGTCTTTGCGCCCGCGCCGATGAAGCCGCCGGGGATGCCGTGCACGTCCAGTGTGGGCCGCGCCCAGGTGCGCTCCAGCACGGTGTAGCCTGGTTCGCCGACCAGGGTGCGCGAGCCGACCTCGCTGATGCGATAGTGCTCCTCGTCAAAGGGCAGCGAGTCCCAGGCGGCCAGCTCCTCTGGACTGGGCGGGATGATGTCGTCGTAGAAGCCGGGGATAAGGATGTGGCCCTCCTCGTCCTTGAGGCGGGCGAGCATCTGCGCCAGCGCGATGAAGGGATTGGGGGCCGCGCCGCCGTACATTCCGGAATGCAGATCCTGCTTGGCACCGCGAACTTCGAGTTCGGTATAGATCATGCCGCGCAATCCGACGCAGAGGGTGGGCAGACCGGGAGCGAAGAGTTCGGTGTCGGAGACCAGGGCAAAGTCGGACTTCAGCTCCGGCGGCTTGGAGGCGACAAAGGCCTCAATCCCCTCGCCGCCGACCTCTTCTTCGCCTTCAAAAAGGACGCGGACGTTGATCGGCAGCTTGCCGTTCGAGGCCAGCAGCGATTCCAGGCCCTTGATCTGCGCCCAGACTTGGCCCTTGTCGTCGCAGGTGCCGCGGCCATAGAGGTTGCCGTCGCGCTCGGTGGGCTCAAAGGGCGGTGAGATCCATTCGTTCTCCGGATCGGTGGGCTGCACGTCATAGTGGCCGTAAAAGAGCGCCGTGGGCTTGCCGGCAGCGTGCAACCAGTCGGCGTAGACAAGCGGATGGCCTTCGGTCTCCATCAGCCGCGCGTGCTCAAAGCCGATGCGGATCAGCTCGGCCAGAATAAACTCAGCGGCGCGGCGGCAATCGCCCTTGTTCTCAGGCAGCGTGGAGATGGAAGGAATGCGCAGCAGATCCTTCAATTCACTCAAAAAGCGGGGATGATTCTCTCGTGCGTAAGCAACGGCGGGTGAAGACATGAGTTTGCTCCCTTAAACTGAAATTCAAAGTCAAAACAGGATTATAGGCTCTCGGACTCCCTTCGGTCTGGCCCCAGGAGAGGAAAATCGCTTGTTCAATTCGTTACGCACCAGCTTGCCCAGCCGCACGGCCCAACTTGGCCTCGTCCTCCCAATTGCCTTGATCGCCGGAGCTGCGGCCGCTCGGTCGCAGTCACCGGCGAATAGCGGATACTACGCACGCACCAACACCTACAGCTTTTTCAGCGCCTACTCGGACGACTCCAGCCACATTCTGATGGGCGCGGCCGAGAATCGCAAGCTGCTGGAATTTGGCGCCGCCTATGGCCGAACGCTCAAGCTAAACCGCATTGTGAATTGGCAGTTCAACGTGGAGTTTCTGCCCGTGGCGCTGGAGAGCGATCCGGTGGTGGTGAACACCGTCAATTGGACCTCGCCGAACGTCTATACAGAATCAAGGAACTACACTCAAACCGGCCCCTGTATCCCCACATCGGGCAGCTTCAGCAAGATTCAAGACGGCACTACCTACAGCTATACCTATACCAACACTTGCAGCCGGCAATGGACCGTGGGCGAGGCATTTTCGCCCTTTGGCTTTCAATTTAACTTTCTGCCGCGGCACAAGCTGCAACCCTTTTTTATCATGCACGGCGGAAATATGTATACCACGCAGCCCATTCCAATTGCGGCAGCAGGATCATTTAATTTTACCTTCGATTTTGGGCCGGGAATCGAACTGTATCGCTCGGCGTCCAAGTCCATCCGTGCAGAATATCGCTTTCACCACATTTCCGACCGCGACACATCGCAAGAGAATCCGGGCATCGACAACGGCCTCTTTCAGTTGACGTACTCCTTTGGACGCTAATTGGACTCTAGCCGCGGTTCTTTCTGATGCTTCAATGCATGGGCGATCTAGGTCAAGGAATAACGCCCTGAATCGCCCATCCATCATTTCTCATCGAAGATGGCTATGATCTTGCCGCCGGGTCCAAAGATCCCTGTGTCCGTGACATTCCAGTATCCGTTGAATATCTCACAGGCGGCGCGAACGGCAACTTTCTGCAATTCCGGTGCTTTGATCTCCGCCGCGCTCTTGAGTATATTCACCGAGGTTCTGAGGTCTTCGTAGGAATTTGGACCTCCGCCGATATTACCTGGATAGTGAGTAACCTGGCCGGTGTCGGTATCAATCACTGTCCAGCCAGCATCGCTTCCGATATGTCCAACAACGATTTTCATAGCACTGCTCCATTCCTGCGATTCATTCGCATTTGCATAGTACGAGTTGAGGATTCTGCCGGCGATGACTTGCATTTCATAGCCATTCGTGGCCGCGCCGTTTGCTCAGGGGAAGCATCGCGAGGCCGGGGAAGAAATCCTGCCTTGCGACTTGCTTGCATAGTGCGCGATTCGCGTGAACCGTTTCGGCCTTTCTATGGTCAACAATCACCTCCAACTTATATATTCCCTTGGACGGCACGGCCCATCCCTTTGACGACCGCTATCGCCTATGCAGGTATCCTATGGAGAGATGCCTCCCATTCTCAACGCACAATCCGTGACCAAGCAGTTCGGCGCAAGACCGCTCTTTCAGAACATCTCTCTCACCGTCGAGGAAGGCGACCGCATTGGCCTGATCGGCCCCAATGGCGCGGGCAAGTCCACGCTGCTGGCGATTCTGGCCGGGCAGATGGAGCCGGACTCCGGCGAGTTGGCTGTCCGCAAGCGCGCCCGCGCCGCCTATGTTCCGCAGGACTCGCGCTTTGCCGCGGGCCTCAGCGTCCGCCAGGTGCTGGAGGCCGCGCTGGCTGCGACGCACGTACCGGAATCCGAGCGCGAGGGCCGGTTGCGCGAGCTGAGCGGCCGCGCGGGCTTCATTGACCTGAACGCCGAGGCGGCGGCTCTAAGCGGCGGATGGCGCAAACGGCTGGCGATCACCGAGGCGCTGGTCAGTGAGCCGGAGGTACTGCTGCTGGACGAGCCGACCAACCATCTGGATCTGGGCGGGATCGAATGGCTGGAGGAGCTGCTCCGCGCGGCCTCCTTTGCCGCCGTCACGGTCAGCCACGACCGCTATTTTTTGGAAGCCACTTCGAGCGAAATTATCGAACTGAATCGGGTTTTTGCCGATGGATTGCTGCGCGTGAAGGGCAATTTCAGCAGGTTTCTGGAAGAGAAGCAGGCCTATCTGGAGTCGCAAAGCCGTCAGCAGGAGAGTCTGCGCAATGTCGTCAAGACGGAGATCGAGTGGCTTCGGCGCGGCCCCAAGGCGCGGACCACCAAATCCAAGGCGCGCATTGACACGGCCAACGCGATGATCGGCCAACTGGCGGAGATGAACGCGCGGACGGCAGTCTCAACAGTCGGCATCGACTTCGAGGCCAGCCAGCGCCAGACCAAGCGGCTGGTGGAGTTCAACAACGTGGCCTGCGATGTGCCGGGATCCGTTGGTGAGGAAGAATCTAATCCAGCTGGCATCGCGGTATCCCACCCTAGCGACAAAAACAAAAACGTCGCGAGGGTAGGGCACCCACTGGGTTCCGAGGGCGAACTCAAGCCGCGCCGCCTCTTCACCGGACTAAATTTCATCCTGACCGCAGGCATGAAGGTCGGCCTGGTTGGCCCCAACGGCAGCGGCAAAACGACGCTGTTGCGCCTGCTCAGGGGCGAGATCGATCCGGCGGAGGGCACGATTCGCAAAGCCGACGCGCTGCGCCTGGTCTACTTCAGCCAGATGCGCGAGCTGGACGAGAGCCTGACGCTGCGCCGTGCGCTGGCGCCGGAGGGCGATGGGCTGAACTATCAGGGACGCCAGGTCCATGTGGCCAGTTGGGCGGCGCGCTTCCTCTTCACCAGCGAGCAGCTCAACCAGCCTGTGCGCAACCTGAGCGGCGGCGAGCGGGCGCGCGTTCTGATCGCCAAGCTGATGCTGGAGCCGGCAGACGTGCTGCTGCTCGACGAGCCGACCAACGATCTGGACATTCCGACGCTGGAGATTCTGGAGGAAAACCTGCTCGACTTTCCCGGCGCGCTGGTGCTGGTGACGCATGACCGCTATCTGCTGAACCGGGTCTCCTCGACGGTTTTAGGCCTGGACGGGCGCGGCCACACAGGGCGATTTGCCGATTACGCGCAGTGGGAGGATTGGCTGGAAGAACAAGAACAAGCCGAACAAGAGGCCGCGCAAAGTACTTTCGGACGCACAATGAGCGCCGCGTCCGCCTCGACTGTCTCTGCCAGCCCCGCCAACTCCGCCAACTCCGCTAAGAAGAAGCTCTCCTACCTGGAGGCTCGCGAGTTCGCGGCAATCGAGCAACAGGTCGAAGTCTCCGATGCGCGGCTAGCCCAGGCGCGCGAGCGGGTTGAAGATCCAGCCATTGCCACTGACGCCGCTGCTCTACAAGAGGCGCTTACGGAACTGGACGCGGCGCAGCAGCAGAATGACGCGCTTTACGTCCGCTGGGCCGAGTTGACGGAGAAGGCGGAGTAAGGCGATCTACGCAGCGGCGCCGCTCACTTCTTCAGCGGCTTACGCGCAAAGTAATAGACCGAGCCAGCTAGCGCGGCGAAGGCGGCGACCGAGACCAGCGGATTTTCCGTGATGCGGAAGTGGATGGGGCTGACCGGATTGTCGGCGTGAGCCGTCATCGCGTAGCCCTTGAGGCCCACACCGATCAGACCCGCAATGCCGCCCGCGGCGATCAGGCCACTGGCGAAGAGCGAACCGGGCGAGACGTCGCCCTCGGCGTCGGGATCGCCCCCGGCCTTCTTGACCGCCGCATCCACCAGCCAGCGCATCACGCCGCCGACAAAGATGGCCAGCGTGGTGCCGATGGAAAGATACGCGCCCACGGCAAAGGCCAGCGAGCGAATCCCCAGCAGCTCAATCGTAAAGACAATCGAGACGCCGAGCAGCACCAGGCCCCAGGGAAGTTTTCGGCTGAGGATGCCGCTGATCACTGTGGCCATCAGGCGGGCTTGCGGCGCGGCAATCTTCTCGCTGCCGATGCCCGGAATCCATTGCACTTCGATCTGCTTCGAGACGGGTGAGTAAAGATATTTGCCGTCGGCCAGCTCCGAGGAGCCGAGCGCGTTCAGCACAATGTAATCGCTTTTGGCGTGCATGGTAGTTTTCTTGTCAGTGCCGATGACCGGAATCTGAGCGACCAGTCCCTCAGGATTCGACTGCACCGCGACGCCGGAGTGAGGCACAGAGAGATCCCAGGCCTGCGGCGCAGCGTGGAATTCCGTGAAGACGTCATTCATCTTTTGCAAGACAAACCCTATGGCGAGCGTGGAGATCACAATGCCGATCAAAAAGGCCCACCGCTGCTTGCGCGGCGTGGAGCCGACCAGATAGCCAGTCTTCAGGTCTTGCGAGGTATCGCCTGCCTCGGCCGAGGCGATGCAGACCACGCCGCCGATGGTGATAGCCAGCGCGCCAAAGGCCGGAGCCACCCAGCCGCTGACCAGGAAGATGGCCGACGTGGCCATCAGCGTGGCGATGGTCATGCCGCTGATGGGGTTGGCCGAGGAGCCGATCAGGCCCACAATACGTGAACTGACGGTGACAAAGAGGAAGCCGAAGAAGACGATCAGCAAGGACGCGGCCAGGTTTTCAATCGGCCCCAGATGCGTTCCCGGAACCGGCTTGAAGTAGAGGAAGAAGAACATCAGCACCACCAGCAGGCCGGAGCCGAGCAGCGCCGTGCCCATGGAGAAATCGTCCTCGGTGCGCAGCGGCTTGGCGGCCGAGGCGTCTTTGCCCTTGCGCATCATTTTGAAGCCGGAGGCCAAGGCGCTGAAGATGGTGGGCAGCGTCTTGAGCAGCGTAATCAGACCGGCGGCGGCCACCGCGCCCGCGCCCATGGGGCGGATATAGGTGACCCACAGTTCGCTGGGGCCCATCTGGGCGATGGGAATGGTGCCGGGATAGACCGCGCTGGGCAGCGCCTTGCCGAAGAAGTAAATCAGCGGCATCAGCACCAGCCAACTGAGCACGCCGCCGGCCAGCATTACGCCCGAGGTGCGCAGTCCGATGATGTAGCCCACGCCCATGTACTCGCTGGTGGCGTCGGCCTTGATGGCCGAGCCTTTGAGGACATGATTGGGGCCAAAGTCGGGGCGGAACTCCGGCGTTCCCGGCCACGCTCCGAAGAGGTTTTCATTCTGGAAGAAGGTGTAGAGCGCGCCCAGGCCTAGGCCGAAGAAGACGCGGCTGGCCATGGAGCCGCCCTGTTCGCCCGCTTTGAGCACGTCGGCGCAGGCCGTGCCTTCAGGGAACTTCAGGCTTTCATGTTCGTCCACAATCAACTGCTTGCGCAGCGGCACCATAAAGAGCACACCCAGAAAGCCACCGATCAGCGCCAGAATGAAGATGCGCGCGTACTCCAGATCGAAGCCCAGAAAGATCAGCGCCGGCAGCGTGAAGATGACGCCGGCGGCAATCGATTGCCCCGCGTTGCCCGCCGTCTGAACGATGATGTTCTCCAGAATCGAACCCCTTCCAAAGGCGCGCAGAATGCTGATCGAAAGCACCGCGATGGGGATCGAGGCGGCGACCGTCAGTCCGGCTCGCAATCCGACATACACTGTAACGGCGCCGAAGATAATGCCAAAGAAAGAGCCGAGCAGAATGGCGCGGAATGTGAACTCCGGGCGATTGTCGCTGGCGGGAACAAAAGGTTGAAAGTTGGGCAAGGTGGGCCTCCGAAGATTTTTAAAAAGGTATCCTCTGACTGGGAAGTGTACCAGCGCAGGGGCTGGGCGCGACAGTGCCGTGCCGGAAATTGCGCGAAAAGGATAAGCAAGAAGGTGAAAGCCTGGCCGCGAACCTGCTAAAGTGAGATTTGATTGGAGGTTGGACGCAATGCCAACGGAGACACAGCCTTCCGGCGGAGCTGAAACAATCGATTTTCAGCAGCAAGTGGCGCGGTTACAGGCTCTGCTGGAGGCGGCACGGCAGGTTCACTCGACCTCGCGCGAAGAAGAGGTTCTGGAGCAGGTGCTGCGCATTGTGGTGCGCGAGTTGGAGATGGCCGGCGCGGCCTTTCCGGAATCCGGGCTGGCCTATGGCGATGCGGCGGATGCGCAGAGCAGCTCATTGGCCTATCTGTTGGAGGACCGCGAAGGGCGCCGGATGGCGGAGCTGTTTGTGGCCACGCCGGAGGGGCGCGCGCTGACGCTCTATGAGGCGGACTTCATCGAGGGGCTGGTCTTGCAGGCGGCGGTGGCGCTGGAGAATGCGCGCAACCAGAAGCGCAACCTGGAGTTTGCGCGCGTGCAGCAGGATATGGAAGCGGCGCAGGCGATCCAACGCTCGCTGCTGCCGCAGCAACTTCCGGTGATTGCGGGCTACTCGCTGGCCTTCCGCTCAGATACCTGTTATGAGGTGGGCGGCGATTATCTGGACGTGGTGGAGCAGCCGGATGGAAGCGTTCTGATGGCGGTGGCCGACGTGGCGGGCAAAGGGATGGCCTCGGCGTTGATGTCCACCAGCTTCCGCTCGGCCTTCCGGGCGATGGCGGCTGAAGGGCCTCCGCTGGAAGAGCTGGCGGCGCGCATGAATCAGCACCACTGGGCCGAGGGCGAAGAGGCGCGGCGGCGCTACGTGACGGCGATCTTCCTGCGCCTCTACCCGGCGACGGGCGAGATTGAAGTGGTGAACGCAGGGCACAATCCGGGCTTTCTGTTGGCGCCCAACCAGGAGCCTCGGCTCTTTGATGCCTCCGGCACGCCGCTGGGGATGCTGCCGGGAATGCACTACTCCATCGAGCGGTGCGCCTTTCCGCAGGGCTCGCGGCTGCTCTTTTATACCGATGGATTGACTGAAGTCTTCAAGGGGGATGAGGAATTTGGGTCAGATCGTCTTTTGTCTGCATTTTTTAAGTGCCCATCCATGAAGGCCGATGATATTCTCGATGCATTGTGGGCGGTGATTCATGCCTTCGCAGAGGGCGGACCGCAGGGAGACGACATGACCTCACTGGCGCTATGCCGCGAGTGGACGGGGACGGAGGGAACAGCATGAGTGAAACCAAGACGATTCCGGCCCCGGTTCCCAAGGCAACTACGATAGAAGTCCGGCTGCCTTCGCGGATGGGCTTCGAGAAGGTGGCGATGGCGACGGCCTCGTCCGTGGCCAAGCTGATGGGCTTCCGCGATGACCGCGTTGATGATCTGAAGACGGCCGTCGGCGAGGCCTGCATCAACGCCATCGAGCACGGCAACCGGCTGAATGAAGTGCTGAACGTGGGCGTGCAGCTTTCCGTCAGCGGCGACTCGCTGGAAGTGAAGGTGATCGACGACGGCAAGGGCATGAACAAGCAGACGGGCAAGATAGCCACGCCGGATATCGACCGCAAGATGCACGGCGATGAAGCCGCGCGCGGCATGGGAATGTTTCTCATTCAGGCGCTGGTGGACGAGGCCGAATGGGTGGCCGCAATGGACGGCAATAGCAGCTACGTCCGGCTGGTGATCCGGCTGGATAAAGAACAATGAGGCAGGAAAAAGGGAATAGGGAGACGATAAACTATGCAGAGCGAAACCAAGGCGCGCGTTGAGCAAATTACTTCCCCGGCAGGAGATCCGGTCTTCGTGCTGCACTTCGAGGGCGACATTGCCAGCACCTCGAAGGATGCGGTTCTGGGAACCTATCAGGCGCTACCCAAGGAGACGGCAAAGCGGGTTCTGCTGGACTTCACCAAGGTCGATTACATCAATTCAAGCGGCATTGCGCTGGTGATTCAACTGCTGATCGAGGCCTCGAATTTTGGGCAGAAGGTTGCCGCCTTCGGCCTTTCAGCGCACTTCACCAAAGTCTTCACCATGGTGGGGATCACCAAGTACGCGGAACTGTTTGCTACGCAGGCCGAGGCGCTTGCCGGTCTATAAGGTAGTTTGCGGCTTTCTCTGAAAGGTGAGGCTTCTGCCGTGGCGCGTCGCTACCTCATTCTCTTCTTCATTCTTGCCGGCATCGGCCGCATCGGCTGGGCGCAAGCCTCGTCCTCCGGCAACACCGCCAGCGTCACCATTGGCCAATCCGCCGCGCCGCTCTACGGGCCGTGGAAGTTCACCGTCGG
>CAZXVX010000072.1:0-15744 GCA_964644105.1 uncultured Occallatibacter sp. | reverse complement strand
GGTGAGAGTGGGAGCGGTCAAAGTTTCCCAGCACGATCTGCACAAAGCGCTCTCCTGTCGAAACATTCGTCTCCAGAACGCTGGCGCTCTCTGCGCGGACGCTATCAATCACCTGCTCGAGCGCTGCCGCATAGAGGTCATCCTTGCCTTTGAAGTAGTAGTAAAGCAACGCTTTATTGACGCCGGCTTCCTCGGCAATCTGTTCCGTGCGGGCGCCTGCCAGACCGTTCTCGCTGAATTCACGGATCGCGGCATCGAGGATACAGGCGCGCGTGTGATCGGCGCGTTCAGCCTGGGAGCGGGTTGGAGTTGGGGACGCCATTATTTTTTAACTAACTGGTTAGTAAGTTAACACGAACAAACTTCGATTGCAAGCGCGTTTGAATATAGTTTGGGAACTTTGCGCGGTACTTCCAGACAGCCATGGCGGGAAATGTGGCTACAGCGAAACAAGCGTAAGCCGGCAGCCCCAAGCTACAGCCGGTCTGGAGACCGGCGCTGCAAATGGACGCTTTGGGTCGCAGATGAAAATCTTTAGACGAAGTAGTTGATTTTGATTTGGCCGCTTTCGCCGCGATGGGAGCCGTTCTCCTCGTCTTCCGATTCGCCGAAGACGTCGTCTTCAAAGCCGGAGGCGGCTTTGGAGTTGTGCGGTGTGTAGGTTTCGTCACCCGAGCGGGTGGAGCGCTCGACCTCATAAATGTCGGTCAGACCGAGGTCGGTGTCTCTGGTGCGCAACATGGGGGCGAGGCGAACACTGGCAACCGGGGCGATTTCCATCTTCGTTTCTCCCATCTTGAAGTCTTGTGCCGGCGAATCCCGATCATTTCCACAGCTCTTAATCTTTCCGGTAGCCCGCTGTCTGGATTCGGGACACTCCGTCGGGTGATTCTCTCTCCGAATACTGCCCGTACTGAGGCTTATCGGCAGGCTTCGGCAGAAGTTTAGGAGATTTGCAAAGTTTTTTATTCGATTCCTGGCCGATGGAACCGAGGAGAGCTTTCGATGGAGTTGTAGACTGTCAGTATGCAGGATGAATTGGAGTTTCGCCGCGTAGCCGAAGCCGCTCTTGACTCGCTGATGCAACATCTGATCAAGCGGGAGGAAGACGCGGGCGGTTTTGAAGTGGACGAGCAGAACAGTGTTTTGAAGGTCGCCTTCGAGGAGCCGGAGGGCACATTCGTAATTACGCCGAATGCGCCGGTGCGGCAGATCTGGATTTCAGCGCTCTCAACCAGCTTCAAACTGGACTGGGATGAAGCGGCCATGGCCTTTATCCTGCCGCGCACCGGCGAGCTTCTGACAGTGCTGGTAGACCGCTTGATTGATCAGCATCTTGCCCGTTGAGCCACCGCGCGCTAAAAAATGATTGCCCGGTAAATATAAATTCAATTCATGATTTACCATTTTTAGACGATGATGGACTCAGGCATGACCTGGAGTCTGGTCCTTGGCGCTGCCGGAGGCTTGGAAGAAATGCTGGGATCCATATTGCGAGGCAAGCTTGATGGCTGGACAGGCATGATGGTCATAGGGCGCGCTCGCGGGGGTTATTGGCTTGTCTTGCTTCTGCTCGTCTCATTGTCCCTTCCATCGCAATTAAGGAGCGAAGACGGTCCACATCGTGTTCTGAGATCGGTGCAAGAGATTGCCGAGATGAAGAACGCAGAGGCCGTCAATGCTTATCCGGTTGAATTTACCGGATCGGTGACCTACTCCGATCCGGAGTGGGGCCTTCTTTTTATTCAGGATGCGAGCGGCTCAACCTACATCAACATGCATGGCAGCCCCATCAAGTATCCATTGGGAACAATGGTCCGCGTAAATGGAGTCACGGCTCCAGGCGATGTGGGACCGATTGTGGCGCATGCCAAGGTGCTTGTGATGAGCAGTGGGCCGGCCCCGGTCCCGGAGCCAAAGGTTCTGGCAGATTTGGATGCGGGCACGGCGGACAGCCACTGGGTGGTCACCGAGGGAATTCTGCGACCGTGCTACGAGAGCTGGACAAGGGTCTGCTTCCGCATCGTAGATGGAAAGACGATCGGATGGATGGTTGTTCCTGAGCAGGACAATCCCGCCGCGGAGCGTCTGGTTGGCTCGCTGGTGCGCGTCAAAGGCGTCTGCGGCGCGCATCTGGACAAGACTAACAAACGTGTCGGAGTCCTGATCTTTGTCAACAATCTGAGCGACATCACATTGGAGGCCCCACTCTCCGCAGATCCATTCTCATTCCCTTTGGCGTCCATCGGCAGCCTTACATCCGCCAGTATCAACCAGCGATTTGTTCGCCCGGTTCATCTGCGCGGGCTGGTGACCTGGGCCTCTCCTCAGGGATTATTTGTGCAGGACGGAACGGGAGGAATCTTTGCCGCGTCGGAAAGGCCGCTAGAGGTTCGCACCGGCAGGACAGTCGATATTACAGGTTTTCCAGGCTACGGCGAGTATGGCCTGACGGTTTCCGATACCACGGCGCGTCCGATTGCGAGCGTGGCCGATGCGGTCGAGATCACGCCATTGAAGTTATCCGCCTCCGAGGTCATCAAACGCAAGCTGAACGAACATTTGGTGCACCTGAAGGCCCAGTTGATCAGCCAGAGTGTGAATAACACGGGAGTGGTTTACCAACTGGCGGACGGCAATCAGCGATTCACAGCGACGCTATTGCAGAACGATGCGGCGCGGCAAACAGTGGTGCTTGCACAGAACTCTTTTCTTGAGCTGACCGGCGTGGCGGTGGTGCGCCAAGGCAACTCCCAGTGGCCGGATTCGCTGATGGTGATGATTACTTCGCCAGCCGACATTGCGGTGATTAGCGGCAATAGCTGGCTGACGCTGCGTCGCGGCCTCATCCTGCTGGGATTGGTTTTTGCCTGCGTGGCGGCGCCGCTTCTTTGGGTGCGAACGCTGAGCCGGACGGTGCGCAAGCAGACCGACATTATCCGCGCGCGGCTGGAAAACGAGTTGCAACTGGAGACCAAGCACAGGCGGCTCTTTGAGCGCAATCTGGCGGCGGTTTTTCTGTGGCGTCCGGACGGGGCGATTGTCGATTGCAATATGGCTTTTGTGAAGATGCTGGGATTCTCAAGCTGCGAGGAGCTGATCGGGCAGTCGTATTGGGATTTTGAAGTGGATTCCGCGCAACGCGAAAAGCTCAGCGCCACATTGAGCCAGGAAGCGGTGAGCAATCTGGAAGCCAGCCTTCGGCGGCGCGATCGCGTCATGGTTCATCTGCTGACCAATATCACGCCCGTGGAGACGCCGGAGGGCATCCTTTATGAGACCACCGCCATCGACATTACCCAATTGCGGCAGAATCAGGCTGAATTGCAAAAGGCGCGCGATGCGGCGATGCATGATGCGCTGAACGACCCGCTGACAGGCCTGCCCAATCGCCGGCTGCTCTCCGAACGGCTTGCTTCGCACATGGTCAAATCTCGTGAAGTGGGCAAGATGTTTGCACTGCTCTACATTGATTTGGATGGCTTCAAATTGGTCAATGACAGCCTGGGGCATTCGATCGGCGATGATGTGCTGATTCAATTGGCGCAACGGCTGCACGCGCGCATCCGCGAAGAGGACTTTCTGGCGCGCCTCGGCGGCGATGAGTTTGTGGTGATCCTGGACAAGCTGCACGTCAAGGAAGACGCGGCGCGGGTGGCTGAAGATCTGCTGCTGGCGATTGGCAATCCCTTTCATGTGGAGGGGCATGAACTGGCCATTGGCGCCAGCATTGGCATCTCAGTCTTTCCGGAGTGCGCCGGCAGCGCGGAGGAGTTGCTCCGGGAGGCTGACAGCGCCATGTACATCGCCAAGCGCGATGGCAAAAACCGGGTGATGCATTACACGCCGGAGATCGGCTCGGCAATTCATGAGCGCCTCACGATTGAAAACCAACTGCGCGGGGCGATTCAACGGGATGAAATCTTCCTCAACTTCCAGCCGGAGTTTGAGCTGAACAGCAACCGCCTGGTTCGCTTTGAAGCTCTGGCGCGCTGGACGCATCCGACACTGGGACGAATTCCGCCCGACAAGTTCATTCCCATTGCCGAAGACAGCGGATTGATTGTGGCCATTGGCTCCTTCGTCATGGAGCAGGCCTGCGCCGAGGCGGTGCGCTGGCAGCGCATCATGCCGTATCCGATTCAAGTTGCCGTGAATGTCTCGACGATTCAGTTCAGACGCAAGGGCTTTGTGGAAGAGGTGGTCAGCATACTTGAGGCCAGCGGTCTCAAGCCGGAGTTGCTGCAACTGGAGCTGACTGAGTCCGTGATGATGAGCGGCGCATCGACAGCAACGGAGGTCATCAGCCGCTTCCGCAGTCTCGGCATCAGCCTGGCGATCGACGACTTCGGAACCGGCTATTCCAATCTGAGTTACCTGCCGTCCATGCGCTTTGACGCTCTCAAGATCGACCGCTCCTTTGTGATGAACCTGGAGCAGGATCCAAAGAATGAATCGATGATTCGCACCCTGGTGGCGCTGGCCCACAATGTTGGAATGCGGGTGATTGTCGAGGGCGTCGAGAAGCAGGAACAGTTGGCCCTGGTCCAGTCGCTTGGCGTCAACGAAGTGCAGGGCTACCTGCTGGGACGCCCGACAGCCCATCCAATCCATGATTTTCTGCTCAAGCAGCCGGAGTGCAGTTTGTCCGATGAAATGGAATTCATGTTGGAGCTGCCGGCTCAGCAAGCTTAGAAATAGAGTCTCTCTCGCCCGCCCACACTGCATGAAACAGTTGCGCCTGCCTCCTGGCCGGGGTTCCCGGCGAGCGGTCTTTGCTCGTTGGTGTGGTTGACCGGCTGCCGCTTTTACCTCTTGGTTTACGATAGTTTCTTTCCAGGGCACAAAAATTGGCTCCATCCCTGGTGTAAAAAGTACACCAGGGATGGAGCATGGAAGGTTCAATCAACGATTCCATTGAATAAAACTATTGGAGCGAATAGATGCTCTTGAGTTCCTTTTCCCGAACATTTTTGGGCAGCGGCGCATAGGAGAGGCCAGCGGCTTCATCTTCGCCGGATTTGACGATCCAGCTCAGCAGATCCTTGATCACCTTGCCTTTGGCCGGGTCAGCGGACTTGACCGGGACCAATAGCCAGGTGAAGCTGGAGATCGGGTAAGCGTCCTTGCCGGGCGCGTCTGTGATCGAGACGCGATAGTCGTCGGGGAACTGCTTGATGCTGGCGGCGGCGGCGGTGACGCCTTCGATGGAGGCCTGGACGAAGTTGCCGGCATAGTTCTGGATGGAACCATAACTGATCTTGTTTTGCAGTGCGTAGATCAGTTCGACGTAGCCGATGGAGCCGGAGAGCTGACGCACATAGCCTGCCACGCCCTCATTCCCCTTGCCGGCGACGCCTGTCGGCCAACTGGGTGAAGCGCCTCTTCCGGGTCCGCTGGCCCACTCCGGGCTGATCTTGCTCAGGTAATCCGTAAAGATGTATGTAGTTCCGCTGCCGTCGGCGCGATGCACAACGATGATCTTGAGGTTGGGCAAATTGACGCCTGGATTGTCCTTGGCGATGCGCGGGTCGCTCCAATTGTTGATCTTGTTCAGGTAGATGCCGGCCAGTGTTTCGGGGCTGAAGCGGATGTCGTTAACGCCGGGAACGTTGAAGATCGGCACCACCGCGCCCATCACCGTAGGAATGTGAATCAGTTTGGTTTTGGCAGGGGCCAGTTGCTCATCCGTGGCGGGAGCGTCGGTGGCGCCGAAGTCCACCAGGCCGGCAACCATCTGCCGGATGCCGCCGCCGGAGCCGATGGACTGGTAGTTGATCTCCACGCCGGGGTGTGCCGCGCTGTACTCGCTGAACCACTTGGAATAGATGGGGTAAGGGAAGGTTGCGCCCGCCCCGGTCAACTTCTGCGCCTGCGCCGCGCTCATCGCGGCAACCAGCAATCCAATGACAACCAACGTCTTCTTCACAAAGCTCTCCCTTGCAGAAATTCTGCTGTCTACCATTCTCCGCCGGAATTGTTACGGGAGTTTGAATTGGGCGTGGGATTGCGGTATTTTTCAAGAAAATTTGGAATTGAAGTTGTATCTTTTGTATGGACCATTTATTATGGACCATATTGGAGAGTGTGATGCCAACAGCATTGTCGAACAGCACATCGATCGGCGTTACCGCATTCAAGTCGCAATGTCTTGGGATGATCGACGATGTGGCTCAGGGAAAAACCGGCCGCATCGTCCTGCTCAAGCACAATCGCCCGGTGGCCGCCGTTGTCCCCATTCATGAGGAAACAAAGGACGATTTCGAGCTTTGGGGAGCGATGCGCGGAACAGTGACCTTTCCTCCCGATATTGACTTGACCGAACCCGCGGGCGTGGTTTGGGATGTGCTGCAAGAAGAATAGGAACTGAAATGAATCCTTCTCAACCGGTGCTACTCGACACCTGCGCGGCACTCTGGTTGATGGGGGGCGCCCCGCTCTCTGACGTAAGTCTCGCCATGATTGAGGATGCCAGAACAAGGAATCTTGGAGTTTATGTATCACCATTCTCCGCCTGGGAAATCGGTACATTGGTTGTAAAAAAAGGGCTGCCTCTGACTCTTCCCCCGGAGGAATGGTTTACAACTTTGCTATCCATGCCCGGAGTACGATTAGCCGATCTTTCGCCAAAAGTGTTAATTGATTCAACTCAATTACCCGGAATGCCGCCCAACGATCCCGCCGATCAAATCATCGCAGCTACGGCGCGCCTCTATGGCTTCCGTCTCATCACCCGCGACGGAAAACTGCTGGATTACGCCCAGCAGGGGCACATCCTCGCCACCAAATGCTGAATGAGAAGCGCTGCCGGACGTTTTACTGCAAGTTATATACTGCCTATTGAACAATTCACCTGACCTGGAGAACCTGAATGAATCGCATTCCCCGTGTTTTCGCCGCTTTGCTGACGGCTATGCTCCTGCTTGCGCCCGCGCTGATCCGCGCCGAAGACGATAAGCCCGCCGAGAAGGCTGGCGCCGACAAATCCGCTGCCGACAAAACCGCTGCCGACAAATCCGCCGAGAAAGCCCCGCCAACTGAAGTCACAACGCAAGGCATGGTCGAGGTGGGCGGACAGAAGATCGCCTACACCGCCATTGCCGGAACCATCACGGTGGGCGCAACCGACACGCAAGATGCGCAGCTTGGCCTGGACGGCAAGCCGCTGCCCGGCAGCCAGCTTGCGCTTGATGAGCCCAAGGAACCCAAAGACGCCGCTCCGACCGCACGCATCTTTTACGTGGCTTATCTCAAAAAGGACGCCAAGGCCGAAGATCGGCCGGTGACTTTTTTCTACAACGGCGGACCGGGCAGCGCCTCCGTTTGGCTGCACATGGGTTCGCTCGGCCCCAAGCATGTGGTAACCATGGGTGACCAGCATCTGCCCGCCGCGCCTTACAAACTGGTGGACAACGCTTACTCGCTGCTCGACACAAGCGATCTGGTCTTTATCGATATGCCGGGAACGGGCTTTGGGCGGCTCATTGGCAAGGATGCGCAAAAGGCCTTCTGGGGCGTGGATGAGGACGCCAACGCCTTTGCCCGCTTCATTCAGCGCTTTCTGGCCAAGTACAACCGCTATAACTCGCCCAAGTACATCTTTGGCGAGAGCTATGGGACAACGCGCTCGGCGGTGCTGGCCGACATTCTGGAAAACCAGAAGAGCATTGATCTGAATGGCGTGATTCTGCTCTCGCAGATCTTCAACTTCACCACGGACATTGACGTACCGAGCGGTAATCCGGGCGTGGATTTGCCCTACGTACTGGCGCTGCCCACCTATGCTGCCACGGCCTGGTACCACAAAAAGCTGCCGCAACAGCCGGCGGCGCTGGAGCCGTTCCTGAAAGATGTGGAAGAGTTCGCCATGGGCCCCTACTCGCACGCGCTGGCATTGGGCACGGACTTGGGAGCGGAGGAGAAGCAGTCTGTCGCGGAGAAGCTGCATGAATACATCGGCCTGCCGGTTGCCTACCTGCTCAAGGCCAATCTGCGGGTGAATGGCGGCGAGTTTGAAAAAACTTTGCAGGACGATCAGGATTTGACCACCGGCCGCCTGGACACGCGTTACAGCGGGCCAAACTTGAATCCGCTCAGCGAGTACGCCGAGTACGATCCGCAGAGCTCGGCGATCTCGTCGGCCTATGTATCGCTCTTCAACGACTACGTGCGCCGCGAGCTGAAATACGGCGAGGGCCAGACTTATCTGGACCACGCGCTCTTCGACGGCGCGCAATGGGACTTCAAGCACAATGGCAACCCGGTCAGCACCAATGTGGCGCCGGACCTGGCCGAGGCGCTCAAGACCAATCCCCGGCTGAAGATCATGGTCAACGGCGGCTACTACGATCTGGCAACGCCGTTCTTCGCCGCGCAGTACGAAGAGAAGCACCTGCCGATTCCGCAGTCTTTAGCCAAGAACATCGAGTACGACTGGTATGAGTCCGGCCACATGGTCTACGTGCGCGACGAGAGCTTGAAGCAGTTGCATGACCGCGTGGCGGCGTTCATCGTGAAGACGCAGACTGAAGGAAAGAACTGATTCGTCTTACCGCTAATTGTGCTGATGAAGATTTGTGGCGCCCAACCTGTTTCGCAAAAGGCGCGAAATGGGTCGGGCTCCCGGCCGAACCGGATGCCTTGAAGTGCGGCTCGCAGCACCGGACAATCGCTCTTAGTTCCTTCTCGAAGAAGCCCCAAATCGACAGGCAGATCGCTGGATTTCTCTTTGCTGATAATTTACCGGCTGCCGGTTATCCTGAATACGGATGGTTGAAACAACCTGGTGCGCCGGTCTCCAGACCTCTCTCGTGCGGGCTTCCTCGCCCGCACAAGAGCCGGCAGCCGAGGGGCAAATTCCTCTCGAAAGGGGCTGCTTCGAGGGTGAAAAGCACACTCCCCCCCAGCTGTGGAGCGCGGCTATTGCTCATTTGTTTGCGCGTAAAACCATTAAATTCAATGAGATAGTCTTTAGATAGGTTGACGGACAAGCAAAATAAAACCCCGATTTTTGCCCATATTTGGCCAAAAAAAACATTGTTTATTTGCCGGAAATGAGCCGATTTCCGTCGATTTTCGCAGGCCCTGCATTCAGCCTCCAGGAATCCCGCGCAAATCAAGACCGCGTAACATCCGTTGTCGATGGATCTGCTTTCCTATTTGACAAGTGAACGAGTAAAGCCGCAACTTTTTTCAAAGAATCAGGTCAAAGAAAAAAGTGGTGCTCTCAGGCATATGTGCAGGTCGTTGCTCCTGATGCCGAATGAGTCTGGAACTTTTCAATTTAAGGTTGCGTAAAGGCTTTCAGAAGCTCGGAAAGAGTGGGCTGCATCTATATCCGCCGCAGCGTACCTGAATCAATTTTTCTGAGAGGGCATCTCTTCATGCACGCTCTGCGCAACTCCCCGCTTGCCGTTCTACTTCTGCTTTCCTCGCTCTCCGCTTCGGCGCAACAGGCCGCAGAGAAGCCGCTGCCCGATATTCATCAACTGATGAAAGAGGTCAACGAGCATCAAAAGAAACTCGACAAAGTGCGCGAGAATTACACCTACACTGAATCGCAAACCACCGAAGATATCGACGCTAAAAATCACGTGACCAAAACGGAGACGCGCGAGGTGGAGATTTTTTTCGTCAACGGTCACGGAATGTGGCGGCTGGTGAAGAAGGACGGCAAGCCGCTGGACGACACCGAGCAGAAAAAGGAGAGTGAGCGCCTTACCAAGGCAGTGGAAAAGGCGCAGCAGCCGGAGACCGAAAAGGAAAAAGAAAAGGATGCGAAAGATGAGATTACGCTGCGCGATGTTCTGGATGTAATGGATGTGCGCAATCCGCGGCGGGAAGTCTTTCGCGGACGGTCAACCATCGTCTTTGATTTTGTCGGACGCAAAGACGCCAAGACGCACGGCATGGCCGAGGATGTCTCCAAAAAGCTGCAGGGAGCGCTGTGGGTGGATGAGGCCGACCGCGAGGTGGTTCATCTGGACGTGAGCTTCAACGACAACTTTCATGTGGCCGGAGGCCTGGTCGCCAATATCGAAAAAGGCTCCAACTTTCACTTCGACCAAGCGCCGGTGAATGGCGAGATCTGGTTCCCCACCAGCGCCGAGGGAACCGTAGCGATGCGCCTCTTTCTGGTCAAGGGAATTCGCCAGCACTTCACCGTGCGCGACTACGGCTTCCAGCGCTTTCACGCGGTGGCCGAGCAGGGCAAAGAGGGCAGCGTGGTGGAAAAGAAGTAGTTGAAATAGAGTCTCCAGACAGCAGCATCCGTCTCTTGACTGTAGCGCCGGTCTCCAGACCGGCTGTTGCGTGGACGTCCTCGTCCACGCCTGTCTCTTCCCGCGGTCCATCCAATTGCTCTACAGTGAGGATATGTTTGCGCGCAGGCTCTCGATACAACGCATCGACACAGACGGCTCGATCCACAAATGCCCTGTCGGCTGGATCGACAACTTTGCCATGCGCAACTTTACCAACGATCCGGTCTTTGACGACACGCTGCCTGTTGCGGATGGCCTGCTCGAAGCCGGCACGCGCGTCCCGCTTGAGCGCTTGCAACCAGCGATGGAAGATTGGTTCCGGCGCAAGGGCTACCTGAAGCCGGGCGAGCGGCTGGCCGTTGAGGAGATTATCAAGCAGGCCGCAGACGCCGTTTGCAAAGATGCACTACCATAATCGGATGACGGCTCCTTCCACTCACACTCCAACTCTTCTCATCCACGGCGGTGCATGGGCGATTCCCGCTGATGCGGCGGCAGACCATCAGCGTGGCGTCCGTGCGGCGCTCGAAGCTGGCTACGCAATTCTCGCGCGCGGCGGATCGGCGCTGGACGCAGTGGAAGCGGCGGTCACAGTCTTGGAGGACGACCCAACCTTCGACGCTGGGCGCGGCAGCTTTCTCACCTCCGACGGACGCGTGCAGCTCGACGCGCTGCTGATGGATGGCGAACGCATGAAGGCGGGCGGCGTGGCCTGTGTAGAGCGCCTTCGCAACCCCATTCAAGCCGCGCGGCTGGTGCTTGAGCGCAGCCCGCACGTCTACTTTGTCGGCCCCGGCGCGGAGAACTTTGCCCATGCCCAAGGCATGGCGCTCATCGAGAATTCCGAGTTGGTTCTTGACCGCGAGCGGGAGCGGCTTGCCCAGGCGCAGGCGCGCGAGGCAGCCGGGTTGACTGACGAAACATTTTCCGGCCCGGAAGGCCCACTGCATCCCGTCCTGCACGACGACAAAGGTCCCGAGACGGCCTTTGCCGCGCATCTGAATTCTCACGATACTGTCGGTGCTGTCGCCCTTGATGCGCGCGGCAACCTGGCCGCGGGCACTTCGACCGGCGGCACGCTGAACAAAACTCCAGGCCGCGTGGGCGACTCATCGCTGATCGGCTGCGGCTGCTACGCTGACAATCTCTCCGCCGCCGTCTCGCTCACCGGCTGGGGCGAGCCGATCATGAAGCTGGTTCTGGGCAAGTGGGCCACCGACCGCGTCGCCGCGGGCACGGCTCCGGAGACCGCCGCGCAGCAAGCCATCGCTTATCTTTATGACCGACTCGGCGGACACGGCGGCATCATTCTGCTCGGTCCCGATGGCCGCTTCGGCTTGGCGCACAACACTCCGGCCATGGCTTGGGGCCTGGCCACCCCGGCAGGCCTGCGCAGCGGGTTGACGATTTGAGAACCAGGAAACTCGATTACTCTGCTGCCTCACTACCCGCAATCATGCGGATGCGATTTTTCTATTGCCGGATGGCTTGCAAGGAGTATTCTGGGTTTGCAAAAATCTTTCATCCTCTGAAAGGCCAGCTCCTCGTATGTTCATCGTTGGATCTCTCTTGCTGCTATTTGCCATCGTCACCGGTTATGCGGCCCATCGCTTGAAGAAAACTCCCGCAGGGCTTGCCACTCTCGAATCCGAACACCATGGCGGTTTCCTCAAGAAAGACGCCATTCCCGGTGTTTATCCGGATCTGCCGGCGCGCTCGCTGAACATGGTTTCATTTGCCTCGGCAGCCGCCGGAATTCTGTTGATTATTGCGTCATGCCTGACCTCTGTCAGCGCGGGGCAGGTGGGCGTACCGGTCATCTACGGCAGTGTGCAACCTTATTTCATTCCCGAAGGGCTGCATCCCATCAATCCGTTTGCGACCGTGAAAGAGATGTCTGTCCGCAGTCAGACTTACACAATGGTCTCCGCGGAAAATGAAGGGCAAGTCAAGGGAGATGACTCGATCTTTGCGCAATCCTCTGACGGCGTAGTCCTGACGCTGAATGTCAGCATCGTCTATAAGCTTGTGGAGGCGGATGCACCATGGGTCTATCGCCATCTGGGAACTGACTACGCGGATAATATTGTCCGCTCCGCCGCGCGCTCCGCTGTTCCTGACAGCACCTCGCAATATACCTTTGAAGAGGCTTATTCCTCCAAGCGCGCGGAGATGGCGGAGAAGATTCGCACCAGGATGAATGCATCCATCAATGAGATTCTCCGCCAGTATGCTGGATTTTCCGGCGCGGGCGTCGTCATTCAGCAGGTTTTTATCCGTGAAGTCAAGCCTTCCGCCCAATTGCTTATGGCCATTGAACAAAAGATGACTGCTCAGCAACAGGCGCAGCAGATGGATTTCACCCTCGACAAAGAGCGCAAAGAAGCGCAGCGCAAGGCAATCGAGGCCCAGGGCATACAGGACTTTCAGAATATTGTCACCAAAGGCATCACCGAGCCGCTGCTCAAGTGGAAGGGCATTGAGGCGACAGAGAAGCTGGCTAACTCGCCCAACGCGAAAGTTGTGATCATCGGCGGCAAAGATGGCCTGCCGGTCATCCTTGGGCAGCAGTAGCTTTTCAGATTCAAGTTGGCCGCGATGCAATCATAGTGACCAATCGCATAACGTGCGGGAAGAACGGCTGCTCTCTTTCGCGCCGGAGCCGCCTGGATCTTCAATAATTCCACCACTCCGCAGCCCGGTGCGCATTAAGCAAATGCGGAGTGATATGTCGAATCAATTGGGGATAGCCGACTTCCTAATACTGAATCGTTTCAGAGAAACCATTTGTGTGATTGGGCACACGTAAGATAGTCCTCGAGGGTGATCCTCTCCCAACCCGTGAAAAGAGTGGCTAACGGTTTGCAAACCTTCTAATCATCGATTTTCTGGCACAACTTATTTTTGGAAAGGGTGTTAACGTGATTGTTACGCCGGAATCAATACCCGTAAACAAGTACTACGGACTCTGACGCGGACCTCGAGACTGGCATTTACTGGGTCAATAACGGCGCGGCCACCACGTTGCCCATTCCCGCCGGCATGGTATACGACGAATATGCAGCTAGCGGGATCACGGTATCGGGCAGCGATGTGTATGTGGCGGGGAGCGGGCAGACCGGCCCCGGCAGCGTCGCCGCCGCGTACTGGGAAAACGGTACGCCCACCACGTTGCCCTTGCCCAGCGATATGAATGAATCTAACGCCACTTCTTGGGCCGGCGGGATCGCGCTTTCTGGCAGTGATTTGTATACGGTGGGATCGTTGATCGATGACCCCGACGGCGTAGGCCAAACCGCCGCATACTGGGTGAACGCGGGCGAAGCCACGCTGTTGCCCATGCCCAGCGGTACGTATGAGTCTTGGACTAGCGCGGTCGTAGTGGCGACTCAATAACAAGGCGGGGAAAGATTTTAATTTGGCAGGTGGCCACAATTTTGAGAGCATTTCACCGCTAGAACGAGAATATCTCCGGCGGCTCTTGCAACAGCTGTCAGCTCGTGGTCGAAAGTGGGCCAGTGTTGCCACGCGGCGCACACGCGGAAACAGGCAAGTGAGCGAGTTGGCGGCGGCACATTCCGACCAAACGCGATACAACGAGTTGGGCTGCGCAGGTAATTCAACTCGCCTACAAACTGAGTCACTCACGATTCTGGTCGTTCTTCCAAGAATGCCGTGCACTAATTAACCCAACAGCGGCAGGAAGCGCCGCTCTTGCTCGTCGTATTGCTCGATGCGGCCGGTGAGAATGTCGTAGTACCAGCCGCAGACGGTCAGACGCTTCTCAACGATGGCCCGCGCCACCGAGGGCTGGGCGCGCAGGTTGAAGAGCTGGGCCACCACATTGCCGCGAATCAGCGAGGCCAGATCGGCGTGCTCGCCGTCGATGGGGTCGAGCGGCTGGCGATGCGTAAAGGCTCCCTCGACGTGGCTGAGCCAGCGGCTGGCCTTGGGCAGGCTCTCCAAGTCCTTGCGGTTCAGCGCGGCCTTCAGTGCGCCGCAGTCGGAGTGGCCGCAGAGGATGGCATACTTCACTTTGAGCACCTCGACGGCGTACTCGATGGTCGCCGTGCAGCCGTCCACATCGTTGCCGGAGATGGGTACCACATTGCCGGCGTTGCGAGTGATAAACAGGTCGCCGGGGCCTGTGCCGAGGATCAGGTCCGGCACCACGCGCGAGTCTGAACAAGTGATCAGCAGAACCTCCGGCGCCTGAGATTCGGCCAGTAAATGAAATTGGTTTTTTCTGCCGGGAAAGACTTGTGTGAGGAATTTTTTGTATCCTGCCATTAACCGATCCATATGATCGCCTTCTCCATTGGCTCAATCTTCGCACTTCGCCCCTCATACAAGACAACTTGAAGCGAAAGTTAAAATGCCATAACCCTTTGATAGCCTGGCAGAGATTGGATTCTTTTCGCAGGAATTCGGATTCAACCCGTCCTCTCTCACTGTCTGGCCTGCCGCAAATGGAACAAGGCGTGCTCCTTTCAGCTACGGAGCAATGACCGGCTCATCCGATTTGGCGCGCGCTGGGTAGGTGCGAACCGCCGACAGATTCAAGATTCTCAACAGCATGACGCGAGGCGCTCATTCGTGGTAATCTCTAAAGTAGACACTGAAGAGTGGATCTGAGAAGACAAGAGGAGTAACACACGCCGTGCTGGCGACTGCTAAGAAAACAACCCTGATTGAAAGCTTCCGCACCCACGATACGGACACCGGCTCGCCGGAGGTCCAGATTGCGATTCTGAGTGCGCGCATTAGCGAACTGACCGAACACTTCAAGACGCACAAGAAGGACCACGCTTCCCGGCGCGGCCTTTTGCAGTTGGTCAGCAAGCGCCGCCGCCTTCTGGATTACCTGAAGACGCATGATGCTGATCGCTATCGCGACGTCATCGGCAAACTCGGGATTCGCAAGTAGCCACTGGCTACCCAGAAAGCCTACCTTGAACCCAGTATTGCCTCGGAAGCGCCCAGACCGATCCTTGGTCACGGCCCCCGTTCCCCACAGGACCAGGGGCCGTGGTGTACCTGGCGAAGACGACCCGCAGCCAGGGACGACGCGTAGCTATGGGCTTAAGCGTCACCTTCCCTGCAGGCGCGCAAGCTCCTTTGTATCCCATCTCCCAGAATCGGGAGATGGGGCGCCCAGTTTTGTGGAGATACTTAAAGCCTGCCTCGTCACCCCTTCCGGCGCATTCCCCCCACAAGTTTCCCAAGCGAAAAAAAGAAAAGAGGATTTCTATGTCCAAGCATGAAGTAGCCGTCGAGCTTGCCGGTGGCAAGCGGTTGGTCTTCGAGACCGGACGCATGGCCAAGCAGGCCTCAGGCGCCGCACTGGTGACCACGGGCGAGACCGTGGTTCTAGCCACTGCTGTTGCCTCAACTGAAGCCCGCGAAGGCATCGACTTTTTCCCCCTTACCGTGGATTACCGCGAGTACACCTACGCCGGCGGACGCATTCCCGGCGGCTTCA
>CAZXVX010000071.1:0-15832 GCA_964644105.1 uncultured Occallatibacter sp. | reverse complement strand
GCCCCGAACCCGATCCGGAGCTGAAGAACTTCTCCATCGATCACGACAAGGCTTACATTCTGCCCATGCTGCTGGAGGCGCGCCAGGCCAATCCGGAGCTCTTCCTCTTCTCCTCGCCCTGGTCTCCGCCGGGATGGATGAAGGCCAACCGCTCCATGCTCGGCGGGGCCATGCCCAAGCGCAGCTTTGCGCCCTACGCCCAGTACTTTCTCAAGTTCCTGCAGGGCTACAAAGACAACGGCGTGGCCATCAACGCGGTCACCGTGCAGAACGAAGTGGACACCAACCAGGACGGCAATATGCCCGCATGCCAGTGGGGCCAGGAGTACGAGACCGAGTTCGTGGAGCAGCATCTTGGCCCGGTGCTGCGCAAGGCCGGCATGCCCACCAAGATTTGGGTCATCGACCACAACTTCAACCTCTGGGGCCGCGCCATCGGCGAGCTGAGCACCGGCGCGTCCGAGTACATCGACGGCATCGCGTGGCACGGCTACCTTGGCACTCCGGAGGCCATGACCCGCGTCCATGACGCCTTCCCGCAGAAGAACGCCTACTGGACCGAAGGCGGGCCGGACATTACGGCTCCTGACTACCAGACCGACTTCGCCACTTGGGCTGATACCTTCAACGGAATCCTGCGCAACTGGGCGCGCTCCATCACGGCCTGGAATCTGGCGCTCGACGAGAAGGGCCATCCGAATATCGGCCCCTTCACCTGCGGCGGCGTCATCACGGTCGACAACGCGACCAAGGCGATCACGCGCAGCGGCCAATACTGGGCGCTGGCGCACTTCTCTCGCCACATCCGCCGCGGTGCCAAAGTCTTCCAGACCGACGGCGCGGGCGATCGGGCAGCCGATGCCAGCACCGGCACGCTCTCGCACGCCGGCTTCCGCAATCCAGACGGCAGTTCTGTGATTGTGCTGGCCAACCGCGGCCAGGAGAGGCGCGTGCAGTTACTGCTGGGCGCGCAGAGCCTTGAAGTTGGTTTGCCAGCCAATTCGGTGCATACGTTGCAGTGGGCGTAAATGCCTGTTGGAAAACTACTTTTTTCAAAGAGGAGAGTTGAAAGATAAGTTTCCTCCGGCTGATTTTATCGTTCGCACCACCTCTGTCGTGTTCAAATTGGAGGAGGTTGTTCCCGTCTGCGGCATCGACCTGGAGTGAATCACCCTGGAGGCTTCTTGAACCCGTACATTCAATCTGTTTTACTGGGCATTGTGGAAGGCTTGACCGAGTTTTTACCGGTCAGTTCAACGGCGCATCTGCGCATCACCGAAGCACTGATGCACATTCCGCTCGATGACGCGTACTGGAAGATGTATTCCATCGTGATTCAATTGGGCGCGATTCTGGCCCTGCTGTTGCTCTTCTTGAGCCGCATCGTCAACTTCATCCGCACCTTCCCCGAGGGCGAAAACCGCGACCGCAACTGGCTCAACCACCCCATCTCGCTTACGCTGATCGCCTTTGCCTTCACCTCTGCGCCTGCTCTGGCATTGCACAAGTGGAGCGAGAAGAACATGGGCAGTCTTAAAGTGATCGCCCTCGCACTGCTCATCGGTGGCATTGTGATGTGGATCGTTGATGTATGGAGCCAGACACATGAATCCAGCACCAACCATGTCGAGGAGATGACTCTTCCGCAAGCCATTTGGATTGGCCTCTGCCAGACGCTTTCGGCCATCTTTCCCGGAACCTCGCGCTCCATGTCCACCATTGCCGCCGGGCAGATTGTCGGCTTGGACCGCCCGGCCGCCCTCGAATTCAGCTTCCTGCTCTCCATTCCCACCATGATCGCCGCCACCATCTGGGATTTGAAGAAAGAGGTCTTTCCCAGTCATGGCGCTGCGGCCCACGTGGTCATGACCGGCGATAGCTGGATCATTCTGATCATCGGCTTTGTTGTTTCCTTTGTTGTAGCGCTGGGCGTGGTTGAATGGTTCCTCTTTTGGGTTCGCAAGCACGGCTTCACCCTCTTCGCCATCTATCGCATTCTGCTCGGCGGAGCGCTGTTGATTTGGGGAGCAAAGTATCTTGGGAGTTAGAGAGAATCCGGCGTGGACCGGGAGGTCCACGCCACAGCCGGCCGGGAGGCCAGCGCTACAGATTCACTTTACCGAATGAACAGAGATGGTTGTCACGCAAAATGCTGGAGCACTGCGGAGAGCGCGAGCGTGGTCCCCAGTCCGGCCACAGAGAGCACCGTCTCCAGCACCGACCAGGTGGACAGGGTCTCTTTCAATTCCAGCTTGAAGAAAGATTGAATCAGCCAGAAGCCGGGGTCGTTGACGTGCGAGAGCATGATAGAGCCGGTTCCTGTGGCCAGCACCAGCAGTTCAGGACGCACTCCGGCGTGGACGGCCATGGGGGCTAGCACCGCCGACGCAACTGCCATGGCAACGGTTGCCGAACCGGTCGAGACGCGCACCACCGCGGCGATCAACCAAGCCAGGAAGAGCGGCGGAACGGATGCGCCGAGCGCCAGACCGACGGTGGCCTGCGCCGCGCCGGAGTCGCGCAGAATGCCGCTCAATCCACCGGCCGCAGCCAGAATCACCAGCACGTTGGCGATGGGCTCAAAGGACTTGCCGGTCAGCTTGCGCAACAACTCCCGGCCATGATGCTGACCGGTTTGAATGTGGCCTCCAAGCGTGACCAGCGCCACCAGAACGGCGATCAGCAGCGCCACGTCCGGCGTGCCGATGAAGGTTAGAATCTGGTTGGCGACGCTGCCCGAAGCGGTGAGCGCGCCGGCCCAACTGCCCAGGAAGATCAACGCCACCGGCAACAAGATGGCCGCTGCGGCCAGCATGGGACCGGCGGGCGCGGGCGTCTCTTCCAGATTCTTCACTGATTTATTCTTCGTGTGAAGCGTCTGTATTTCAGATGCATTTGCTTCATCCGCCTTCTGTTCTTCAACACCAAAGACTGGAGTCTCCATCTCGGTCTTCTCTTGCCGCTTCTCCCAGCGGCGCAAGCTCAGCCAACTGAGGCCGGGGCCGGCCAGCGCGGCGGCGGGCAAGCCTACGATCAGCCCCCAAAGCATGGTGCGCCCCAGATCGGCATGGTATTGCGTTACGGCAAGCATCGCGGCCGGATGCGGCGGCAGCGTGCAATGGACGATGGAAAGGCCGGCCAGCATCGGCATGGCGACCAGGATCGGTGGACGGTGGCTGCGTTCAGCGGCGGCGGCCACAATGGGCAGCAGCAGTACCAAACCCACCTCAAAGAAGACCGGCATACCGACCAGGATGCCCAGCGCCAGCAGCGCCCAGGGCAAACCCTTCGGGCCGCAACGCTCCACCAGCGCCCGGCCCAGAGCCGTTGCGCCGCCGCTTGAGGCCAGCAACTGGCCCAGCACCGCGCCCAAGGCCAGAATGATGGCAATGTGGCCCATCAGATTCCCGACGCCAGCGGTGAAAGAAA
Organism: uncultured Occallatibacter sp.; assembly: GCA_964644105.1. Lineage (GTDB taxonomy): Bacteria > Acidobacteriota > Terriglobia > Terriglobales > Acidobacteriaceae > Telmatobacter. The sequence continues at coordinate 12,403 of CAZXVX010000071.1, read as the reverse complement.
GCGGAACCTGGTTGAGCGGCATTCCAGAAGCCACACCCAGGCCCAGCGCGGAGACAGCCAGCGCCAGCGCCGGATGCATCCGCACTTTGGCAATCAACAGCAGCAGGACCACCACCGTTGCGGCGGCGCAGGCCAGCAGAAAGTAGCTGCCCGGAAGAATTGTGTGTGCAAGGCTCACCGCCAGATTATTCCACATGAGGGCGCGGAACTCCGAAACAAAGCTGAATTTTGAGTTTGAACTCACGTCAAGCGCCTATTCCGGTACAATCTCATCCATGAAGCTAGGTGAATTGGCAACGAGGCTGGGAGCGGAACTACGCGGAGACGCTGAGCGGGAAGTCACTGGAGTGAAAGGGATTGAGGAGGCCGGACCGGCAGAGGTCACCTTTGTCGCCAATCCCAAGTACGCGAGTTTGGCGCGCAAAACGCAAGCCGCCGCCGTGCTGGTTGAGCCGGAGTTTCCTGAGATTGAAGTGGCAACGCTGCGCGTCAAGGATCCCAAGCTGGCCTTTACGCGCGTGCTGGGCTTCTTCTATCAGCCGCCTGCCTACGCTCCGGGAGTTCATCCGACGGCGGTGATTGATCCGACGGCCGAGATCGGCGCGGGCGCGCATATCGGCGCTTATGTGGTCATCGGCCCGCAGGTCAAGCTGGGCGCGCAGGCCACTCTGCTGCCTCATGTGGTGCTGTATCCGGGGGTCGAGATTGGCAGCCGCTTCTTTGCCCATGCGCACGCCGTGGTGCGCGAGTTCTGCATCTTGGGCGACGATGTGACGCTGGAGAACGGCGTCATCATTGGCGCGGATGGCTTCGGATTCGCTAAAAACGAGCAGGGCCATTGGGAGAAGACGCCGCAGTCGGGGCCGGTGCGCATCGGCAACCGTGTGGACGTGCAGGCCAACGCCACCATCGACCGCGCCACGGTGGGCGAGACGCGCATCGGCGACGGGACAAAGATCGACAATCTTGTGCAGATCGGCCACGCCTCGCACGTCGGCGAGAACACACTGATCTGCGCGCAGACCGGCCTGGCTGGTTCGTCCGTCGTCGGCAATAACGTGATTCTCACTGGCCAGACGGGCGTGGCCGGCCACTGCACGGTGGGCGACGGCGTCATCCTGACCGCGCAATCGGCGGTTGCGCATGACGTCCCGCCCGGTAAAGTGATCTCCGGCTCGCCCGGCTTTGACAATCGCGTCTGGCTGCGCGCCGTTACCCTCTTCCAGCGCCTGCCGGAGTTGGCCAAGCGGCTGGACCGGGTAGAGAAGAAACTGGCCGCACATCTCCCAGCCGAAGGCACAGACGGGATTGAGAGATGAGAATTACAGCCGCACTGCTCTCCGCTGCATTGTTTGCTCTGGCCGCCTGCCACTCCTATCACATAGAAACCACCGTGGAAAACCGCACCGGCGGCGCGGTGAAATTGCTGGAAGTGGATTATCCCAGCGCCAGCTTCGGCGCCGACAGCCTGGCCTCAGGCGCGCTTCTGCCCTATCGCATTCAGGTGCGCGGCAGCGGTTTGCTCAAGGTGCAATATACCGGCAGTGACGGCCAGCAAATGCAGATTGAAGGCCCAACTCTCTCCGAACGCCAGGAGGGCCGGATCGAGATTGTGCTGCTGCCCGGAGGCAGGGCAGAATTCCATCCAACTCTGAGTCCCCAACCTTAGAAAAGAAGCAGGCGTGGACTAGGAGCACTGACCTACGGTTTGGGGTCCGGCAGGCCTTTTACAGCAGTGCGCAATGAATAAATACTTTTTAATGAACAAGACACGATTGATGCCAATCGATTTCCTGCAACAATTGTCTATTCCCTCTTCGATTTCTTCCGATAAACAGAGTTGTGAGGAGGATCATGCGCTCAAGCGCGGAATCCATCGATAGCCGGCCTCAACCTCCGTTTCTGCGGAGGCATGGTCATGAACTGCGCCTGACGAGCTGTTTCCTCGCAGTTGCGTTGGCCACGGAGGTCATTCGTTCCGTTTCCAGCTCCAGTTTGATCTGGATTGCAAATGGAGTTCTGCTGGCATTTCTTCTTCTGGCCGCTCGCCGGCGCTGGCCGTCGCTCTTCGCTGCCGGATTTGCCGCACAATTGTTGGCCAGCGCGCTCGCCGGACTATCTTGGCGGATCAATCTGCTGCTGAGTGTGTTGAATCTGCTCGAGGTTTTAGTGGCCGCACTGTTGTTGCGGGGGCGCTCGAATGGAGCTCCGCAGTTCACCAACCGCGGCTATATACTGCGCTTTGTCGCCTATGGCATCTTCATTGCTCCGTTAATTGCGGGCGTGCTGTACTGGATGATAACGATGCTTTGGCCGCGCATCTCGCCCGTGGCATCGCCCTTTGCCTGGATGGCCTCAGACAGTTTGGGCATGGCGATTTCAACGCCGATCTGCGTCGCTATTCTGCGGGGGGACTTCCGCAACACCCATTCGTTCAAGAGCCATTGGGTCTATCTTATTCTTCTTGCAGCACTTACAGTCTCAGCGTTTGCGCAGAGCAGGATTCCACTGGTTTTTCTTCTCTATCCGCTTCTGGCCATGATTCTGGTCCGTTTGGGGATGGGCTGGGCGGCCATCGCAACGCTTTATGTTTCGGTAATGGGTAGCTGGCTTACGCTGCGCGGCCAAGGACCTTTCGCAGCGGCGCATCTGCTCGCGCCAGAGCAATCCATTCTCATGTTACAAATCTTTATCAGTTCAGCGGTACTCCTTCTTTATTGCATTTTTGTTGTGCTGGAGCGGGAGCAATCCATTCTCCGCCAATTGGAAAAAATTGCCGCGCTGCACGCGCTGGTCAGCGAGAACTCCCGCGACGCGATCATTCTGGCCGATCTCAGCGGTCACCGCAGTTACGCCTCTTCAGCCGGGGAGCACCTTGGATGGAAGCCAGAAGATCTGCTGTCGCAGGGCGGCGTGGAGATGATCCATCCCGATGACCAGCAGAGAGCGCAGTCCATTGTCCGAGAATTAAATGCCGGGATTGAAAGCGCGATGATCGAGTGCCGCGTCAAGAAGCCAGATGGCGAATACATTTGGGTGGAAGCCAGTTTGCGGCTCGTGCGCGATTCAGAGACCGGGAATCCGTCGGGAATCCTCAACGTAGTGCGCGATGTCTCCGAGCGCAAGCTTGCCGAAAAGAAGCTTCAAGAGGCTTACAATGCCGTCGAGGCGCTGGCCATTACCGATGCGCTGACCGGTTTGGCCAATCGACGGCGCTTTGATCAGTACCTGACCATCGAATGGCGCCGCAGCATGCGGGAACAGTTGCCGCTTTCCTTGATCATGCTTGATGCTGACAAATTCAAGGCCTACAACGACACTTATGGACACCAGCGGGGCGACAACTGTCTGAAGCAGATTGCCGAAGCCTGCATGGATGTGGTTTCGCGTCCCGGCGACCTGATTGCGCGCTTCGGTGGCGAGGAGTTTGTGGTGGTCCTGCCGAATACCGAGCGCGCGGGAGCATTGCACGTGGCCAACGAAATCTGTGAGGCACTGCGCAGCCGCCGCCTGCCTCACAGCGGCAACGCGCCCGGCATCGTCACCATCTCCGCCGGCTGCGCCACGCTGATTCCCAAATTTGGCAAGCACGCTCCGGACCTGATTGAGATGGCCGACAAGGCGCTCTATAAAGCCAAGTTCAACGGACGCGATCGAGCCTGTGACGGAGCCGCAATTGATTCGGCCTTGGAGACCGAACAGCCGACGGTAGCCTGACTGGCTAGTGGAACACACTGGCGGAAACACCTGCTCTTAAATCCTGTAACGGCTTCCAGACTCATCGAAGTATTTACGGAAGCATAACTTTAACAAGACCGCATAAAACTATTGAGAAATAACCATATTACATACAGTAAATCGTTTCGCATTCGATCAAAAAATAACTCTGGTTCTCAAAATCGTGTACTCTGGTATCGCAATCATTCCAGAATTCGCAACCTTCCTCCAGGGGGATTCCATGAAACTTCGTGATCTATTTCTTTTATTGCTGCCTTGCACGGCAACTTATGCGCAAGTGACACTTCCCAAAATCCTTACCAGTCACATGGTGGTGCAGAGAGATCTGCCGGTCCACATCTGGGGAATGGCCACACCGGGACAAACTGTGCGCGTTAGCTTCCGCAGTGAAAGCCGCTCCACCCAGGCCGACGAGTTGGGGCGCTGGAGCGTTTATCTCACTCCAGGCGCGGCCGGTGGACCCTTTCACCTGACGGTCCAAGGCGAGCCAACCACCGGAAGCGTCGCGCCGGAATCTGTCCTCATGTTGAACGACGTGCTGGTGGGCGATGTGTGGCTGGCCTCGGGGCAATCCAACATGGAGTTCAGGATGCACCAGGCCAATACGGCTGCCGCTGATCTGCCGCACGCCGCCAATCCGAGAATTCGTCTGCTGCTCATCCAGACACATTCAGCAGAGTGGGCGCAAGACGAAGCTGCGACGGATGGATGGGCTGTTTCATCGCCGGAGACGGCCAAGGATTTTTCCGCCGTCGCCTGGTACTTTGCCCGCGAGATTGAGCAGCGCGAGCAGGTTCCCATCGGCATCATTGACTCCTCGTGGGGCGGAACCATGGCGGAGTCGTGGACGCGGTTGGCCGCGCTCGGCGAAGATGCTTCGTTAGCTCCGTACTTTTATGCGCAGGGAAGGATGGACGACCGCCAGGCCAGCGCGCTGCTCGAAGAAGCACGCCGTCAAAAGCTGCGCGATGCAGCCAAAGCCGCCGGCAAACCCGAGCCGAATTTCGGTTGGACGCCACCGCTGGTCAATTGGGCACCCAGCCAGATCTATAACGGCATGATCGCGCCATTGACCCGAATGCCTATCCGCGGGGTGATCTGGTATCAGGGCGAGAGCAACAGCATCCTCGAACGCCGTCCCGAACTCTATCACCGCCTCTTCCGCACGCTGATCGAAGACTGGCGCGACCAGTGGGGCGAAGGGGATTTCCCTTTTATCTTCACGCAAATCTCCAACTTCAAATCCAATCCATCCGAGGATTGGGCCACACTGCGCAATCAGCAGTTAAAGACCCTGGACGTGAGCAACACCGCCATGGCCGTGACCATCGACATTGGCGATCCGGACAACGTGCATCCCACCAACAAGCTGGATGTCGGCTTGCGCCTGGCGCGCGCGGCGCGGGCTATCAGCTACGGCGAGCAGATCGAGTTCTCTGGACCGCTCTTCCGTCAGGCGACGCCCGAAGGCAATCTTATCCGCGTCTGGTTCGACCACGCCAAGGGGCTATCAGCCAAGGGCGGCGAGTTGACCGGCTTCGAGGTTGCCGGAGCCGACGGCGTCTTCTCGCCCGCTACCGCCAAAATCGAAGGCTCGACTATCGTTGCGTCCAGCGCCGCAGTTCCTGAACCAATTCAGATTCGCTACGGCTGGGCCAACAGCCCACAGTGCAATCTGTTTAACGGCGACGGATTGCCCGCCTCGCCATTCACGTCGGTTCCATAACCAGGTTGTTGGCTGCCCCATCCATTTCGCTATTTTGCGAAATGGATGGGATTCGCGATGATTATTCTGCGGTAGCAGCCGGAGTCTCCGCGCGCACATAACGAATCACTTCAACCGTAGACGCGGCGACCAACCCTTCCTCGACCATGGAATCAAGAAATGGCGTCAGCCGGGCGATCCGCTCTTCGGTATCGATAATGCTCATCTGAATGGGCGCGTCTTTCGAGAAGCTCCAATGACTGGAGCGATGGATGCGTGTGCTGGGACCATATCCCTCGATGCCGCGAAAGACAACTGCTTCGGCAATTCCCAGTTCGACGCACTTGGCTAGGATCGCCTCATAAAGGGGCTTATCGTGCCAGCGGTCGGCCTCGCCAAAGTGGATGCGCAGCAAACGTGCCGTGAACTGTTCTTTCATTGTGCTTCCCCTGTTTCCAGCGCGCGGTAAGCATACTTGATAATGTCCACATCGGAGAAGACTACCAGTCCCTCCGGCACCATCTGATCCACCAGCGGCAGAAAGGCGCGCAGTTTTTCCGCCGTATCGACGGCCGAAAGCATGATGGAGCCGTGATGCGAGGAGACCAGCGGCTTGTCCTTGTGCAGGCGGCGGTGCGCGCCGTAACCCAGAATGCCGCGATAGACCGTGACGCCCGCAATGTCGTTGGCGCGCATCGCCTCCACCAGCGCTTCATGCAGCGGCTTGGACTTCCAGCGGTCCTCCTCGCTGATAAAGATGCGCATCATCTGCGCATGGCCTTCAATCTTGAGATGCGCGGCGGTGAGCGGCTCACGGCTCTTTGTGATTTGCGCGGGCTTGGCCACGGTCGTCTCTTGCATCTCGATCAGCCCGGTGCCCGCCAGTTCTTCCAGCTTGCCCATCAGCGCTTCAACCTTCTCGCGGCTCTCAATGAATTCGATTTTGATAGGCAGCCGGTCGGAGATGTCGATCAGGTGCGCGGCGTGCATATGGTGATCCGCGCCAAAGCCGGCAACCCCTTTGAGAACCGTAGCTCCAGCCACGCCGCGATAAAAGAGAAAATCCAGAATGGTGGAGTAAAGCGGCGCTCCGTGATGCGTCGCTCCGTCGCTCAGGTAGATCGTCACTTTGACGGCTTGTCCAGGTTGCAGCATTTCATTCTCCGCAGTTCAGTCAGGATTTTACGCTCACGAAATGGCTTCGGCTAGCACCGCGCCGAGCCAGGTGGCCACCAGTCCAAGGATGAGGCTGCCCACCGCATACAGGCCGGCCATGGCGAAGGCTCCCGCGCGCAAGGTAGACAGCGTCTCCCATTCGTAAGTGGAAAATGTGCTGTACGCGCCGATGAAGCCAATCGGAATCAGGAATCGCCAGGCAGGGCTCAACCCCGCGCGCTTTCCCAAATAGGTCAGCGAAAAGCCGATAATGATACAGGCAGTTAGATTGATGACGAATGTGCCATAAGGAAAACGCGTCCCCATGCGGCCGGCGATCGTCGAACCAACCCAGTAGCGGGCAATCGAGCCAAGCGCGCCGCCCACGGCAATAAGCAGGTATTTTTGCAAAGCGATCTCCTCATTCAATCCTACTGGACTCGGGGATCGCGCCGGGAGAGAGCTCCTCAACAGGATACCCCTGTCAGGAGTCATCATCTGCCCAGCCAAAGGAAAGGACAGCGGTTAAGGGTGAACTCCTTCACCACAAACAACGCTTTCATTACACGCCGGGATGCTCCCGGCTGTCAATTTATATACGATGAAGGTCAATCTTGTTAAATTGTGTTGGGGGCGCGCATCGCGTCGATAGCAGCGGTCATATCTTTATCAAGAGTTTGCTGGGCTTCTGGCGATAGCTTGGCGGACAGGCTGGTTAAATAAAATACGTCGATGGCAGTCTCGCCTTCGGTGTCGATCAGAGCGACTTCGATATTGCATTGATGCGTGCTGAGAGTGAGAGCGATCTGGCGCAGCAGACCGGGCAGGTCTTGCGCGACGACTTGCAAGATGGTGGAGTGTGTGGAGGACTCGGAGTCGAACTCCAGGCGGGTGGGGACTTCGACCTTCAAGTTATTCGGATGGTTCAAGTGGCGGCGGGCTTCGAGCATCTGCTCGACCGGCACCTTGAGCGAAACAACGTCATGCAGATAGTCTAGGAAACGATCTTTCTCGCTGGGGTTGAGTTCAAGGGTTCGGAAGATGTCCTGGAAGTGGAAGCTGTCCACGATGACCCCGGCTTCGTTGGAGAAAGCACCGGCCTTGACGATATTCATGCCCCAAGCTGCCAAGGCGCCGGCGACATCCGCGAAGAGGCGTGTGCGGTCACGGGTGATGACGGTAAGGTCATAAAGCTGGCGATGAGGGCGCAAGTCAAGTTGGACGGAGTCTTCGTCGAGCCTTGCGGCCATCTGAAAGTGGTTGCGAATCTGCTCCGGCAGGCGGGTTTGCAAATAGCGCTGTGGCAGGCCTTCGAGGAAGGTCTTGAGTGCCTCGTGCAGTGCGGTGGGAACCATCGAGCGGAGGCGATTGAGCAGCGTTGGGTCGATATTGGCGTGGTAACGCACTTCATCAACCGAGCGATCCATGAAATTTGCGGTGGCCATATAAAGCTGCCAGAGGTTTTCAGCCTTCCATGGCGTGAGCGCTTCGGGGTTGACGGCCTTGATGTCGGCAAAGGTCATGAGGGTGAGCATCTTGAGAATCTGCGGGCTGCCAACTTTTTCGGCAAAGCCGCGCACATTTTCATGGTCGAAGATGTCGCGGCGCAGGGCGTTGGACATCTCTAGATGGAGGCGGATGAGTTGAATGACAGCCTCTCGCTCTTCGCCGTCGAACTCAAGACGCGCGAGCAGGGCGTCGGCCAGTTCAATGCTGGGGCCAACATGCTCCTCATTCCGGCGTGCCTTGCCGGTGTCATGCAAGAGCAGGGTCAGTAGAAAGAGATCGAGGCGGTCGATCTCCGGCAGCAGTTGGGCCAAGCGCTGCTCGTATTCGTTGGCTGGCTGGCGCAGGCCGTGCACATTGTCGATCGTCAGGAAGGTGTGCTCGTCGACTGTGTAACGATGATAGCTATCACGGATGACCAGCGCATCGATACCATGGAACTCCGGAATGAGCATCTCCAAAATGCCAAGGGCGTGCATGGTGCGTAAAGCATGAGCTGCATGGGGTCCGAGCAGGACTTCGCGCAATGCATTCCACAGGTAAGGGCCTTCGGGAATGTGGATGGCGAGGGCGGGCAAGGCGTCGGTGATGCGGTCTTCCGCAGCCTGAGAGAGCGTGTAGCCATGTGTGGCCATAACCGCAAAGACGCGCAGAATTGCGCCTGTGTCATTGAATTGTGCGCCGGGAACGATGTCAATGCGGCCCTGATCCAGAAGGAAGTCGGTCCCGGCGATGGGCGTGCGGCGACGGCGAAACTGCTTGTAAAAGCTGACCGGGGCGGGCAGATGCTCCATCAGCAGCGCGGCGCGGCGATAGATGACGCGGGCGTGGCGGAAGTAGGTGCGCATCCAATACGCTGGATCAGCGGTGCCGCGCGTCTCCAGGCCGATGGAGTTGGCGGCGGCTTCATCCTGAGATTGCCAGTCGAGGGTATTGTCGTCGCGGCCATGACGGAAGTGAAGAAAACATCGAGCGGCGGCGAGGAAGTCAAAGGCAGCCTCGGCGTCTCCGCGCGCGCTCTGGAAGACGCCTCCGCGATGGCGAGGCCACTCCTTGGTCTCCTTGAGGTGGAAGAGCAGCGCAAACCATACGGCCAGACTGAAGTCGCGCAATCCGCCGGGGCAGTCCTTGAGGTTCGGCTCCAGGTGAAAGATGGTGTTGCCGAATTTGGCGTGGCGGGCGCGGGCAATCTCGCCCAGCTTCTGCGTAATGGTATTCCACTCGCTCAGCACCAGGCCGGGCAGCACGGTTTGGTGGAGCTGCTGGTAAAGCGGAAAGTGACCGGCCAGAAAGCGGCGATCAAGCGTGGCCAAGGTGAATTCGAGGTTGTCGGGATCAAAACGGCCGGCTTCCTTGACCGTGCGCGAACTGGGGCTGGCGCGCAAGCCGATATCCCACATCCCTTGAATGATGGCGCGGACGGCGTCCTTGGAGCTGGCCTCGGTCTTGTCGTCGGCAAAGGCGAAGAGCACGTCGATGTCGGAGTAGGGGAAGAGATCCTTGCGCCCGTATCCGCCCAGGGCGAGCAGCGATACGTTCAGCGCGGGCTGGCCCGAGAAAGCGCGGCGCCACATTTCGATCAGGATGCGGTCTACCACGGCGGAGCGGCGGCGGATGGCGGCCGTGCCGTCTCCGGTGCGCTCGCAGGTCTGGCGGACAAGCGCCATCTCCCGCGTATACTGCTCCCGAAGATCGTCAACCGCCAAAGCGACTGGATTCATGGCTACTCGTGTCTCGGTGTGTGTGGCTTGCCTGAGCAAGAAAGGATTGTTAACAGCATAAGCGAAAAAACAGAATTTGGGTATCTTTTGACCGGAGCGGTCCCGTTAATTGGGACAAAATGGCTGCAAGTCAAGCCTGAATCGCCCCAAATTATATTTCTATCCTGCTCAAGTACACTTTCCCATTTGCAATCGCCAACCAATAATTGGAGACTTCCCAAAATTTTTTGCAAGCGGCTTGTAATTCCGACAGAAACGGTCGTATACTGAATACGGACCTAAGAAGTCGGATATTGAATGCTCAAGCTGACCAAAAAAGCGGATTACGGATTGATGGCGCTCAAGTTCCTGGCCGAGCACCCGGAAAGGGTTGCGCTCAGCGCCAAGGACGTGGCCGATGCTTACGGGATTCCGGCCCAGTTGCTGGCCAAGATATTGCAACAGTTGACCAAGTCCGGTCTGCTCAAATCGCACGCCGGAATGAACGGCGGCTATGCGCTGGCACGAGAGGCGCGCTCGATCTCCGCTTACGAAGTGATTCTGGCCATCGACGGACCGTTTTTCATCACTTCGTGCACCAAAGGCAAGTTGGGCTGCGAACTGACCTCGAATTGCACGATCAAGGAGCCGCTGGCGCGGGTGAATGAGACGATTGCCGGGGTTTTGAAGAGCATCAGCATTCAGGATTTGGCCGAGCATGAGCAGCCGGCGGCGCGGGAACGCTTCGCGCGTGAGCTGGTTGCATTGAACGTTTGAAGAGCCGAGCTAGCGGAGTTGACGTCGTTAGAAACGCTGACTAACTCCGCTAACAACGCTAACACCGCTATCGAAGGATGGAGACCAAAATGAGCACAGTTGCCAGCCAAGTAGAAGTGCCGGTCGGCGTAAGCCTTCCGATTTATATGGACAACCACGCCACCACGCCTCTCGATCCGCGCGTGCTCGAGGCGATGCTGCCCTACTTCACCGAGAAATTTGGCAACGCGGCCAGCCGCAATCACAGCTTTGGCTGGGAGGCGGAGCAGGCTGTTGAAACGGCGCGCGAGCAGATTGCGCGGATTATCGGCGCCACGGCCAAGGAGATCATCTTCACCTCCGGCGCAACGGAGTCGAACAACCTGGCCATCAAGGGCATCGCCGAGATGTACCGCGAGCGAGGCAACCACATCATCACCCAGGTGACCGAGCACAAGGCGATTCTGGACACCTGCAAACGCCTGGAGAAGCATGGATATCGCGTCACCTATCTGCCGGTGAAGGCCGACGGACTGATTGACCTGGATGATCTGAAGCGGGCGATGGACGAAAAGACGATTCTGGTTTCGATCATGGCGGCCAACAACGAGATCGGCGTCTTGCAGCCCATCGCCGAGATCGGTCAGCTCTGTCATGAGCGCGGCGTCCTCTTCCACACCGACGCGGTGCAGGCGGTGGGCAAGGTGCCCATCGACGTGATTGCCGACAACATCGACGTGCTTTCGCTGAGCGCCCACAAGATTTATGGACCCAAGGGCGTAGGCGCGCTCTACGTGCGCCGGCGCAACCCGCGCGTGCAGATCGCGGCGCAAATCGACGGCGGCGGCCACGAGCGCGGAATGCGCTCCGGCACACTGAACGTTCCCGGCATCGTCGGCCTCGGCAAGGCCTGCGAGATTGCGCAGCAGGAGATGAGTGCGGAAGCCGCGCGGGAGACTGCATTGCGCGACCGGCTGAAAGACAAGCTCGAAGCCAATCTGGATTACGTTCATGTGAACGGTTCGATGCAGCACAGGCTTCCCGGCAATCTGAATATGAGCTTTGTGTACGTCGAGGGCGAATCCTTGCTGATGGGCATCAAGGATATTGCGGTATCGAGCGGCTCGGCCTGCACTTCAGCGACACTAGAACCGTCGTATGTGCTGAAGGCGCTAGGCCTCGGCGACGATGTGGCTCATAGCTCGATTCGTTTTGGGCTGGGCCGCTTCAATACCCAAGCCGAAGTGGATTACGTCGCCGACAAGGTGATCGAAGTCGTCCAGCACTTACGCAAGCTTTCTCCGCTTTATGAGATGGTGCAGGAAGGGATTGATCTGAGCAAGATTCAATGGGCGGCGCATTAGAAGCGAGTTCTCAGTTTTCAGTTCTCAGTTGTCAGCACGGATGGACCCGAGACAAACAACTGAGAACTGACAACTGACAACTGTTTTTCCGCGGCTTCCCCCGCAAAAGGAGCAACACATGGCATACAGCGAGAGAGTGATTGACCACTACAACAACCCGCGCAATGTGGGCCAACTGGACAAGGGATCGACGGAGGTTGGTACGGGTCTGGTGGGCGCGCCGGAGTGCGGCGACGTGATGCGCTTGCAGATTCGCGTCAACCCCGCGACTCAGGTCATCGAAGAAGCCAAGTTCAAAACCTTTGGCTGCGGCTCGGCAATTGCCAGCTCTTCGCTGGCGACAGAATGGATCAAAGGCCGAACGGTGGACGACGCGCTGGGCATCAAGAACACCGACATTGTCAAAGAGCTTTCGCTGCCGCCGGTGAAGATTCACTGTTCGGTGCTGGCCGAGGATGCGATTCGCGCGGCCATCGGCG
>CAZXVX010000070.1:0-15948 GCA_964644105.1 uncultured Occallatibacter sp. | reverse complement strand
CCATCAACCGCGCTTTGCGCAAACTGCTGGCGCGCTACGCATACGCCCAGCCGCCTTATCCAACTTCATGGGCACTGGTGGATGCGTTGCGCGAAGAGACTCCGCCCCAGGATCAATACCTGCTCAAGGATCTGTTCGAAGACATTACCCTCTTCTCCAACCGCGCTCTCAGCGCCACCGCCAAAAAGCGTGCGGATGGCAAATACGACGTTACGGTCGATGTGGAGACGCACAAATACAAGGCCGATGCCAAAGGCGTAGAGACCGAAGTGCCGGTAGACGATTGGATCGAAGTGGGCGCTCTCGCCGCTCCTGAGAAGGGCAAGCGTTACGGCAAAGTGCTCGCCCGCCAGCTCGTTCACATGACCGGCACGCACGGTCTCTATACATTCGTGACCACAGAGCTGCCTGAAAAAGCCGGCGTCGATCCCTTGCTCTTGCTGGTTGACCGTCTGCCGGACGACAACTTGAAAAAGGTTGAAATCGGCAACTGATCCGTCTCAACTTCAAGCCTCCGCTCCATGCTGGTGCCTTCCATCGAATCAAAGTTTTCGCTGGAAAAGAAATCGTTGGGTGTCCCTTCCATTCCGCGCACTTGGCGGAATGGGTGGGAAGCGACGAACCTTCATCCGCATTTCTGACCACTGATCACTGATCACTGACCACTGTCCACTGACCACTGTCCACTGACCACTGTCCACTGACCACTGTCCACTGACCACTGAATCAGTCCTTTCTAACCTTTGCCTTCCCGGCTGGGCTGCGGAATTGCTTGCCATGCCAGTGAGATTCCGGCCTCCCGACGCGGCGCTCGCGCTGCTGCTGAGCCAGTGCGCCGTGTCGCCAAACCGGAATGCAATCTCCCGCGAAAGGCTCTCCACTACCGATGAAACCAGCCCGCGCCTTTGCCCAGAAGCCTCAACACCCGCCTCGCGACGAAAAGGCGGAGAAGATTCAGCTCCTGATGACCATGGTTTTGCGCGAGTATGGAGCCGAGCGCATGGCCGAGGTCGAGCGCCTCTGCCTGCAAATCCTGGCCCTCAACGTTCACCATGCCGATGCCTTGTACATCCTCGGAATGGCCAGCTTCAAGACCGGGCGCTTTGAGGTGGCCGAGCGCATGATCCGCCGCGCCCTGGCCGTCCATCCGCAACAGCCTTACTATCACTTCAACCTGTCCAATGTGCTGCGCGCCCTCAACCGCAACGAGGAATCGCTGGCCAGCCTGCAGCACTCCATCGATTTGAAGCCCGATCTGGTGGATGCCCTGTACAACATGGGCAACTACCGCATGAGCGAAAAAAAGTACGAGGAGGCTATCTCCTTCTACAAGCGCGCGCTGGCCGTCAAGCCTGATTACGTGGACGCGCTATGCAACCTTGGTGGCGCTTACCGCCAGTTGATGCGCCTCGACGAGGCTGCCGATGCCTTTCGCCAAGCAATAGCCCTGGCGCCCAAAAACGCTGACAATTATTGTAATCTGGGCGATGCGTTGCATGTGCAGGGCAAGATCGCCGAGGCGGTCGAACTGTACAAGCAGACACTGGCTCTGAATCCCAAGCACTTCAAGGCTTGCAACTGCCTCTGCAACGCCAGCTTTGATCTCGGCAATCTGGCCGATTCGGTCACCTATTGCGAACAGGCGCTGGCCATCAAGCCCGACTTCGGCGACGCGCTGATGAACCAGTGCCTGCTGCAACTGCTGCTGGGCGACTATGCCAACGGCTGGCGCAACTACGAGGTGCGCTGGAAGGTTTACTCACCGCGCGCCTTCAATGAGCCTTTGTGGCTGGGCGCGCCGCTCAACGGAGCCGGCATCGTTCTCTACGCCGAGCAGGGCCTGGGCGATTCCCTGCAATTCCTGCGTTATGCTCCGATGGTGGCCGAGGCGGGTGGCCGGGTGATTCTCGATCTGCCTGCCAATCTGCGCCGCTTGGCCGCTCAGACTCCCGGAATCTCCGCTCTGGTTGCCACCGGCGAACCGCTGCCGCCCTTTGTCTGCCGCACGCCGCTGATGAGCCTGCCGCTGGCCTTTGGCACTACGCTTGAAACCATCCCCGCGCGTGTGCCCTATCTCTTTGCCCCCAAGGATGCGCTGCAAGCCGCCGCCGCGCTCAACTGGCCCACGAAAGGCCTGCGTGTGGGCGTCGCCTGGACGGGCAATCCAAGCCATCCCAAAAATCGCGCCCGCAGCGTGCCGCTCGATCTGCTGACAACTCTCTTCGATCTCGAAGGCGTGCATTTCTTCTCCTTGCAGATTGGCGCGCCGGAGGCCGAGTTGAAGGCCCGCAAAACCCGCGCCATTGATCTCGAGCCTTTCACCAAAGACATGGCCGACACCGCCGCGCAGATGATGCAGATGGACCTGATTCTTTCCATCGACACCTCCATGGCGCACTTGGCCGGCGCTCTGGGCCGTCCGCTTTGGGTGATGCTGAACAAGGCGCCGGACTGGCGCTGGCTGCTTGAACGCGAGGATTGCCCCTGGTATCCCACCGCCCGCCTGATTCGCCAGCCGCGCCAGGGCGACTGGCCCGCGGTCATCGAAAGAGTGCGCGCGGAGCTGATTGAGCTCGCCGCACGGAAAAAAGTTGCCGAATCTTCTCCGGCATAATCAGCATCTGATTCTTGATACTCCGCGGCTTCCCCGCCGTTCCATTCTCCGAAAGGAAGATCAAAGTCATGAAGCTGACCACTCACTTGAACTTTGGCGGCAACTGCGCCGAGGCGCTCCACTATTACCAAGAGCATCTGGGCGCCAAGATCACCTTTAGCATGACCTACGCCGAGATGCCCGAGCCAAAATTCATCCCGGCCGGATGCGAAAACGGCATTCTCCACGCGAGCATCCAAATTGGTCAAAACACCCTCATGGCTTGCGACGCTCCGCCTGACCGCTTCCAGCCCATTCGCTCCTCTTACCTTGGCCTGACGGTGGATAGCACCGAAGAGGCGGAGCGCATCTTTGCCGCGCTCTCCGCAGGCGGCGAGGTCTCCATGCCCTTGGCTGAGACTTTCTTTGCGATTCGTTTCGGAATGTTGCGCGACAAATTCGGCGTCCTGTGGGAGATCATTCACGAGCGCCCCATGCCGTAAAGATTCGTTAGGTAACGCCCACTGCTCCTCCACGCGGCGTGGATACAATCCCCCCGCGTGGAGCAAGAAAATTGGCGTATGCAGATTCCTTACTGGCTCGACAGTGCGATCCCGCTTAAATACGCGTCCGATGTGCCGTCGGAGAGGTAGATCGTCGTGCCGTTCTTCCAATACGTTGCAAGATAAATGTTCGTTGTGGTGTTAACTGTATAGCCTGTCACATAGACATCGCCGCCGCTGTCTACCGTGATTCCGGTGGCTTCCGCCCACTCGGTTCCGTCGGAGAGGAAGACTTCTGTGCTGTTTTTCCAGTATGTCGCAACTTTTAGGCCTGTCGTGGCGCTGGTTGTATAGCCTGCAGCATAGACATTGCCACTGTTATCGATAAAGATCGAGGTTAACCGGGCGAATTGAGATTCGTCGGTGAGGTCGACGGCCGTACCATTCTTCCAATAGGTTGCAATCGAAGTGCCTGTCTCGCTACTAGCTCTAGAACCCGCCGCATAGATATTGCCGCTACCGTCAATTGCGATCCCAGAGGCAGATGCACCTAGCTTTCCGTCTGTAAGGTCAACTTCCGAATTATTTTTCCAATACGTCGCCACTCCTGTTGCGTACGTGGAGTTTGTGGTATAGCCCGCAACATAGGCATTGCCGCTGCTATCTACCGAGATTCCGAAGGCCTCCGCCCAGTCAGTTCCGTCTGTGAGGTCAATTGCCGTGCCATTCTTCCAATAAGTCGCAATAGGATAGATTGTGCTGCTGTTTATAGTGCCCGCCGTGTAGACATTACCGTTGCTATCGATAGCAATCCCATTTGCTTCCGAACCCAATGTTTCGTCAGTGAGGTTGATGCCGCTGCCGTTCTTCCAATATGCCGCAATCTGAATTTCTGTTGTGGTATTGGTAAAGCCTGCCACAAAGATATTGCCGCTACTGTCAACCGCGATTCCATTTGCTTCCGCATTTTGCCTTCCATCGGTAAGGTTGACGGCCGTTCCGTTCTTCCAGTACGTCGCTATATATTTTCCGAACGTGGTGTTAAATGTATAGCCCGACATATAAACATCGGTAGTTCCGGTTTCGCCTCCGCCAGCACTGCTCCCGCGTTTACTATTGCCGCCGCAGCCAAAGATGGAAATTGCGAGTAGGAATGTACTTGCCAAAAGAAAATTCCTGAATTGCATTTTTGTTTTCCCCTTACATTTCAACAAACGATCATTATACATTCTCTTCAATGTAATCCCAGAAGGCGTCGGCCAGCTCCGCGCCTAGCTCGTTGAGCATCCGCCGCGCCGCCCGCTCCACTTCTTCGATCAGCCCGTGCAGGTAGTCGCGCGAGCGGGAGATGGCCACCACGCCGATAGTCGCCGACTGCCAGGTCACCGCTTCATCCAGCTCGGCCACCGAGATATTGAATCCCTGCTTGAGTTGATCTTTCAGCGAGCGCACCACCTGTCGCCGGTCTTTTAGAGACTGGGCGTGCTCGATGCGAATTTCCAAAGTCAGTAGGGCTACCGGCATAGAGGCAAAAGGCTTTCACCGCCAGTGTATGCCGATTTGCGACTGGCTGAAAAGAATTATTTTATGTTTGTGGCGAACATACTTCATGAACGCCAATGAATTACACTGCTGGCAAGCCCGGCGTAATTGCCGTTCAGACGTAAGCGAACAAGGAGAGTACGAATCGTGAGTCAGATCATTGTGGATAAAGATTTATGCAAGCGGGACGGCGTATGCGTGGCGGTTTGCCCTGCCCGATTCCTGACTCTCGATGAAAATCGATTTCCCGCCGAGGTTGCCGACGGCCATTGCATTCTCTGCGGCCACTGCGTTGCCGTCTGCGCCCATGGCGCGCTCCAGCACACCGGCCTGCCCCAAGAGGCTCTCATGCCCGCCTGCAACACTCTGCCCGATCCAGCGTTTCTCGACGGCTTCCTGAACAGCCGCCGTTCGGTGCGTGAGTTCAAAAGCCGGCCTGTAGACCGCGATACGCTCTCGGCGCTGCTGGATGTGGCGCGGCGCGCGCCGACCGCATCCAACTCCCAAAAGCTGCACTGGATCGTCATCAACGGCAGAGAAAGTGTGCGCGCATTGTCCGCCGAGATCATGGACTACCTGCGCTCAACCGGAAAGGCTCTGCAGATGGTTGAGCAGTGGGAGCAGGGAATTGATCGCGTGCTGCGCGGCGCGCCCACGGTGGTAGCGGCCTGCGCGCCGGCAGATTACGACTGGGGCAAACAGGACTGCTCCATCGCCTTGACCTTCATGGAACTGGCCGCCGAAGCGCGCGGTCTGGGCGTTTGCTGGGCCGGCTATCTAACCCGCGCGGCCTCTGCTCATGCTTCCGTCCGCCAGGCGCTGGCGCTGCCGGAGGGCTTCACTGTCTGCGGCGGCTTGATGCTGGGCGAAGGCAAGTTCACCTATCGCTGGATTCCACCCAGAAAGCCTCTCAGCGTGCAGTGGAACGATTGAATCAGCTCATCTAGGGAACCTCTAATTAAGTCCAAGTTTTGAAAGGGCACGACTTCAGTCGTGCCGCAAGTGGCTCAAAATAAATGCGGGCTTTAGCCCCTGAGGGATGGTTTTGCTAGAAATGGAACTTAATCAGCGCTTCCCTAATGCAACATGCAGATAAAAAAATCGGAGGGAGCAGGGGCCTTCAGGCCCCTGGAAGAGCGCAAAATTGTTGGGTCTTTGTCTCTCGTCCATAACTCCCATCAAGTGTAACTGCAATGCTAATCCACCTCAGCGCCCCACAACCTCCACCATCGAGCTATCCGTCCCGCTCCACGCCGCCGCACCCTCATGCGTCAGCTTCTTTTGCGCTTCATTCCAATGCAGCCTGGTTACCGATCCAGCGCCCTGTTCGTAGGCGTAGCTCGTGCCGTCGTCCGTAAAGAGCGTAAAGCTCGCGTCCGCGCCCGGATAGACGCGCACCTTCTCAATCGCCTGCTTCTGGTGCGTGTTCTCGACTGCCGCGCCCAGCGGCAGAATCGACCCTGCGCGCACAAACAGCGGCAGCGTATCAATCGGCGCGGCGACGCGAATCGTCTGCCCGCCCTTGACCCGCTCGTTGGTCCAGTAGTTATACCAATCCGCGCCCGCCGGCAGATAGACCTCGCGGCTGGTCGCGCCCTGCTCGGTCACAGGAGCCACCAGGAAGGCCGGTCCGAACATATACTCGTCGCGCAGATCGGCAACCTTGGGGTCATTCGGAAAGTCCAGCGGCAGCGCCCGCATGAACGGCGCGCCATTCAGCCACGTCTGATAGCCCAACGAATAAATGTAGGGCATCAGCGTATAGCGCAGCTTCAGATACTTCTCCAGAATCGGCTCCGCCTGCTTGCCGTACGACCAAACCTCGTTTGTATTGCGGCTGCCGTGCGTGCGGAAGACCGGCAAAAAGCTCGCGTATTGGAACCAGCGCGTGTACAGTTCTGGGAAGTCGTCGTAACCACGCACATTCTCCCGCGCATCGGATGGGTCGAGCAGCGGCTTGTGCGCCGGATGGTGCACAGGCGGCAGATACTGCCAGCCGCCGGTATCGTTGGACCAGTACGCCAATCCCGACGCCGCCACATCCAGCCCGGTCGGAATCTGCCGCTTGTAGGCGTCCCAGGTGCCGGTAATATCCGACGACCAGACGATTGTGCCGTTGCTCTGCTCGCCCAGGTAACCGTCGCGCGAGAGAATCAGCGCGCGCCGCCCCGGCTCATCCTTGCGGAAGCCGTCATACAAAGCCTTGGTATGAAAGTACGGATAGACATTGAAGTATTCGGTGCCTGGACCCACCTTGTAGTAGGCCCCGTTCGGCGGCAGATCAGGCTCCGTCTCGTCCGCCCAAAGCGAATCAAATCCCTGGCTGACAATGTTGTCGCGAACCGTCTTCCAGTACCAATCCGCCGCCGCCGGGTTGGTCGTGTCAATGTCCGATCCCGCGCGGTCATACGGCAACCCGTCAATCGGCTTCCCGTCGGCGTACGAGATCAGCCATCCCTTCTTCAGCAGCTCGTCATAGAAGCGATCCGCCGCCAAAAAGCGCGGCCAAACGCTGATCATCGTCTCAAAGCCCATCTCGTGCAGCTTCTTGTTCATCGCCGCCGGGTCAGGCCAGGCCTTCGGTTCAAAGTCGAATTGCCCCATCTTGGTGTAGTAGAACCAATCCACCACCAGCACATCGGCCGGCAGATGGCGGTCGCGATAGCCCTGCGCCACATCCAGCAGCTCTTTCTGGCTGCTGTAACGTTGCTTGCACTGGATGTATCCATAAGCTGCCTTGGGCAGCATGTGCGTTGGTCCGGTCAGCAGCTTGTAGCCGGCAAAGATTTCGTCCGCTATCGAGCCGGCAATCACAAAGAACGAAACCCGGTCGCCCACCTCGGATGTCCACTTGGTCTGCTCGTTGAAGCCCGGTTCAATCGTCGTCTTCGACGGGTTATCCCACAGCAGCCCGTAGCCCTTGTTAGTCAGCAAAAACGGCACGCAGAAGCTCTGACCCGCCGGCGCGTTGTAGTCCGCCCAGCAATGCACCACATGGCCGCGATGGTCCAGGAAGCCCTCCTGGTTCTGCCCCAGCCCGTAATAATGCTCATCCTCCGGCGAGGCAAAGTTCGCGCCCACCGTGTAGAACTCATCGTCGGTTGGGCGCCGGTCGGCCAGTACGGCCAAAGTTCCATCCTTCTGATTGGGAACCGCCTGCGTCCAGCCGGTCATCTCCAGCAGCTTTTTTCCGTTGGGCGAGGTGATCGTGATATGCGCTCCGGGCGTCGATCCCGGGAAAAAACTCGCGCTGTCATCCCACGGCTTTTCCTGCCGGCCCACGGTGGCGATCATCCGGGCAGAAGTGTAGACGTCGTCGCCGCGTTTGTTCTGGCTCGCCGTCCAGCCCTCGGCGGCAGGCGAGCCAATCACGCCTACTCCCGGTCCGGCCAGTGCCTTGTCTCTGTTGATGCTCAGCGTCACGCGCAGAATGTTCGGCGCATACGGCTCCAGAACTACAGTGGCTTTTCCGCGTTCCAGGACGACTTTGCCCTCTTGCGCGTTAACCATCAAGCCGCCAAAGAGCAATGCGGCCACAAAAAGAACGATGCTGCTCCGTCCTACCATCGACATCATCTCAAACTCCTTTATCCAGCATACTCACGCCAAAGACTTCCTGCAGCTCAAGTCGGCAAAATACCCCGCGGCGAGTCCAAATCCGCCCCCAAACATTCTAATCGCGATGGAAAGATCTTGAAGCCGGAAGGTGGATAAAATCCCAGTCACCCCAATAACCTGTGCGGATAGCCCTGGAATTCCGGTACTGTCTTAAAAGTGCGTTGATGTAAAACAGCAAACGCTTGCAATTCGATTTTATCGCTCGTATCGTTAAGGTATGGCAAAGAATCGCACGGAACTCGCAACGCTCAAAAACCTGCTTACGGAAGCCGATCTCATCCTATCCACAACGGAACTACCGGAAGGCCGCGCCGTCCGTTGCCGAGAACTCCTGCGTTCCGCTTTGGCGCTAACAGACGATTTCCTAAACAGTGCCAAGTTGCCCGCTGCCGCCGTTTTAGGGCGCAAGGGCGGCTCACAGACGGCCAAGCGGGGGAGCGAGTATTTCCGCCAGCTTGCGGCCAAACGGAAGACGCGGGCGGGCGGTAGGCCGAAAAAGGATGCACAATAAACACTTGACACGCTAGAATTATCGCTCTAGAGAAAAAGTGAGCGATGACAGACACGGCAAAACCATTACCTCCGCTTTCTCCTGCTGCGCTGAGAGGCGTCATGCGGATTAAGGCTGTTGCTATTCGTGACCTAAAAAAGTGTAATTATCCGGGCAGCAAATACCTAGATCACGATAGGGCGCTTGAGGTTATGCGCACACACGCTCTCGAAGAATTAGCTATTCGGTTGGATTTTTATATTGCCTTGCGAGAGCTACCTGACGACTGGGCCGACACAATTGCTAAACAAGTAATACACTCCGCTATCTCTTGGTTTCCAATAAATGAATTCTACTTGCGTACTCCTGAAAATCAACTTGTACTTGAACAAGCCTCACAGTTCTTTGAGGCGATAGACCGCACAGTACAACATCACCTAATCACTCGGTTGACGGCTTATGTTGAAGCGGGGAAACTGGCTCCAATCTCGACTGCAAAGGCGGCGTCACAACCAGAAAGCCGCAAGGCATTAGTGGCGGCGTACCGCGCAACGTTTCCAGACATAAAAATCGCGGATATTATCTGGGCAGCACAGCAGACACGTAGGGAGTGGACACGCTGGATTAGCGGCGATGCCAAAGATGGTCTCAAGCCAGATCGTGCCTTCAGACTCGTTTTGACAAGCGGAAAAAAGCCAGAAGAAATTCGTAGGCAACCGAGGCCCACGAAGTACAACGTATAAATCTCCCCTATTCTACCCCTACAATTCCCTCATTTCTCCCCTATTTCTCCCCTATTGATTTCTGAATCTCCCTGCTGGACATTCCCTCACATTATCGTCATAAGATTCAAACAGATAGGAGAAATTATGCAGCGGCAAATCAGAGGACCACCATACACGCAGCCCCGGCAGGGGCCATCAACGCACTTTTCTCTTGACAAACAGCAACCGCTTGCAGTATTCTTTAACCATGATGAACGAATCACAATCCGTAGACGGCAGGATATGTGAAACCTGCGCGGTGGCCTGCCAGCGGTTCGGGTGGCACAGAAATGGGCTTCGCCGGTTCCGTTGCCCGCTGTGCAAGCGAACCTATACGGAAGCCCACACGCGGACGCTGGACACGATGTACATCTCTCAGGACCGCGCCGTGCTCGCTTTGCAACTTTTACTTGAAGGCAACAGCATCAGGAGTACAGAGCGCATCAGCGGCATGGATCGGAACACGATTATGAGCCTACTGGTAAAGGCAGGAAAGAAGTGTGAGTGTCTCATGTACGAAAAGAACAGGAACGTCCCTGTGCGCGATGTGGAGATTGATGAAATATGGGGTTTTTGCCAGAAGAAAGAAAAAAACAGACGGGATCAGGAAAAAGGTATTTACGGAATTGGTGACGCATGGTGTTTCTGTGGAATAGAGAGAAGCAGCAAATTGCTCTTGGCTTACCATCTTGGCAAGCGGGATCGCCAATCGACAGACAGGTTTATCGGTAAGCTGCACTATGCGACGGGAGACAGCCGCTTCCAGTTAACGAGCGATGGATGGGCGGCTTATCCAGCTGCGGTTGGGTTGGTACTTCGTGGCCGTGCGGATTACGCTCAACTCATCAAAGTCTATTCAACGCCGCGTGAGGGCGAACAACGTTACAGCCCTGGCGACGTTGTGGAGGCTGTGCCAGTGCCCGTTATGGGCCTACCGAAGAGGAATCGCATCTGTACCAGCCATATTGAGCGCCAAAACCTAAGCATCAGAATGGGGATGCGGCGCATGACCCGCCTGACAAACGGTTTTAGCAAAAAATGGGAGAATCTGGAAGCTGCTTATTCACTGTGGTTTGCCTATTACAACTTTTGCCGCGTTCATTCGAGTCTGAGAGTGACGCCCGCGATGGAGGCTGGAATTGAAGGCCACATCTGGACGATTGCGGAATTGATTGCCTAAAGCCCTATAGCCTTGATACATTACCGCTATCATGCTGAAACGTCTGGCGATACTCGTTTTTCTGCTGGCAATCGTGCAAGCATTGGACCCAGCGCCAAGGCGGGCAACCACTAGCGCCCGTAATAGTGGCAGCAATGACAAGAATAGTAGCCAAGGCAATCAGAATACCGCCTCTCCAATGCCTCCGCTCGTCACTCCACAAGTAAAGACCGTTTCCGCCAATCCACATGGATGCGATGTAGCAGCCGAGACAACAAATACAGAGCACAGCGTAAGAATCACGGGCATCCCATCCATCGCCATTACTGATATTCACAAACCGTGGTGGGAGTATTTTCTTGACTGGGGGCAATGGGTATTCGCTGGATTGCTTGCTTTCGTAGGCTGGCAGCAAGTGCGGCTGTTGAGACGCCAAGAGAAAATCCTGTTTGGAGCGCGGAAGGAAATACATACTCAGGCTAGGCACATGAGTAGACAGGCTGATTTGATGAACCGGAATAATGTGATTACTTTGGCTACCGCCAGAGCCGCCAATGAAAGCGCGAAGGCTGCCAATGCTCAAATTAAGATAATGAAGGATAAAGAACGCGCCCGTATGATGGTTAACGTTATCCGGCTCGAAACCCTTACTTTTGGCGAAGATGGCAACCAGATCATAATACAGTTTGAGAATATCGGCCCGACTCAAGCCCAGAATGTGAGAGCGAATGGGACTGCTAAAGTAGTTATAAGAGATTTCGATCCTTCGGATTTGGAGCCATTTGACGT
The DNA here is from genome assembly GCA_964644105.1 of uncultured Occallatibacter sp. GTDB lineage: Bacteria > Acidobacteriota > Terriglobia > Terriglobales > Acidobacteriaceae > Telmatobacter. Next base: position 4,490 of record CAZXVX010000070.1, on the reverse strand, counting down.
TGGTGAGCAGGAGATAGCCCCTCAGGACGTGATTCGGGCCAATCGCCCGCCTGTTGAAACCTATTTGGTCTTCTTTATTCCAGAAAAGTGGGGCGATGATCTTGTATATATGGAGCGACGTATTCTGATCGAAATGCGCGGGGTCGTTGAGTACGAAGACATTTTCGGGGATCAGCACACCACGCCTCTGAACTACGACATGAGGATTCCCAAGATTGTGAAGTGGCGAGGCAACAACGTTGCCGAAGTTCATCCAATGGGCCAATGGAGAGAAGTTGTATTGGCAGACGGCAACCGTGCAACCTAACAGCACGACAACCGCCAAAACCCCCACAAAAACCGTCAACGCAGATTTAAGACAGTACCGGAATTCCGGCGTGCGGACTGCCCTGATGTAAACTGATTGAAGCGAGTCCCGCGGCCTTCAAGGGCAGGCGAGTGGCCGCGCCGTTGAAGCCGCGTGCTTGGTTCAAGCCCGTGCGTGCAGAGACAACCCCAAGAAGGAGAAACACTCTACCGATGGCCAAAATTGCCAAAACAGGTGACCGCAAAAAGGTTATGGACACGACGAAGTCGACCGACTGTCCCAAGTGCAGCAAGCCAACGCGCATCGTCAAGCGCGTAAAGGACCGCGAGCGCGGCATCCCCGGCGGCGTCTACATCTCGTGCTCCGCATGCGATTTCTACGAGAAGCTCTAAGGGACCTTTGAGAGCCCTCAGGATCTTCTGATGAAGTCCAAGTTTTGAAAGGGCACGACTTCAGTCGTGCCGCCAAGGTCTCTAAATGAACTGGGCTTTAGCCCCTGAGGGATCTCTACTCAGGAAATCAAAGGTTCCCTAAACGCCCAGAGATTGGCGCAAGCAAAAAAGTCCGGCTTCGGCCGGGCTTTTTGCTTTCGCGCTATACTGCAATGCAGCGGGTTGATGGCGCGCGAGGATGAGTGCAAAATGCCGATGGAGAGATGCGTGAGTTTGACTTTGGGGAAGATGCGAATGAGCTGGCCTGCTCTATTGGCCACATCATGTTTGGGTTTGCTCTTGAGCGCATGCGGCGGCGGAGGATCATCCAGCACTCCCACCGCTGCAACGCCCACCTTCACCCCCTCAACCGGCAGCTACTCCACCGCGCAATCGGTTTCCATCTCCGACTCGACCAGCGGCGCTTCTATCTATTACACCACCAACGGAAGCATGCCCACCACCACCTCATCGCGCTACAGTGGGCCGATTGCCGTCTCCAAAACCACCACCATCCAGGCCATCGCCGCCGCCAGCGGCTACCTGAACAGCCCGGCCGCCAGCGCCACTTTCACCATCAACTTGACCGCCGCCGCCCCCGAAATCTCAACCACAGCCGCACAGGCCGGCGCGTTGATCGTCTCGCTGAGCGACACAACCGCCGGCTCAACCATCTATTTCACCCTGGACGGAAGCACGCCCACCACCTCTTCGCAGATCTATCAGGCGCCTTTCTTGGTGGCCTCTAATCTGACGGTCAACGCCATGGCGGCCGCATCCGGATTCGCCAACAGCAGCGTCACCAGCCAGAGTTTCAGCCCCAACATTCCCGCTGCAACGCTCGTCTGGAGCGACGAATTTTCCAACTCCTCCGGCGCCAACGCCCAGCCCAACCCGCTGAATTGGACCTACGACACTGGTCTGGGAAGCGTTTGTTGCGGCAATAACGAACTCGAGACCTATTGCGCCTGGGGCTCGTCCCTTGCGCCCTGCAACCCCGCCAGCCCCAACGCCTATACGGATACCACCGGCATTCTGCACATTGTGGCGCAAAATCCCTCGGCCGGCGTCTACACCTCGGCGCGCCTCAAGTCCCAGGGCCTTTTCAGCTTCATGTATGGACGCATCGAAGCCCGCATGATGCTGCCGGAGTCGCAGGGGATGTGGCCAGCCTTCTGGCTGCTGGGCAATAACATCACCACCATCAGTTGGCCGGCCTGCGGCGAACAGGACGTGATGGAGCACATCAACGGCAGCAATCCAGAGAACGAAGGCTACGACTGGACCCAGGGATCCATTCATGGAACCAATCTCAATGGAGGCATCCAGTACCACCCCGCTGGATTCTCCGCCGCCGCTTGGCACACCTACGGCATGATTTGGAGCCCGGGTCAAGTTCAGTATTACGTGGACTCCCCAACCAATGTTTATGCCACATTCACCCCCTCCACGCAGACCGGCACATGGCCCTTTGATTCAGGCCCTGAGTTCATCATCCTAAATCTGGCCGTCGGCGGCGATTGGCCCGGCTCACCCGATTCCACCACCGTCTTCCCCTCGGAAGTTCAGGTGGACTATGTGCGCATCTACACGAATTAGTCCAGTGTCTGTATGGATTGGCATTACACGGGGTGTAGCGCTGGCCTCCTGGCCGGCTGTTGCGTGGACCTCCCGGTCCATGCCGCACTCAGCGCAAGCAAGGGATTTGCTCTAGACTGTAAGTGCATGGACCCCATCCCTGAGCCTTCCACCGAGCCGCTTGCCGCCGATCCGCAACAAGCCGCGGCGCTCTTTGCCGAGTCGGTCAGAATCATGGCCCGCTTGCGCGCGCCCGACGGCTGCCCGTGGGATCGAGAGCAATCCTTCGATTCGATTCGCAAGTACACGCTGGAGGAGACCTACGAGGTCTTCGACGCCATCGAGCGGCGCGACTGGCCGCACTTGGCCGAGGAACTGGGCGACCTGCTGCTGCAAGTCCTCTTTTATGCCGAGATGGCGGCCAACGACGGCCACTTCACCATTGCCGATACGCTCGCGCATCTGAACAGCAAACTGATCCGCCGCCATCCACACGTATTCGGCGAGGAGGCCTCGCGCGCCGCCGGAAATCGCGCTGTGGTGGATGCGGCCGTGGAGGGATCGTCCGCCGCCGTGCTGCGCAACTGGGATGAGATCAAGGCCGCCGAGTCATTGCACGCAGCAGACGCGCCTTCTAAGCCGCAACCCTCGCCGTCCCGTTTGGATTCCGTCCAGCGGGCGATGCCAGCGCTGGCCGAGGCTGCCAAGCTCGGCGCCAAGGCGCGCAAAGCAGGCTTCGATTGGCCGGAGTGGCGCGATCTGCTGCCCAAGCTCGTCGAGGAGACGGCGGAGTTGGAGGCCGAGGCTGCCTCCAATGACCCCGCAAGAAAACCGGCGGTGGAAGCCGAGCTGGGCGACCTGCTCTTTACCGTCGTCAATCTGGGCCGTCACCTGGGCGTGGATGCGGAGATGGCCCTGCGCGGCTGCAATCGGCGCTTCCGCCAGCGCTTCCGGCTGATGGAACTGGCCAGCGAGCGACCACTCGAAGAGCTGCCCCCGGCCGAACTCGAAGAGCTGTGGGCAGCAGCCAAGCGCAAGCTGGCGGAAGAAACATCCTGAACCAGGAAATCGCCGGCATGTAGCGCCGGTCTCCAGACCGGCTGTCGTGTGGGCGTCTTCGCCCACACTTGCTCGCATGAATTGCAAATTCATGCGGAAGATGCATCTTGATCCAGCATGAAGTGATTGTGGAAGGGACGATCTGCGACAAACTTTACCCCAAAAGCAATAACTTTCACCCCGGAGGGGTGAAGGATAATAGCCCCGGATGGAGCGCAGCGCAATCCGGGGAATGCTCGCCCAGCAGAGGATTGCGCCCCGTAGGGGCGCTGCGAAATCCGCTTGCGAATGAGGATTCTATTCGGAATCGAGACAACTGGACTCGCCTTCGGCGTTCGAATACAATTCAATCAACTTCAGGCCAAACGATCATGAGCAAAGTTAAATCGCCACAAGAAAAGAAAAACGCGAGCCTCAATCACGACTGTCGTAATGTATATGGTGAGAACGATAAATCAAGTCGTAAGAATATCCCGCGCAGCAAACAACGCAGTCATCAGGCTGAACGGCGTGCAGTGAATCAACCACTCTTACAACTTTCTGGTAAAGTCGATGAGGATTTTGTCAACGAAGTTGAAGCGGAAGCCAGAACACGCGCTATTGAGCAAAAACGCGGGGGCTTCCGTAAATCGCCGGATGTGCCTCTCAAGTCTGTCCTCATCCGCAAGATCACCGGCAAATTGTCAGTGGCATAACTCTCATTGCGGCGTGATAATCCCGCCCAGCGCGTGACGCCGCGGCAGCACAATGCCGCGATGATCTACCACCTGCGGTGGGGCCAACGTTGGAGTTTCCTCGACGACGAGTTCTTCGCGCTCGACCAGCGCTCCGCCGCAAGCCGGACACCAGTCGGCGATTGTCTCTTCCGCCAGCACCGCGCGGCATTGGCTGCAAATCCTTTCCATGCTCTTCAGATTACAGGATCGGGCTCCAATGAAAATCCTCCCGGATTCGCCATCCATCCGCTCCTTGAAAATTGGCTTCTTCACTCGGTTTCAACAAGTTTTTCTTTTCAAAGATTTATTTGTACCCAAAGGCTGTCTCACGCTGTACAATTCTGACGAGGAGACCCATGGCCGGAGATATTCAACTTACGTGCAGCGATTGCGGGCAGG
>CAZXVX010000069.1:0-16085 GCA_964644105.1 uncultured Occallatibacter sp. | reverse complement strand
CAAAGACCTGCGCCGCATCATCCGCCGTGCGAATGCCGCCGCCCACGCAGAAGGGAACGAACAACTCGCGCGCCGTTCTACGCACTGTATCCAGCAGCGTCGCGCGGCCCTCGTGCGTCGCGGTAATATCCAGCAGCACAATCTCGTCCGCGCCCTCGCGCGCATGACGCGCCGCCTGCGTAGCCGGATCGCCCGCATCAATCAAATCGACAAACTGCACGCCCTTCACAACGCGCCCATCATGCACGTCCAAACAGGCGATGATTCTTTTGGTAATCATTTTTCTTTCCTCAATCCGTGGCGAGTGACAATATTGTTGAGTTCTATACGCTGATCTGGAGACAATGCAGATGTCGGGAAGAACAGGAATGCTTTCCTATTCAAGTAAATCATCGTAACTTGATTGTCCTGAGCAAACCAAAAAATCCCTGGCCAAAATGTCTTAACTTCGCTCACTCCTGGCAACCCGGAAAGAATACATTCATCACCAATATCAATTGAACTGTTTCGATCAGTTCGCGCAGATGGGAAAAGCCTTTTGAAATTTTTGCGTATCTGTAGAAATCGTGAGATGGGTGCCGCAATCGAAAGGTAAACTAATAAAATTTCGATTCCGTTCATAAGAATTATTATCCATGTAGGGGTTTGGTCTGTTATGTGAAGGAACGGCCAAATAATAAGTCCAAGTATTGCCAAAATCGGCACCGCAATGTATATCAGAATAAGACTGAGGCGTCTGCCAAACGTTTGGCGAGAATGGAGTCGTAATGCCGCCTTATAGTCTGCAAGCGTAAGTGTGTAGTTGATCTTCATCTTACCACCTCCAGAAAATTCTTGAGAATCTTCAGCCCGGTAGCGCCGGACTTCTCCGGATGAAACTGCACGCCCTTCACAATGCGCCCATTATGCACGTCCAGGCAGGCGATGATTCTTTTGGTAATCATTTTTCTTTCCTCACATATCGATCAACATAGCCAAGTAGCTCCACGCGTTGCTCCATACTCAGTGCGTTTGTTGGTATAAAATAAAATTTCTTTTTGCTCAGGAACAACAAAGTAATTTTGTCGTTTTGCGCAAAATGAACAACTTCCTGCCATGGTCTCTTTACTTCATCAGAACCAATGGTTGCAGACAGTATTCCGTCATCATCGATTATGCACCAAGATGCGCGCTTATCGGGCGGAAAATTTTTATCAAATAGTTCACGGTACCTCTTTACTGATTGATGAGGAGATAAAATAGTATTAATTACTACTGACACGACAAATCCAAATGCAAATGCATAGATAATAGGTGAATGCTCAAAGAATAAGCCGAATATTCCCAAACGGCTAAAAAATACAATCGCAAGTGTGCTAATTAAAACTGGAATAAGCCAGTAATTAGAATAGTAAATAATTCGACGAAGAAGTGTTCGATGCCAAGCTAGTCGCTGAGCATTTTGATAGTCTGTCAAGGTAATCGAGTAAGTAAATTTCATTCTCACACCTCCAAAAAGTTCTTGAGAATCTTCAGCCCGGTAGCGCCGGACTTCTCCGGATGAAATTGAGTGCCCATCACGTTCGCGCGCTCCACCGCTGCCGCGAAAGGCTCTATGTAAAACGTAGTAGCCGCGGTATCGGCAGTGACGGGCGCGCGGAACGAATGCGTAAAGTAGACGTGCTCGCCCGCATGAACCCCAGCGAGCAAGCGCGAATCGGCGCGCACTTCCAAAGAATTCCAGCCAACGTGCGGAACTTTTTCCGTGCTCTCCGAAAAATGTTCGCATGATTCCGTGAATGCTCCAAGCCCCTTCTGCGCAGGCGCTTCGCTCGATCCCGCATAGAGCCACTGCATCCCCACGCAAATCCCCAGGAACGGCACGCCCCGCGCAATCGCCGCGCGAATCGCGCCTGTGAGTCCCGTCGCATCCAGCCGCTCCGTCGCCTGAAAATGACCCACGCCCGGCAGCACAATGCGCTCCGCATTCTCCACGAGCGCAAGGTTGCCGTCCGTGACCGTGCACTCCGCGCCCACGTGCCGCAGCGCCTTCAGCACCGAAGTCAGATTGCCCGCCTTGTAATCAATCACCGTTACGCGCATCAAAAATCTCCGAACCGCCCCAAGAGTTGAAGGGTACGGGCTTCAGCCCGTACATTGAGATCCAATTCTGATTTTTCGGCTTTAGCCGTCGAGGGAAAGATAACTACTACAAATACATCCCTCAGTGGCTAAAGCCCACTACTCTTGCTGCCTTTGATGTACAGGCTAAAGCCCGTACCCTTCAACACAACCTTTGTTAAGAAACAGATTCTCAGGTGTGCTTCACAGCAGCCCCTTTGTCGATGGCAACATCTCTCCCAATTGTTTATCCCGCGAGCACGCCACGCGCATCGCCCTTGCAAAGGCCTTGAAGATCGCCTCGATCTTGTGATGATTCGAGCGCCCATACATCGTCTTCACGTGAACATTGGCGCGCGCGCCGCGTGCAAATCCCTCAAAAAAATCCGTCACCAATTCCGTTTGCAGATCGCCAACCAGCCGCGTGCGCACCTTGGTATCCACCGCGTAGGCCGCGCGTCCGCTCAAGTCCACTGCGGCAATCGCCAGCGTCTCATCCATCGGCATCAGAAAATATCCGGCCCGCAAAATGCCGCGCTTGTCGCCCAGCGCGCGATCGAAGCACTCGCCCAGCGCAATGCCCACATCCTCGACCGTGTGGTGCTGATCGACATCGAGATCACCGTCGCACTTCAACTCAAGATCAAATGCGCCGTGCCGCGTGAACAACTCCAGCATGTGATCGAAGAATCGAATGCCGGTCGAAATCTTGTAGTGGCCGCCGCCTTCAATCGTCAGCTTGATCGCAATCTTCGTCTCGGTGGTGTTGCGCTCAAAACCCGCGGTGCGTTTGTCTTCACTCTCGTTCATTGCGCCTCTCCTTCAGCCCGCAGCGTGGCCATCACTTCATTGAGCGCCGCAATCGCCAGCCGCATCTGCTCTCGTGTTCCAATCGTAATGCGCACGCGGCCATCGCATCCCGGATCGCTTGACCGGTCGCGCACCAGCACGCCGCGCGCGCTCATCAAGCGCGTGAACTCCTTGTGCCGCGCACCGATCTCCACCAGCACAAAATTCGCGTGGCTCGGCCAGCGGCGCACTTGAGCCGCATCGAGAGCCGCTTCGAATTCGCCGCGCGCCGCCAGCACTTCACTCACATACCAATCAAGATACGCCGTGTCTTCCAGCGCAGGCGGCAAACAAGCCAGCGCCATCGAGTTCACGCTATACGGCGAAAGCACGCGCCGCACCCATTGCATCAACTCCACCGGACCAGCCAGCAATCCAAGCCGCAATCCAGCCAACCCGTAGGCTTTTGAAAACGTCCGCGCCAGCATCAGATTCGGAATCACGCTGATCAGATCCATCACCGTCTCATTGTGAAAATGAAAGTAAGCTTCATCCACCAGCACAACCGCGTGCGGCGCGCGCGTGGCAATCTCAACCAACTGCGCGCGCGTGGCCACTGAGCCGGCAGGGCTGTTGGGATTGGCGATGGCGATGATCTTGGTGCGCGGCGTGATTGCATCAAGCAGATTTTCGAAAGGGAATTTCAAATCATCATCTGCCTGCACGGCAACCACGCGCGCATCTGTCGCCGACGAATAGACCTCATACATCGTATACGTCGGCACGGGCAGCAGCAATTCATCGCCCGCTTCAAGAAAGGCCTCGAAGAGCACGTGAATCGCCTCGTCCACGCCGTTCGTAAGCGCGACCTGCTCAGCAGCAAGGCCAAGATGAGTGGCGACGATAGCCTCCACCGGCGCGCGCTCCGGATAGCGCGTCAAGCTGCCCGCGCTGATGCGCCCCAGCACCTCGCGCACTTTGGGCGAGCAGGCCACAGTGTTTTCGTTAAAGTCCAGTCGCAGCGTGCTGCGATCTCCAAGCGGAGGATGATACTCCATCATCGTTTGCACACGCGCACGCGGCGTCGGTCTGATTGCAGAAACAATTTCAGTCACGAGAATTCCTCTTCTTCAGTCTTGTGCGAATCGCCTCCGCATGTCCGATGAGTCCTTCCGCTTCGGCAAGCAAAACAGCCGGCGGACCCAGCACACGCATCGCTTGCGCGTTGTACTGCTGCACGGTGATGAGCTTGACGAAATCATTCACGCTCAATCCGCCGCGTACCCGTGCCATGCCGCCCGTGGGCAGCGTGTGATTCGGCCCAGAGATGTAATCGCCCATCGGCTGCGCGCTCCATCGGCCAATGAAAACCGAGCCCGCATTCATCACCCAATCCAAATCACTCGCTGCATCCACGGTAAGATGCTCAGCGGCCAATCGATTGGTAATTGCGTGCGCTTCCTCCACGCTTGCCGCAAGAATAACCAAACCGTTCTTACCAAGCGCCTCATGCGCAACAACATTTTTCCAGCTGCGTTTTTTCGTCTCTGCGATCACTTCTTTGGCCAGCTTTTCTTGTGTAGTAATGAAGATGGCCAGCGCCTCCGGATCGTGCTCGGCTTGCGCAACAAGGTCAGATGCAATCTCATCCGCATTGCCGCGCTCGCTCGTGACCACAATCTCCGTAGGTCCAGCGAGCATATCAATGGAGCAATCAAAAGCCACCAGCCGCTTGGCCGCGGTGACAAAAAGATTTCCTGGCCCTACGATCTTGTCCACGCGCGTAACGCTCGCGGTTCCGTAAGCCAACGCGGCCACAGCGTGCGCGCCGCCCAGGCGATAAAACTCGGTGATGCCGAGCAAATGCGCGGCGGCCAGCGTCTCCGGCGCGGGCTTGGGCGAGACCACGGCGATGCGCGCAACGCCCGCCACCTGCGCAGGAATCGCCGTCATCAGCAGCGTGGAAGGCAGCGGATGACGGCCACTTGGAACATAACAACCCACCGCGCCGAGCGGACGCACAAGTTGCCCTGTCATCAAACCAGGCGTGGATTCATCGCTGAAAGAGGCGGGCAATTGCGCCACCGCGAAGTTGCGAATCTGATCGGCTGCCGTGGTCAGCGCCCGCTGCATCGCGGGTGTAATTTCATTCCACGCGGCGGCCATTTCCTCCGGCGTTACGCGCAACGCATCCACGCCGCTGAGTCCGTCGAACCTCGTGGCATAACGCAAAAGCGCGCGGTCGCCCTGCTTGCGAACATCCTGCACAATCTTCTTGACCGTGGGCAGCACGCTATCCAGTGCCGCGCCACCGCGCCGTTCCAGCGTGGCCAAAAGATCAGATGTTTGCCGTGCGCTCCGGCCTCTGGTTCTGATGATTTTCATGCACCTTCTCCGAAATCGGAAGATCATTCTTGCGATGGGTGCTCGCCCATCCATCGCGCACTTTACGATGGATGGGGCACAGAATTTTCATTCCGCTGATCGTTGTTTACAGCACCACTTTATTCAGTGGATACTCAACAATGCCCGCGGCGCGCGCTGCCTTGAGCTTGGGAATCACATCGCGCGCCACGCGTTCTTCCACGATGGTGTTCACTGCGACCCACTCCGAATTCGAGAGCTGCGAGATCGTCGGCGAGTTGAGCGCGGGCAGCACGGCCAGCACCGTCTCCAAATCTTCACGCTTCACGTTCAGCATCAGCCCCACCTGCGATTGCGCATCAATCGCTCCGCGCAGCATCAATGCAATCTGCGCAATCTTTTCACGCTTCCACTCATCGGCCATCGCGTTCTTGCCGGCGATCAGGTGCGTCTCGCTTTCCATGATGGTGTCGATGATCTTCAGCCGATTGGCCTTCAACGAACTGCCCGTCTCCGTGACTTCCACAATCGCATCGGCCAGCGTCGGCGGCTTCACTTCCGTCGCGCCCCAACTGAACTCGACCTTCACGTTCACGCCCTTCGATGCAAAGTAGCGCTTGCTCACTTCCACCAACTCCGTCGCCACAATCTTGCCTTCCAAATCCTCGGCCTTTTCAAAGCCCGAGTTCTCCGGCACGGCCAGCACCCAGCGCACCTTGCGCCGGCTCTGCTTGGAATAAGTCAGCGAAGTGATGCTGGTCAAATCCAGCCCGCTCTCGACCACCCAATCAATGCCGGTCAGCCCCGCGTCCAGCACGCCATGATCGACGTAGCGCGCCATCTCCTGCGCGCGAATCAACATGCACTCGATCTCCGGGTCGTCGATCGAAGGAAAGTACGAGCGCCCATCGGCATAGATATTCCAGCCGGCGCGCTTGAACAAAGCAATGGTCGCATCTTGCAGGCTTCCTTTGGGAATGCCGAGTCTAAGTTTGTTAGCCACGAGTTACCTCTTTCTCTGTGCCGGTTGCATCCAGCGAAATATTTTTGGTGAAGCAACTGACGGTGCCTTCATGGCAAACCAGTCCGTCGCCCTCGACAACCACGCGGAAGAGCAGCGTGTCGTTATCGCAATCGGTTGCGGCAGTCACCACCTTCAGGCGGTTGCCGCTGGTTTCGCCCTTCATCCACAGCTTCTGCCGCGTGCGGCTCCAGAAGGTGACAAAGCCCGTCTCCAGCGTCTTGGCGTAACTCGTGGCATTCAAAAAGCCCAGCATCAGCATCTCGCCGGTCTGCGCGTCCTGGACGATGCCCGGAACCAGGCCGTCCATCTTGTCGAAATCAATTACAGGGTTGCTCATTTTCTTCCTTCATTGGGGATTTTTTGGGGTTGATCGGATCGCCGTCCACGCATGAAAAAGCCCGCTCAGCGTGGTCGCCGGCGGGCTTCAGGATTCCTTGATCTCTCTGGCCTTTCACATCAGGCCATAGCAGTCCGCCGGCATGGGGTTTCCATGATGATGGTGGTGACCGAAATGGCGGTGGCTCTGCATCTGATTCAAACTCTAAGGCATGTCGGGGCGCTCTGTCAAATTGTTCTTGCGGAGAGTGTGCAAAGAGCGGAGAATGAATCCGTGCGAAAGGGACGAGATTGTTGATCTACCAAATAATCATCGCAATACAAAAATCTGTCATCCTGAGCGTAGCGCAGCGAAGTCGAAGGACCTGCGGCTGCTTTTCGGTTGTTCGATCACCATGCAATCGAGCTGAATTATTTGCAATGGTTGCATTTGCAGTATTCTGTGTTTCTCTGGCCGGACTGGCGCAAAATCAGGATCGCGACACGCGCGGCCTGCCCAACACCTCTCAGAACGCCCCGCCGCCGGAGGTGCGCATCGACATCAATCACTCGAGCGTGGAAGAGCTGCTGAAGATTCCCGGCATGACGCCCAGTTGGGCCGGTCGCATCGTCCGCTTTCGCCCCTACCGCACCAAGCAGGACTTAGTCGAGCACGGCATCGTCACCAGCGAAGTCTACGAGCGCATCAAGGATTATGTGATCGCGCATCAGAGGGCGCAGTGAATTCCAAAGAAAATTTTGGTTTTGCCGATGTTTTGAAAGGCACACTTTATAGACTATGGAAATACTATGCACAGCGCCAAGAAGCGTCAGGGCACGACTTCAGTCGTGCCGCAAATGGATCATTATTCACGTGGGCTTTAGCCCCTGAAGGCGAACATATCCCACCCTAGCCGCAAAAATAAAAACGTGGCGAAGGTGGGGCACCCATCTCATATTGATCTTAAACCGCCTCCATCGTTTCTGGTGCATCACTTTCATCTGTTGCAGCCGCATCCCCGCGCCCCAGCAACCGGCTCAAAATCACATACAGCACCGGGATGAAGAAGAGATTCAGCACCGTCGAAAGCAGCATTCCGCCCACAATCGTAGTGCCCACCGAGCGCCGTCCCAGCGCGCCCGCGCCGGTGGCAAAAACCAGCGGCAGCACGCCCAAAATAAAAGCGGTAGAGGTCATCAGAATCGGCCGCAAGCGCAGCGCGCCGGCCTCGGATGCGGCGTCGGCAATCGAGCGGCCCTTCGCGCGCAACTGTTCGGCAAACTCCACAATCAGAATCGAGTTCTTGGCCGACAAGCCGATCAGCATTACCAGCCCAATCTGGCAATACACATCGTTCGACAGCCCGCGCGCCGCCACCAAACCCAGCGCGCCCAGCACGGCCATCGGCACGGCCAGCAAAATGATGAACGGCAGCGCAAAGCTCTCGTACTGCGCCGAAAGCGTCAGATAGACGACCAGCAATCCCAGGCCAAAGATCAGAATCGTCTTGCCGCTCGATTCAATCTCGTCCAGCGTCAATCCGGTCCACTCATACTTCATGCCCGGCATCATCGTCTTGGTGGCCAGCGCCTCCATCGACGCCAATCCCTGCCCGGAGCTGCGTCCCGGCGCGGGCGAGCCCGAGATATCCACCGAACGGAAGAGGTTATAGTGCGAGATCACCGGCGGACCGGCGCTCTCCGTCACCGTGACGATATTATCCAGCGGAACCATTTGCCCTGAGTCCGAGCGCACATAATAGCTGTGCAGATCGCGCGCCTTCATGCGGAAGGGTTGATCGGCCTGCACAAAAACGCGATAGGTGCGATTGTTGTAATCAAAGTCGTTAATGTACTCCGAACCCATGAAGACGCTCAATGTGGTGGTGATCTGCGACAGGGGGATGTTCATCGACTTGGCCTTCTCGCGATCAATCGTCACCAGCACCTGCGGATCGTTGGCCGAGAAAGAAGTGTATAAGCTGCTTAGCTCTTTGCCCTGGCGGCTCGCGCCCACCATCTGATGCGCCACGCGATCCAGGTCGCTCAGCGTATTCATGCCCGTATCCTGCAGCTCAAAATCGAATCCGCCAAAGCTGCCCACGCCGTTCACCGCCGGAGGCTGAACAATCATCACCAGGCCGCCATTGGGCGCGAACATCAGGCTCATCAGCTTGGGCGACAGGTCGGCTACAATGTCCGCCGCCGAGTGGCCTTTCGCGCGCCGCTCATCGCTGGGCTTGGTCGAGATGAACATCATGCCCGCGTTCGACGAGTTGCCGGTCATGCTGAAGCCCGTCACCGAAAAGGATCCGGCAATATCCGGATTGGAGTGAATGATGGCCTCGGCGCGCTCCGCCAGATTCCCCGTGTAGGCCAGTGATGATCCCGGCGGCGCCTGCACAATCACCATCAGAAAGCTCTGGTCCTCCTGTGGAATAAAGCCGGTCGGCACGCTTTGATACACATAAACGGTGGCGCCCAATCCGGCGAAAAACAGCAGCAGCAGCAGATAGCGCACCCGCAGCGCGCCATGAATCATCTTTCCGTACGTCTCGGAGAGCCAGCTGATCTGCGCGTCGGTTGAGTGGATGAAGCGGGCAAACAGCCGCGAGAGCGGCGCAATGTGCAAAAAGTCAAGCTGCTTGGGCCGATCCTCTTCGCCGCGCAAAAACAGCGCCGAAAGCGCCGGCGAAAGCGTCAGTGCGTTAAAGGCCGAAATGGCAATCGCAAAAGCAATGGTCAGCGAAAATTGCCGGTATAAAATTCCCGTCGTTCCCGGAAAAAAAGAGACCGGCACAAAGACCGCAATCAGAACCAGCGATGTGGCGATCACCGCGCTCGTCACTTCGCCCATGGCGCGCGAGGTGGCGGCGTGCGGATCGGAGTGTTCCATGTGCATATGCCGCTGCACGTTCTCAATCACTACAATCGCATCATCCACCACCAGTCCCGTAGCTAGCGTTATGCCGAACAGCGTCAACGAGTTGATGGAGAAGCCGAAGAGCTTGATGAAGGCAAAGGTGCCAATCAGCGAAACCGGAATGGTGACGGCGGGAATAATCGTGGCGCGCCAGTCCAGCAGAAAAAGAAAGATCACCGTGATGACGATCAACACCGCAACCGCCAGCGTCGAAAGCACCTCGCGGATCGAATCGCCCACCACCGTCGTCGAATCAAATGCAATCGCATACTTCAGCCCAGGCGGAAAATTCTTTGACAGTTTCTCCAGTACCGCTTTGGCCGCTCGATCCACCTCCAGCGCATTGGCGTTCGACAGTTGCATCACGCCCACCCCATGCGCCTCCATGCCCATATACTTCAGCTCCGAGCTATAATCCTCCGCGCCCACCTCGGAGTGGCCCACATCCTTCAACTGCACCAAACCATTCGAGCTGCTTTTCACAATAATCTTGTCGAACTCGGCAGGCGAGGTCAGCCGGCCCACCACGCGCACCGGAACCTGAAACGACTGCTTCTTGTCCGCCGGCGGCTGCCCAAGCTGCCCGGCGGGAATCTCCACATTCTGCTCGCTCAGCGCATTCACTACGTCGGTCGCCGTCAGGTTGCGCGCCGCCAGCCTCACCGGGTCCAGCCAAATGCGCATCGCGTACTTGCGCTCGCCAAAGATCATCACGTCGCCCACGCCCGGCACGCGCTTCAGCGCGTCCTTCACGTAAACATCCAGATAATTCGAAATGAACTCGGAGGAATAGCGCCCGTCCAGCGTATAAAAGCCCGCGCCGAAGACAAAGTTGCTGTTGCTCTTGGTAATGCTGATGCCGGTCTGGTTGACCGCCGCCGGCAGCCGCCCCTCGGCGGTAGCCACGCGGTTCTGCACGTCCACCGCGGCTATGTCCAGATCGTAGCCGGTCTGAAAGGTCACCGTAATCGAGCTGGTTCCGCTGTTGGTGCTCGACGAGCTGATGTAGCGCATCCCCTCCACGCCGTTGATCGCCTCTTCCAGCGGTATCGTCACCGCCTTCTCCACGGTGTCGGCATTCGCGCCCACATAGTTGCACGCAACCGAAACCTGCGGCGGCGCCAGCGTCGGATACATGGCCACCGGAAGCGTGGGAATGCACACCGCCCCGGCAAGAATAATCAGCAGCGCGCAAACCGTCGCAAAGACCGGCCGATGAATAAAGAAATCAACAAACAAGGGTTACTCCATTTCCAGAAAACTGGTATGAACTCAATAGCTCTGTCAATAACTCTAATAAACTGTCATCCTGAGCGAAGCAGTTCGCGCTTATTGCGAACTGCGCAGTCGAAGGACCCGTGGTTGAGGTTGCATTTGGTTTTGCCGTTACATCTATTGGGTGCCCCCGGTCTCGATTTTGAGACCGGGGATGCACCAACCCTCATCCCCCCAGCGGCACAACCGGCATCCCATTCACAAGGAACTGCGTGCTCGACACTACCACCTTGTCACCCGCGTTCAACCCCGAAGTGACCGCGTAGCTGTTGCCCATCGTATCCCCCAGCGCAACTGAAGTCTGCACCGCCAAGGTCATCGGACCCTGCTTGCGCAGCACATACACAAAGCTCTGCCCGCCCTGCCGCACCACCGCCAGCACCGGCACCACCGCCATCGGCACCGTGCTCCAGATCACCCGCGCCTTGATCATCTGCGCCGTGCGCAGCAGCTCCGGCGAGGCATTCACCGGCGCCTTCACCAGAATCCCCTGCAAGCTGCCGTCCACCTGCGGCGATATAAAGTTGATCTTCGTCTTGTCCAGCAGCTTGCCTTCGTTGTCGGTCAGCTCCACATCCATCCCCAGGCGCGCCTGCCCCGCCCGCTCCGTGGGAATTTCAATATACGCCTCAAGCTCCTTGCCCTCGTCCACCGTGGTCAGCACCGTGGCCGGCGCATTCATCGGCGAAGCAAAGTCGCCCACATGCACCGGAATGTCGCCCACCACCCCGTCAAACGGCGCGCGGATGCTGTAGTAGGCCAGTTGCTCCTCCTGCGTCTTGCGCAGTTCCACCGCCGACTCGTAATCCGATTTGGCGTTGTCGTGCGCCTGCTTGGCCTGATCGTAGGCGTCGCGGCTGGTCACGCCCGCCTCAAAGAGCTTGCGCTGCCGGTCAACTTCAATCGCGTTGTAATCGTAAAGAGCCTTCTTCTGCCGCTCCGTCGCGCGCGCCGCGTCCACCGTCGCCTTCTGCAAGCGCGGATCAATCTCCATCAGCACCTGCCCGGCCTTCACCACATCGCCCGAGCGCACCAGTATCTGCGTAATCAATCCGCTCACCTGCGGCAGCAGCGTCGCCGAGCGCCGCGACTTGATCGTCGCCACATACTCGCTCGATTGCGCCACCGGCTGCAAGCTCACCGTCGCCGTCTGCACCGGCATCGCCTGCATGCCCGCGCCCGCCTTGGCCGCCGGCTTCGTCTCGCAGCCCACAACCGCCAGCGCCAGTATCGTCCAACAAACCATTCCATGAATGCGTCTCAATGCGTTCTTCCTCACACAAAATCTCTTCAGCCGTTATCTCTATAGTGACGCCTGGAAGCCGATTTTTGACGCAAAAATTCTTTTTACGGATGGCGTTCTCGGCTTGATACGCCGGAAAAATCAGGCATCTGCCTGCTCATCAACTCCGAAAAATCTGTGAACAGGCCCTAATGCCGGCTTGAAAGAGAGATTCCTTGTTCAATCATCCTGGCGTATTGGCGCTCGCTGACCCAGGAAGGAATTGCACGAAGCAAGCAATCGCGAAGAGCGCATGACCAGGGGTGCTCCCAATGCGCCACCTGGCCCAGCAGGCGGGACGCTCTTTGCAGTTGCAACACACGGCTGTGCCGGATGCGCTTCAACTCAGCAGCCGGGTCCGGGGCTTGAAGAGTTGCCGGCAGCACGAATGCGTCCTCGATTGCCATCCCAGCACCCTG
Source organism: uncultured Occallatibacter sp. (assembly GCA_964644105.1). Taxonomy (GTDB): domain Bacteria; phylum Acidobacteriota; class Terriglobia; order Terriglobales; family Acidobacteriaceae; genus Telmatobacter. The sequence continues at coordinate 3,594 of CAZXVX010000069.1, read as the reverse complement.
GCCAAGGTTTGGAGTCATCGCGTGTGCTGCGTCTCCAATCAGCAGCGTTTTTCCCGCTCCCCAAACTGGCCTTGCCAGCTCTTCCAAATCATGATGAAGAAGCGGTGTCTCAGCCAGCGCATCGACCACCCGCAGAGCCTCGCTCGAGCAGAAAGTGAAATCATTGCGAATGAACGCCATATTGTTTGATCGTGGCGATGCTTGTGGGGCGGTTCTCACCAGGTAGACATAAATGCGGTTACCGGTGAGTGGAATCACGCCAATTCGAGAACGGCCGGCCCATTGCTCAAATGCCCCATCGACGCCGGGGTTTTGACAAATGGCGCGCCAGCAGGTGCAGCCGCTATAACGAATTGCCAAGGGTCCGGCAATCTTTTGCCGCACTGTCGAATAAATTCCATCGGCGCCGATAAGAAACCTGTCCTCGGCAAAGCTCTCTTCAACCTTGTACGGCGATCCAAGTTGCACAAACCCGGAGGGAAGCGCCTGAATCAGAGCTTGATGCAGTTCTGTTCGATCAAACGCCAGAGCGCCCGGCGAAGAGCCAGTGACGCGGCTCAGATCTGATTCCTGGATTACGCGCCCACGAAGATCGAGTGTGCGGACCTTGGTCACCGGCTGGCCTACCGAAAAAAGGTCAACTCCGAGTATTGAGAGCAGGTGAACTGCATTCGGCCCAAGAATAATCCCCGCGCCAAGCTGGTTAAACTCCGTCATTCGCTCATGGATCTCGCAGTCGAAACCTGCGCGCCGCAAGGCAAGAGCCGCCGTCAGCCCGGCAATTCCCGCACCAATAATTTGAACTCCGGACCCCATAAGATTCTTCCGATCCTTCATGCCCGTCCAAGCGATTCTAACAGCAAGCAAGCTTTTTCAAGCGCCGCCGCGGCATCCATCAGCGCGCCAAATTCGCGGCAGCGCCGGCCTCGCGCCTTCGATTCAACCAACTCTTTGAGAAAGGCTGCGGCGCGCACCATCAATCGATCCGGCGTCCCGTCAGGGACGGCGCAACAAAAGCGCGCTTTGAAGCGTCGCCAGGGTGCGCTGGTTTGTTTCTTCGTCTTTAACGGTGAGCCTGAGCGCTCGCAGTCCTACATCGCATCCCATCGAGGAGACGTCACGAAGGAATACACCTTGCCTCCGGGCTTCACTCAGCACCGTGGCCGCGGATGGTTGATCCTGCTCGAGGTGAAACATCACAAAATTGGCCTCTCCTGGCACAATCTCGCGGATGCCAATCTCTCGAAGCCCTTCCGTCAACTGCTGCCGGAGTATGCGCGTCTCCCGGTAGCGCTCCCGATAGTATGCGCCGTCCCCTAGCGCCTTGACTGCGGCAACCTGCGCGGGCAGGCTTACTGCCCATGGCGGTGTAATCGGAATCAGCTCAGAAAGTTGCCGCTGAGACCCGCAGAGATACGCTGCCCGCATGCCGCTCAAAGCATACACCTTCGACATCGTTTTGCAGACCAGTACATTCTCGCTTGCCGCGGCAAAGTGCTCGATAGACTCCTCTGAGCCAACATATTCGATATAGGCCTCATCGACCCAGACCCTGGTGCTTCGGGGAATATTGGAAAGGGTATCTATCAACTTGTTGCGAGCAATGTATTGTCCGGTGGGGTTGTTCGGATTGACCAGAACAATCAGGTCATAGCCCTGCGCAGCCCGTGCCCGGAGTTCGTCAAGGTCAACCACGTAACTGTCTCGCCTCGCGAGAACCATTCTGTCAACCTGGCAGCCAATCACGTTTTCGAGAACATGGACATATTCCCCATACATTGGGTCCAGCACAAGCACGCGCGACTTCCGGTTCAGCCATTTCCGGAAGGCAAGGTAAATCAGATCAGATGAGCCGGCTCCGGGCAATATCGTTTCCTCGCTCACTCCACGGTGCCGCGCGATGGCCCTTCGCAATCCTTCGCATTGAGTCGGCGGTGATGTTCTCATCAGCCATGGCAAGTGCTCACGCAATGCATCCAGCGCCATTGGAGAAGGCGGAAACCATGCATCCAGCACATCTGCATTCACAATCGAGTCTTTGCGCTCCAGGCTCTCAAAGTCTGTGCCGATGGCATCAAAAAAGGCGCCGCCGTGAAAGCAGCACGGCGGTTTGAAGAAAGGAAACGGAAGGCCCCATTCCAGCCTTTCCTCAACTTTCTGGTAAAAGGAGCGGCGGCGCTCGATCTCTGTGCGCAGTTGCTGAATCGGAGCGCTGAGCAGCTCAAAGGTTACAGCCCCGGCCTTTATCCGGCAGCCCGAAGCTTTGAACCCTTGCTTTAGATAGATACTCAGCACTTCAGTGCGTCCCATCGCAACAAGATGCGTGGCGCCCCTCTCTTCCGCCCATCGCCCAGCCGCAACCATCAAAGCGGCTGCCAGACTGGTGCCGCGATGCGCTCGCGCAACGGTCAGAATTCGTATTTCGTACAAACCCTCATCAAACGAAATGTCTAGCTTCTCTCGCGTTACATACTTGTCAATCGAGTACTTCCCCAAGCCCGGAGGAGTAATGCTGACAAAGCCCGCCAGTTGGCCGTCAACCTTCGCCACAATGTACTCGTTCAATGCATCCAGCGAATCCCTCAGCATGTGGTCAAGTGTCGTCGAGTGCTGGTGCAACTCCTCGGCATAGACCTCGTGCCGCATTGCATAGATGGAGTCTCGGTCGGAATCACAAGCAATCGAGATCCGTGTTTGTGGGGGAATCTGATTCGACATGCCTTTCTGCCTCTCACTCCTATTGCTGCAATTGGTTTCGTCCTGGTTTTCGCCGGATAACTCACCCTTCTCAAAGCACGCCAAGGATGAGTTATCCGGCGATGAGCAATCTATCCATAAACGGAATTCTATCCGCACGCGATCAAGGCGCTTCAGTGATTGTGACACTTTCGAAAGTGTCATAATCCGATATTTTTTACGATAATCAGATGGAACTCGGTCATTTCATCTCGGCGGGTGCTCTCGGTATCGGCGATCTTTCCCAACCCAAATTGAGGGCGCTCCCGGTGAACATTTTGAACCACTGGGCGGGAATGCTTTATTTTGCAGCCTTGCATGGCTACAAATCACACCTTTTTTAACGCCTGATTGGTGGAGCGATTTTGCACGAGTGCCTTCGATTCCCCCGCTCACTGAAATCCACTCCGTACAATAGAGACAGCAGCGCCTCACCCATGGCCGAAAAGGAACCGAAGAAGCCCCAAAAGCCCGATGACGACCCGGTCGGCAAAGTCTACGACTCCCGGCTGATGCGCCGGCTCGGCCATTATCTGCGCCCCTATTGGATTCAGGCCGCCGTCTCCACCCTCGCCATCAGCCTCAAATCCCTCTGCGACGTCTCAGGCCCATTCCTGGTCATGGTGGCCATCGACCGCTACTTCCCTTCCGCCTCCGGCTCGCCGCTCTCCACCAACCTGCTGGCTCGCGGCCTGGGCACGCGCAACGCGCTCACCCGTCACCTCTCCAACGACCCCATCCAGGGCATCACCCAACTGGCCGAGGTCTACATCGCCGTCCTGCTCGGCGCTTACCTCTTCCAATTCATCCAGACCTACCTGATGCAGTGGACCGGCCAGAAGCTCATGTTCGACCTGC
>CAZXVX010000068.1:0-16147 GCA_964644105.1 uncultured Occallatibacter sp. | reverse complement strand
GTATCACCAGACGCCCTTTCGCTCCAAGGCGCATCCGAACCCGATGATCCTCGACGAACGTGGGGCGCTGCCAAACAACTTCATTCTCTTGAAGCTCCAATGTTTCCATCTGTGCCACCTCGCTTCATCGATGACACCAATCTACTCTAGTGGCACTCAATAAACAAGTGGCATATTTTGTAGAAGTCCCACCATCTGCAACATTGTGATCCCCATCTGCGCCTACGGAAACCGAAAAGAAGATCAGTGATTTACAGCCCTGGACGGGCTGGAATACGGCGCATCTGCCGAGCTTGGGCCAGAGGGCGCGCCTGTGTTCAGATCATCTCCAGTCAGAATCCGCGACTCTGTGCCGAAGCGGCGATATTGCGAAAAGGCAACGTCATTCAGGTAGGTTTTTGTTGCGCCCCTGTAATTCGATCTGGAAGTGGCGCCGGTCTGTTGCGCCGTATGCGCAGCCAGTATGGAAATGCTTCTGACCGGGCAGATGTAAGTCTTTCCAGCAATCTCGATTGGGCTGTACTCGACCTGGATACCGGCTTTGGAGACCAGTTCGGCGGCGGAGAGGTCGGCCTCCATGGTGATGCGAAAGATGGCGCCGCTAGCTGGATCGAAGACAATCTCGCCGTGATAGCTGACGATCTCTCGGAATACCCGTCGATTCGAAGTGCCGTCGGAGTTGAAACCGTCCGCAATGCAGCAGAACTGCACCGGGTAATGCGACTTATCGCTGGGCACCGCAAAGTGGAAGACGGCTTCCTTTCCGCCCGCGCCCTGCTCCCAGCGGCCCCAGGTGATCTTGCCATGCAGCGCATCGGCGACCACCAGGCTGAGGATCGGTCCAAACTCGCCCGCGGTGCTCAGGCCGCCAATCTGCGTTCCATGCTTTGCCGCCTTCTCATCCACCACTTCCTTGCCGTCGCGATACGTGACCGTGAGGCTGGCTTTGCCGACGGAGTGCAGCGGCATGGCAGACTCTGAAACCACGCCGGTTGGGCCAAGCACATCCTCCTGCGGCTTGTCTTCAAAGCCAATCGTATCGCGCACCGCCAGGAAATTCGGCAACTGGCGAGCCGTGGTGTTCACATAATTCACAATCAGAGTGAGCATCTTGCGCGCCGCATCGGCGTCCGGCGCGGAATCCGCTGGAATCTCCGCGCTGGGCGGCTCCAGAAACGCCGCCGAATCAGCCAGAATGACCAATTGCTCCCGAGCCTTTTCACCCGGCAGATCAGCCTTCCATTTGGCCAGCTTGACCGAGTTTAGCCGCTCGGTCAGCTCAACCGCGGAGAGTTGGCGCGCCAGATCCGCATCCGGCTTTCCGTGCGCCGCCGCCAGAGTCTCTTCCAACTGGGCCACAGTGAGCTTGGCCACGGCCGCTTCCTTCTCGCCCAACACGGGCAACGCCAAGCCCGACAACAGTAAAACCATCAACAGCATTCGCATCTGAATATCTCCTTGTCCAGCCAATCGACTACTCCACCGAATTGATTTGCGCATTGCTTACCCGATGCAGAGTGAACGGTCCTTTGGGGGCTAAAGCCCCAGTTCCTTTTCAAGTCAATTGCGGCACGTCTAACCAGGCCGCTGAAACACCAAATAAAGAGCCCAGAAGCGTCAGCGCAAAACTTTACAGGCCGCTGAAAAACCAAATAACGAGTCCATAAGCGTCAGGGCACGACTTTAGTCGTGCCGCAAGATGCAGATAAAAAGGTTGGGCTTTAGCCCCTGCGTAATGTTTTTCCATGCCCTCACCCAAATTCAGCCCTCTTTCCGCAGCTTCTAAACTCATGCCCTATCAAAACCAGACTCATACCTCAAGCCGTTATGGAGGACCGGCGGGCGCGCCCGCTTCCACGCTCTTCCCGGCCACATTCCGAGCATCCGTGCCCAAGCGGCTGTACTGCGAAAAAGTAATGTCATTCAGGTGGATCTTTGACGGACCCCGGTATCGCGACATGGCATACATCCCGGTTCGCTGTCCATAAAACGCCGTTAAACTGGATACGCTTTTTACCGGGCAGATATAGCTCTGGCCTCCTATTTCAACCGAACCGTATTCAATGAGAAGGCTGGCTTTGGAAACCAGATCACCCGGAGGAATTTCAGAATCCAGCGTAATGCGAAGTATGGCGCCACTCACAGGATCGAAGACAATCTCGCCGTGATAGCCGGCAAGCTCTCGGAACAGGCTTGCGGACGGAGTCGCATCGCCGCCTAATCCCTCGTTCTGGCAGCAGAACAGCACCGGGTAGTGGGACTTCTCACGGGGCACGGCGTAGTGGAAGACCGCTTCTCTTCCGCTTGCGCCCTGCTCCCAGCGGCTCCAGGTGATCTTGCCATGCAGCGCATCGCTCACGGCTAAACCGATAATCGGCTCGAACTCGCCCGATGTGGCCAGACCGCTGAACTGACCTCCCACCTTTACAGCCTTCCCGTGAATCACTTCTTTGCGGTCACGGTAGGCGACTGTGACGCTCGATCTTCCAACAAAGTGCAAGGGCATGGCGCTTTCCGCAAGGATGCCCATTGCCAGTTGTATATCCTGTTGCGGCCTGTCTTCAAAGCCAATCGTCTCGCGCACGGCAAGCAGATTCGGCAATTGCCGGGCTGTGTTGTTGATGTAACTCACAATCAAAGTCAGCATATTGCGCGTCTCTTCAGGCGCGGGAATCGGGTCTGCAAGAATCTCCGTCGCGGGCGGAGCAAGAAATGCCGCCATGTCGGCCAAAATCACCAATTGCTCGCGGGCCTTGTCACCCGGCAGATCCGCCTTCAGTTGAGCCAGCTTGACCGAGTTCAGCCGCTCCACAAGCTCCAGCCCGGAGAGTTGCCGCGCCGCTTCCGCATCCGGCAGGCTGCGGGCCTCAGCCAGCGCCTGCTCCAGTTGCGCAACCGTTACCCTGCCAGGATGAGCGCCGTTTGAGGAGCTTGGCGGGTTGAATTCAGGCGTACTCCTGGGAGCAACGCCGCCCAGCCCGGCCGCATCCGGCAGCCGCGCCGCCGCCAACTGCTGATTCAAATGGATCTCAGCCCCGCCACTCGGCTCGCGGTGCTCCACGGTCTGGTACGGTCTCTCTCTTTGACCGCTGTTCTCGTGAAGCACCTTGCCGCTGGCTTTGTCTCTCAATCCATCGGTACTCTTCACCATCTCGCCGGCGGTTCCCGGCGAATGAGATGGAATGGAAAGAACCTTGCTCCGATCCGCGGATACCCGCGCCAGCAAAGTCATATACTTGTCGCGGTCATGGCTCCAGGCAATCTGATCTTCAACCGGCGCGGATTGCAGGTTTCCATTGGTCGTTACCTGGCCACCGGCTTGAATCAGCGTATCCTTGCCGTCATGCCTGACCTGAACCGAACCTTGCAGCACCGCCACCTGCGAGCCTTTGACTCCGGTATGGACGGAGAAGATGGTGTCTGCAAAGGCCACGCGGCAATCCGGCGTCTTCACAGACAAATGACCGGAGAGGCGCTTGGCGGTTTGCACAATCACGGAGCCATTGTCCAGCGAGACGGTCATGCTGCGGCCGCGGGCTCCCACGCCAAGCACGCTCTGCTCATTCACTTCAACCGTCGATCCATCCGCAAGCTGAAGTACAGCATGACCGCCCCCGCCGGTGCGCAGATATTCGCCCTCGGACAATTTGTCGCCGGGAGAAAGCGGACGATCCCCGGTATTCGAGATGCGATAGGCCGCTCCGTCCACGGATCGCACCTCGGCCCGGACTCCAGCCGGTATCTGCCAATAAGCCTTGTAGAAAAAAAGTGTGCAAGCCATCAGCGCAAAGCAGGCAGCCAGTGCCCAACTGTATTGCCACTTGCGCCAGTTGGCCACGCCTGCCGCGACGAGTGCGGGCCGAGGCACCAGGGTCAGCCGCGAAGGGTAGCTGATGCCGCTGCGGCCGGCCCCGAAGTCGATGTCGAGGCGCGCAGCCACCCGGCCGGCAGCGGCTGCAATCTCCGCGCCATCGGGCTCGCCGGCTCTCATGGCGAGCAGTGCATCATTCAGAAGCTTCTCATCCTCTCGTCTCATGGTCTTCCCCGCTGCAATTCCACAATTCGTTTCTTGAGTTTGGCGCGCGCCTTATGAAGGGTAACGGCAACCACCGCCTGCGACGTTCCCATCAAAACCGCGATCTCCTGATTCTTCAAATCCTCCAAGTAGCGCAAGGTGAAGATCTCCGCCGCGCGCGGAGTCAATTCGCCGATTGCCTGCCTGAGCCATGCGCCTAACTCATGGTTTGAAAGCTCATCTTCAGGGGATTGACCCTGCCAGACGGAATACTCGCCCGCGCTCTCAAGCGACTCCACGCGCGCGGCCTTCCGCCGTCTCAACAGGTCCAGAGCGCCGTTGATCGCAGCCCGGTAAAGGTAGCTGCCGACATTGGCCATGAGTTGGCCTTGACCGCCTGCCAGCCGCAGAAAGACCGCTTGCGCAACATCCTCCGCATCCGCCATGCTGCCGGTCACGCGCCAGGCCGCAACCAGCACACGCCGATGATGCTCCGCAAACAATTGCGAAAGATGGTCACAGCTCTCCATGGACGTCATGACTGGGTTCGCAGTGGCCACCGGCTCCCCTTCTTGGCTGTTCATAGAGAGGACGCTCCAACTGAATAATTATTAACTCAGCCGGGAAGGTTTCCGGAATTTGCGATTTTCACCATGGGCTGTTCAGTGAATGAGTGAATGAGTGAAATATACGCGTTTTTTCTTCACGTATTCACTCATTCACTTCTTCACGATCAAACTGTTACGAAACCGGCGTCTACTGTTCAAGCGATCCTGAGCGGCACAATCTACAGAATCCCCAGCACGCGCAGCCGCGCCAGCCCACCGGCCAGCACGCCCACGGGCGAGACGGCCACCTGCGCCAGCAAAAACCAGATAGGATATTTGCCGCGCGCTTGCAGGGCGCTCATGGCGGACAGAAGCAGCACCACCAGCGCCAGAGCCAGCACTTGAATCAGCGGGTTGTCTTGTGCAATCCAAGCCGTCAGGTAGCCGCCAGCCGCCGCCGAGAGAAGCGAAAATCCCAGATGAACAAAGGCATAGCCCGGCTGGTGTTGTCCTGCCGCCTCAGCCCAGCTTGGAATCAGCCGGGCGGCTAGCGCAATCAAACCCATGCCCAGCAACACGACGACGGCAAAGCCTGCAACCAGAGTAAGAAAAGTTTGCAATATCACCACGGCAGATTCTTTCCCGTCTGTTGCTGGCCCACTTCGCCTCGCTCGATCCGCTCCAGAAAAGCCCGCGCCAGCTTCCGCTCGCCGGGATGGCTCTCGCCGTGCATCGAGCAAAGGTCAAGAAACTCGTCGCAAAGCGCATTGCGATCTTCCAATTGCGCCAGAACCCCTTGCATGGCCAGCGCCAGCTCGCGCAGCCGCTCCGCCTCAGGCCATGCGTGCCCGTCGCCATCCTCCAGCAGTTCCACACTGGAAAACAGTCCGCGCCGCCCGCGGGCACATTCATCCAGGCAAGCCATCAGTTGCTCGCAGAAGGCCTGCTCCAGCGCCTCGATCTGACCTGGAGCGCTCTCCTCCGGCGGATTCATTGCAGGTTCGTCATTCATCGATTGCGCCATCTATTTCTATCATTACTCATTCTCCTCGGTGCAAAACATAAAAGTTTTGGAGATGGAGCGAAGTTTGCCGTCTTCCAGAACAAAATATCGCTGGCGGCAGGTTTCTGCTTTGTCTGGGCTGTTGAAATCCAGATGATACTCAGCAATCAGCAAACGGCTGGCGGGCTTGTAAAAAAGCACAGTAAGAAATGGATGTCCATCCTTGGTTTTGGGCAGCGGCTCACCGCCATCAAACATGGAAATCTCCCGGAGATCCACTCCGGTTCGCAGATTCGTCAATTCGTAGTATCGGCAACCCGTTCCGCAACTGAGAGCATCGAGATCATATTCACCGGCGAAGTTCACCTGAGGAGGCTGCGCCGGCTTTTCCAATTCGTTCTCCCACTCGCCGTCTTCATTTTTGTGCAGCCATTTCGGCGTATGAATGCGCCCCTTATAGACCTCGACCGGATACTGCTCGAATTGAAACTGCCGCGTCTGGCACCAGGAAGGCGTGCCGGCGCACAACCCCGCGACGAGGAGTAGAAGTTGGATTGATTTTCGAGAGAGCAATTTCATGCATTTCAGGTTATCGCGTTTTGCTCTAAGCCGCACAGTCTTCGACCGATGATGCCGGCACAGCCTTCTCTTGCTCCTCCAGCAGATGCGCAAACACATCCGGCGCAACCGGCCGGCCGAAGAGCCATCCCTGGCCAAGAATCGGGTTCGATTCGGAGCTGAAGTAGCCGGCCTGCTGGCTGGTCTCAATCCCTTCCACAATCACCTGCAGATGCAGCGAATCGGCCATAGCCATGATCTGCGGCAAAATGGACAAGGTGACTGCTTCGGTGCCAATCGCTTGGGTGAATGAGCGGTCGATCTTGATGGCGCTGATGGCCAGATCATGCAGATACGAAAGGCTGGAATAGCCTGTTCCGAAGTCGTCTATATGCACGCTGTGGCCGCGCTCGTGCAACCGCTGAATGGTCGCTATCGCCGTTTGATGCCGTGCCGTCGAGCTTTCGGTAATCTCAATGGACAGGCTTTCAGCCCGAACGCCCGTCCGCTCAAGTTCGCCTTCCAGCATGGTTAAAAATCCGGGATCAGCCAGATCTGCCGCCGCCACGTTGATGCTCAGGTGGAAATCAGGGTGGGCGCGCAGTACCTCTGCAAAGTCGTTCAACGCGTGGCGCACCACCAGACGCGTGATCTCCCCCACAAATCCGCAGGTCTCGGCCATCTTGATAAAGATGTCCGGACCCACCGCGAAGCCGTCTTCGTCCGTCCACCGCGCCAATGCCTCCGATCCTACAATCCGGCCGCTGGGCAAACAGACGATCGGCTGATAAACCACCTTCAGCTTGTCGTCGCGAATGGCGCGCCGAAGCTGCTGCTCCATGCTGCGGTTGCGCCGGTAAAACAAGGAAAGCAGAAGGCCAAGGAATGTGCCCATCAACCCGCCTATGAGCACGCAGATCCACAATTGGGTACGGTCGGCTCGCAGCGCTTCGGGAATCGTGATCAGGGTGGTCGCGCAACTGAATGCTTCTGGAATGCAATGCGTAAAATAAAGCGTATCTCCGCGCCGGCTCATTCCATCGCTGGTAAACTCCGCGTCCCCAGCCTGCGGCGCAACGGAGAATAATCTGCCCGTCCTCTGATCCGCCGTATGAGTTATCGTCACAAGAAACGGCAAGGGGGTCGTATCCAGGCGCCTGCTCGCGCCGGAGTTGACCACGACATAAGAAGTGCCGTCTTGAGTGCCCAGCGTGATCTGGTCGCGCACCTGAAGCAAGCCAGTCGCCATCACCACCTTCATTCCATTCGGCAAGGAATAGGCAGGCCGTAATTGCGCCTTGGCAAGATCCGCCGCGCTCAGTGTCGCCGAGCAGTCGATCTTTCCATCCCGCATCCGCCCGCTATCCCTGAGGTAATCGGTCTGAAAGATAAGCTTGCGAAAGTAGGCGATCTCGGCCTCTGAGCAGTAAGGATAAGGCGAGTGGTTCATCTGCTTCAGGACAACGTTGGTTTCTTTCATGAAGGCGTTCTGCTCAGCTACAAGCCGCCCCAAATCCTGCTGAAGGCGATGTTTGGCCTGCCTCAGCGCCAGCTAGCCACCCAGCATATAGCCCCCCGCCATGCCGCACGCCGCTGCTAGGGTCGTGGCAAGCAAAGCTGCCAGAGCACGCTTTTTCACGCTGGTCATGATGCAATGCCTCAGAGACTATTGGTGTTTGCAAAGAATCGCCAAAGCCATTCTATGCGCCACCCCGATCTGTCATCGGCAAAAATCCGGATTGCATTAAATAACATTGATTTTATAAACACAGAAGAAAGAGCGCAGCCGAAGCCGCGCCCTGTCCTCACTTCTCAGTTCCTATCCCTTGGCCACGGCAAAGCGGCGGTTGATCTCATGCCAGTTGACCACATTCCACCAGGCAGCCAAATAATCCGGGCGGCGATTCTGGTACTTCAGATAGTAGGCGTGCTCCCAGATGTCATTGAAAAGGATGGGATAGAGGCCCTGCGTCAGCGGCGAATCCTGGTTGGCCGTGGTGATCACCTTCAGCTTTCCGCCGGTGAAGACAAGCCAGCCCCAGCCGGAGCCGAACTGCTTGGCGGTGGTCTCATTAAAGAGCTTCTTGAAGCTTTCAAAGTCGCCAAAGTCAGCGGCGATCTGCGCGGCAATAGGGCCTGTCGGCGCGCCGCCAATTCCCTCCGAGCCGACCGGTCCCATCAGCTTCCAGAAAGCCGTGTGGTTGGCATGGCCGCCGGCGTTGTTCTTGACCGCGGTGCGAATCTCTTCGGGTACCTGCGCCAGATCGCGGATCAGATCGTCGATAGGCTTGGCCGCCAGATCAGGGTGATTGGCCAAGAGCGCATTGGTGTTATTGACGTACGCCTGATGGTGCTTGTCGTGGTGAATATGCATCGTCTCTGAGTCAATGAACGGTTCAAGAGCGGCGTAGTCGTAGGGAAGCGGGGCGAGTTCGTAAGCCATTGCGGAAATCTCCTTGGTCGTGCCAGGTTCGTACTCTGCTGCGTTGGGGGTCAATGCCGGGGCCTCTTGGGGCCGGGCGGAAGCAGTGGGGCCGTGCTGCGCGTCTCAATCCTCAGCAGAGCCGTACATTCAATGGATGCTGGAGGCGATGCTAAGTTGCGGGAAAGTTGGCGGGATGGATTAAGCCGGTAGGAGATCGCAGATTTCTTACCATTGGCAATGAAACAGTTGAAAGATATGTCGGCTGGGCTATGATAAATCCGTCTAATTGAAAGATTCCGATTCTTCCATTCGAGGTGCATGATGCTTAACTCACGCCTACACTTCCGCGCACTGAAGCTGGCTGCCGCCGGTTTGGCGATTCTTGCCTTGACCTCTCTTCCCGCTGCCGGTCAACGGGGCGGAGGAGGCGGAGGAGGGCGTCATTCCTCGCCCGCGGAGGCCGAGTATCAGGATGAGTTGAAGCAGGGCATCGAGGCCTACAAGGCAAACCATCTGGATGACGCAATCCATCATTTCCAGAATGCTGTGAATTTGATACCGAATCAACCCGTAGGTTTGAAGTACCTGGGCACCGCATTGGGGCAGAAGGTCGTCTTTGGTTCAGAGACGCCGGAAAACTTGAAGATTGCCCAGCAGGCGATTCGCGCCTTTCAAGATCTCTTGCAGGAGTTCCCGCACGATGTCTACAGCATCCGGCAGGTTGCCGGCATTGAATTCGAGATCGGCAAGCTGGACGACGCCAAGACCATGCAGAAAAGGCTGCTGGCCGAGAGTCCGAAAGACCCGGAAGCGGCGATGAAGATCGGCGTGATTGAACTGCTGCAGGCTCATCGCAACCTGGTTGCCGCGTTGAAGGCGGCAGGCCTCACCGACGACGGCAAGGACAACGCAGCGGCGCCCGCGGCGGTAAAGCAGTCCGTCAAGGCGCAGAATGGGCCGCTTGTCGAGGATGCTTTGCTGTACCTGAACCAGGCGGTCGAGAACCGCCCTGATTACGTAGAAGCGATGGACAGCCTGGTTTACGCCTACAAAACCAAGGCCGCTCTGGACGATGCCAGCGAGTCGGCGCGCCAGGACGACCTCTCCAAAGCCGATGAGTGGCGGACCAAAGCCGCAACCGAGCGCAAGGCCGAGGAGGCAAAGAAATCCGCAGCTACACCGGTTGTAAAGCCGTAAAGGAAGCGAAAGCAAGATATCCTGCCTCTTAAAAATTTGGAGGAATGCTTGTCCGTTCTGCAATTCGAGAGAGAGAATCGGGCGCTGACTTTGATTACAATAAAGGCATGACATCCATTCTTGCGGACTCCTCTCTCGATCAACTGTCCATCAACACCTTGCGATTGCTGGCCGTGGACACTGTGCAAAAGGCGAATAGCGGCCATCCCGGCGCTCCGCTGGGCTGCTCGCCAATCGCTTATCTGCTCTTCAATAAGCTGATGAAGCACAATCCCAGGCACTCCAAGTGGGCCGATCGGGACCGCTTTGTGCTCTCCAATGGTCACGCCTCGGCATTGCTTTATGGGACGCTCTTTCTCTCTGGCTACGATGTGACGCTGGATGATCTAAAGAGCTTCCGCCAGTGGGGATCGAAGACCCCCGGCCATCCGGAGCGCGGCCACCTGGACGGCGTTGAAGTGACCACCGGACCGCTGGGCCAGGGCATCGCCATGGCCGTGGGTATGGCCATTGCGGAGAAGCATCTGGCCGCAATTTATAACCGCCCCGGCTTTGATGTGGTGGATCACCATACTTTTGCTCTGTTGGGTGACGGCGACCTGATGGAAGGCGTCTCACACGAGGCAGCCTCGCTGGCCGGCACGCTGGGCCTCGGCAAGCTGACCTTCCTTTACGACGATAACCTGATCTCGCTCGATGGACCGACCAGCTTGAGCTACACCGAGAATGCGCTGAAGCGCTTTGAGGCTTACAACTGGCACGTGCAGCGGGTCGAGGACGGCAACGATTTGGCGGCCATTGAAGCGGCGATTGCAGCCGCCAAGGCCGAGACCAGCCGTCCGTCACTGATCGCCGTGCGCACCATCATCGGCTTCGGCAGCCCCAAGGCGGGCAGCAACAAATCGCACGGCGAGCCGCTGGGCTCGGAAGGCGTGGCTTCGACCAAAAAGTTCTTCGGCTTCCCGGAAGATCAAAGCTTTGTGGTGCCCGAGGCCGCGCTGGCCAACTGGCGCAAGGCGGTCGAAGCGGGCGCGGTTCATGAAGCCGCCTGGAAGCAGCTCTTTGCCGGATATGCGGCGGCCTTTCCGGAATTGGCGGCGGAGTTCGAGCGTACCCAGAAAGGCGAATTGAAGGCCGGCTGGGAGAAAACGATTCCCAGCTTCCCGGCGGGCAAGGCGCAAGCCACGCGCAACACCGGCGGCGTGGTCCTGAATGAACTTGCCGGAGCAGTACCGGAGCTTTTTGGAGGAGCGGCCGATCTGACCTCTTCCACCAAAACGATCTTCAAGCCGGGGGAGAGCTTCCATGTAGACCCGGCGGGGCGCAACATCTTCTTCGGAGTGCGCGAGTTCGGCATGGCTGCCGCGGTCAACGGCATCGCCGCGCATGGCGGGCTGATCCCCTTCGGTTCCACCTTCTTCGTCTTCTCGGATTATGCCAAGCCCGCCATGCGGCTGGCCGCGCTGATGCAACTGCACTCACTCTTCATCTTTACCCATGACTCGATTGCCGTGGGCGAGGACGGTCCGACCCACGAACCCATCGAACAATTGGTGGGCCTGCGCGCCATTCCCGGCATGACCGACTTCCGGCCCGCGGACGCCAATGAAACAGCGGCGGCGTGGAGGCTGGCCGTCGAGCGCAAAGGTCCGAGCTTCTTTGCCCTCAGCCGTCAGGATTTGCCGGTGATCGACCCGGCCTCGGTCGATGTGTACTCTGGTGTCAGCAAAGGAGCTTACATCCTGCAAGAGGCGGAGAATCCCTCCATTGTTTTGATCGGCGCGGGCTCGGAGCTCTGGCCTTGCGTGGAAGCAGCCAAGCTGCTGGCCGCGGAAGGGATTCAGGCGCGGGTCGTCAGCTTTCCCAGCGTGAAGATCTTCGAGGAGCAAACCGCCCAGTACAAGGCCAGCGTGCTGCCCGCCGGCGTACCCAAGCTGGCTGTTGAAGCGGGCGTCTCGTCGGGCTGGTGGAAGTACGTGGGCTCGGATGGCGAGGTGATCGGCATCGACCGCTTCGGCGCATCCGCTCCAGGATCAAAGGTTCTGGCCGAATATGGCTTCACAGCGGCCAATGTTGCCGCGCAGGCCAAAAAGCTGGTGAGGTAAAACAGGGACTTAGGGACTGAGGGACTAGGGACTGAGGTACTTGAAGTTAGCAAGTCTGCTGTTCCTTAGTCCCTCAGTCCCTAGTCCCTTAGTCCCTCAGTCCCTAACTCCGAAGGAGTGCACTTTGAAACTCGTCATCGCATCCGACCACGCGGGCTTCCTCTTGAAGGAAGAAGTCCGCGCCTATCTAGGCAAGGCTGGCCACGAGGTGGTCGATTTAGGCGCTTATAGCGCAGACCTGCCCGACGACTATCCAGACTTTGCCGAAAAGGTCGGCGAGGCAATCAAGCAAGGAGTTGCGCCGCGCGGCATCCTGATCTGCGGCTCGGGCGTGGGAGTCTGCGTGGCGGCCAACAAGATTCCGGGCATTCGCGCCGGAATGTGCCACGATACCTACTCGGCCCACCAGGGCGTGGAGCACGACGATATGAACGTCTGCGTGTTGGGCGCGCGAATCATTGGCCCGGCGCTGGCCTTTGAAGTGGCGGACCGGTTTATCGCGGCGCAGTTCATTGCGACGGAAGAGCGCTTTGTGCGGCGCTTCAACAAGGTGCTGGCCATCGAAGCCAAGTATCAGCGCTGAAGGTCTTTTTCTGCAGGAGGCTGCGATCTTCCCCTTCGACGTAATCCTCTTTGATGTGGGCGGGGTCCTGTTCACCAACGGCTGGGACTCAGGCGAGCGAGCGGCAGTGCTGGAGCGCTTCGGCCTGGACCGCGCGGAATTTGAAGCCCGCCACTTGACCCCCTATCGCGCCTGGGAGCTCGGCGCAACTCCACTGCAAGACTACCTGGACGCAACGGTCTTTTACAAGACGTGCAACTTTACCCGCGAAGAGTTCTTCGCGGCCATCTGCGCGGGGTCGAAACTGTTGCCCGATGGGGCAATGGGAATCCTGAGTGAGCTTGCCGCCTCGGGTCAGTGTCTGGTAGGCGCGCTGAACAACGAGGCGCGGGAGACGAACGAATTCCGCCTCCAGCATTTTGGGCTGCGCAAATTCTTCAAAGTCGCGCTGAGTTCCTGTTACCTGGGTCTGCGCAAGCCCGATGCGGCCATCTACCGGCGGGCCCTGGAGATTCTGGGCAGACCGGCGGAGCGGATTCTGTTCATCGACGATCGCGCGGAGAATGTGGCTGCGGCGGAAGCCGTAGGAATGAAATCGTCTTTGTTCACTGGCGCCGAGCCGCTACGCCGGGAGTTGAATGCGCTGGGAGTTCTATAAAGTTATATTTCGCTCTCCGGCCTGCCAGCGAACCCGAAACCGCAATCAGTTTTAATTTGATCGCAGAAACATTGTGGTATGCTCACCCTGTGTAGGAGGTTTTCATGGAATGCCCCAAGTGTCACTACGAGGGAATCGAACGATCCAAGCGCCGAGGTTTCTTTGAAAAAAAAGTTAAAAGCCTCTTCGGCTTCTACCCCTGGAGATGCGCGGGATGCAATAGCCGCTTCTTCCTGCGTGCTCGCTACAAATTCATCTCTCGATCGGCTCCCTCCCAGGGTTGATTGAACTGAATCCGCGAGCTGCCCAAGTTCTTCCCCTGGATCAAAGGCAGCTTTCCGGCCCTGAGTACTGCGACCAATAATTGACCTGCGGGGCAATTTCCCGTAAACTTAAAAATTGCGAGGGATGCGGCTTGGGTTGCATTCTGTGACCGCATCATCCTGCCCAAAATCAGGGCCTAAGATCAAGGATTTTCAATGGCAAACCATGTATCGTCGCTGAAGCGCGCTCGTCAGACTGAAACCCGCACCGCGGTGAACCGCGCCAACCGCAGCCGCGTGCGCTCGAGCCTGCGCGCTCTGCGCGAAGCGCTCACCCAGGGCGACGTAAAGGCTGCCCAGGATCAGTATCGCGCAACCGTCTCCACCCTCGACAAGAGCGTGCAGAAGGGCATTCTGCATGACAACACAGTCTCCCGCTACAAGAGCCGCTTGAACGCGCGGCTGAAGGCGCTGGTTCTGGCCAAGGCGTAGCAAGAGTTCATCTCTGAAAAGAGCAACAGCCGGGACACGTTCCCGGCTGTTGCTCTTTTTTTGTAGAAAAGAAAATTGAGATCAATTCGGCATTTCAAGTACAATCCAGGCGCCTTTTAGATAGAAGTGATAAACAGTATGGCGGTCGATGAGGGAATCGGCGAGCGCGTCGTGGTCGAGCAGCGCAGGCCGATGCAGCAAACCGATCTGGGCCGTGTGAATCTGCTCCGGCGTGGCGGGGTCGATCGCCCAGTTGAAGCCGAGAACATCGGTCCCCCCGTGGGGCTGAAGGCGCTCAGTCTCCGGCGCGGCAGCCAGCACATGCACTTCGTCCGGTGCGCTGGCAAAGTAAACCAGCAGCGAGACCGTTCCCTGGCTCGAACAAAGAACCGCCCAGTCGGAGGAGCCGGGGCGCTCCAGGCTGGCGTGCAGGACATTTTCCGGGTGATGGGCTTCGTAACTTTGTGGAATCAAGCAGTTCCGACGATTGAGCTGGGCGGCAAAGGGTAACGGAATCTCCGGAAAAGAGCTGACGGGCAGATGGCGGATGAGATATGGAATTGTGCGTCCGGCAACCATGACTTGGCCGGAGACATTAAGTGGTTGCTGGGCTGGAAGCAGAGAGCAGGCGCAGAGTAGCGCAATCAGCAGGCAGATTCGGGTTTTCTTATTGATGCAAGCCATGATTCCCTCCGTTGAAAGACTCGCAACCATCCTCACGTGGAATCCATCGAAGAATACGGAACGGCGCGGCGCGCGGTCAAGCGAATGCAGGCTTTCAGCAAAATCTCCTCCACTCATGAGATTGTGGTGGCAAAATAGACCTATGCCGCCCTCCGATTCAGTTCCCAACTCTACCATCGTCCTTTCCGCTACGCAGGCTCGCGTGCTTGGCGCGCTCGTTGAAAAGGAAGTGACCACTCCGGAATACTACCCGCTCTCGCTCAACGCGCTGATCAACGCCTGCAATCAGCGCAGCAACCGCGAGCCGGTGATGAACCTGGATGAGGAAGCGGTGCGCATGGCCTTGCATCGCCTGGACGATCTGAAGCTAGCCGGACGCGCCCGCTCGAGTGATGGCCGCGTCGCCAAGTACGAACACTGGCTGGGCGAGGCCTTCAATTTCAGCCGCGCGGAGACGGCGCTTATCTGCGTGCTGCTGTTGCGCGGCCCGCAAACTCCCGGCGAACTGCGCAGCCGCACCGAGCGGATGCACACCTTCGACGAACTGACCGATGTTCTGGCCGGGCTGCAAAAGCTGATGGAGCGCACTCCGCCGCTGGTCGCCGTTCTGCCCCGCCAGCCCGGGACCAAGGAATCGCGTTATATGCATCTGCTCTCTGGCGGCATCGAATCGTTGCCGGCCGCTTTTGCCGCCGAGCTGGTTCAAACCCGCCGCGAGGCAGTTCCCTGCGCCGAGCAGAGTCCCGCCGAGTATGCTGTCCATGAGGACCGCATCACCCGCCTGGAGGCCACCATCGCTGAACTCCGCCAGGAGATGGCTGCGCTCAAAGCCAAGATCGACGATCTCTTTGGTGATGGTTAATGAAAGAGGCACACCGATGAATCCGAGCCTGACTACACGGACGGCGCATTTTGTTCTTCTCTGTTTGGCTGCTGCATGGATCACTTCCTGCGGAGGCGGCACCAAGAGCACCCCGCCACCCCCCGCTTACACCGCCCCGCTGCCCTGGGTTTACTCGCAGATCTTCTCCAGCGCCTCGCCCTTTCACACCACTGTGGCAACGCTGAAGGCGGCCGGCGCCGCCACACTGCCGCAATCCGCGATGACCGCGCTCTGGAGCCAGAGTGTCTCCAATCAGGATCTTTCCATTGATAGTTATATGTACCCGGTTTACGTCTCCCTGGCCAGCGATCCGGTGAAGACATTCACCTGCGCGCCTTCCGGTTATGGCTGTGATGCAAATAACTTGCAGATTCATATTCCCAGCGGCGCCTTGCCGGAGCCGCAGCCGGATGCGCACATCGCCATCATCGATACGACGCAGAATCTTGAAGTGGATGGATGGGCCTGCACGGTTAATGCAACCACGGTAGCTTGCCAATGGGGCGGAAGTCACCCCTTCGGCGGCACGGGTTTGGAGGATGTGGGCTCAACTTCAGTAAAGGCCGGCTATGCCGCCGGACTCTTTGAAATCACCGCCCAGGAACTGCTGAACGGGCACATCGACCACGCGCTGGGTTTGAACACCAACTGTCTGAACAACCCAACCGTCTATCCGGCGGACCAGCACGCCAACGGAACCGACGAATCCTGCGGCGGCACCGGGCCGCCCTCCTACGGCGACATGGTTCACCTG
>CAZXVX010000067.1:0-16303 GCA_964644105.1 uncultured Occallatibacter sp. | reverse complement strand
ACCGTTGCCTTGATCGGCAGGCCCGTCTCGTCCGAGGAGAATTTGATCAGCTCATTCACCAGGCTGAAGAGCTGCTTGGCCTGCTCGGATGTGATTTTGGCTGAGTCTGTGGGTTGCGACGTCTGCGGTGCGGCCAACTGCGCTCGCGGAGTGGTTGACTGTGCTGCCGCTAAAACTGCTGCAAAACACAACGCCGCCGCTAGAACCCAAGCGCTTGTCCGTCTCTGCTGATTGCTCATCGATGCTCCCCATCCACTTCCAAGGCTATAATCAGAATGCGGCCAAAGGCGCGCTTTCCTATGAAAAAACCGCGCCCGCGACCAAAATCTTTCCTATGACTGAAACGGCCAATTCTCCCGCCACTCCGCTCAGCGCGCTGCTGCTGCAAGAAGCCGCAGTCGGCGCGGAGCCAGATCTGACTGACTATCGTGGCGCGAAGACTCCCAATCAGTTGGACGCAGAAGAGAAAGAAATAGCGGCCCTGGCCTTCGCCGCCGCCGTCCACGATCTGGGCTGGCTGCGCCGCTTTACCCTCCGCGGAGAAGACCGCTTCCGCTGGCTCAACGGCATGGTCACCAATACGGTAAGCGATCTGGCCCCCAACGCCGGAGCATGGAATCTGGTGCTCAACGCGCAGGGACGCATCCAGGGCGACCTGCACGTCTGGCGTCAGGGCGAAGAGCTAAGCCTGGTCATCGCCGCCGATCAGACGGAGAAGCTGCTCGCGCATCTGGAGCGATTCATCATCATGGACGATGTGGAGCTGATGCCCACGGACGAAACCGCACTGGGGCTCTCCGGTCCACTTGCCGCCGAGCTGCTCGAACGCCTCGGAGTGCCCGTGCCCTCTCAGCCTATGACCAGCCTCCGCGCCACCTGGAACGGCCAGCCGCTCGGCGTTGCACGGGGCTATGGCGCGCTTGCGCCACACTATGAATTTTGGATGCAGCCCGCCCAGATCCCCGCGCTGTGGAAGGCGTTGGTCGAAGCCGGCGCAACTCCCATCGGAGCAGCCGCGTTGGAGGCCTTTCGCATCGCCGAAGCTATCCCCGCCTATGGCATTGACATCGCCGAGCGCGACCTTCCGCAGGAGACCTCGCAGATGCGCACCCTCCATTTCAGCAAAGGCTGTTATCAAGGTCAGGAGATCGTCGAGCGCATCCGTTCGCGCGGAAGCGTTCACCGGCATTTGCGTTCTCTGGAGCTGTTTGGAGCTATCCCCGCCGCCGGAAGTGAACTAACATGGGAAGGGTCTGGAGCCGCTGGCCAGATCACCAGCGCGGCGCAGTTGCCGCTGGCGGCTGGCGTCAGGGTTTTTGCCTTGGCCATGATGCGCGGCGAAGCCGCGCTGCGCAGCCAATCCTTTTTCTACCAGGCCGGAGAAGCCGCGGGAACAGCAAGAATTCTCGCCGCGCCGCCGAATTTGGAATTTTGTTAGCGTTATGACTGAGTAATCATTGACCGCAATTTCTATCGGAAGGCAGATAAAAACATGAGCGACACACCGAAATTTACCGTGATTGACCGCCGCAAAATCAAAGCGGAAGAAGAGCAGGAAAACCGGAGCCAGCCCGCTGAGCCGACTACGCCAACGGAGCCAGCCGCCGAGCCGCCCGCGCCCAGCTCCGGTCCACGGCTGGTGGTGAATGAACACAAACCCGCAGCCCCGGAGCTTCCGGTGGAAGACGATGCGCCTCAGTTGCCCACGGCCAAAGAGAGCCGCGAGCAGAAAGCGGCCTACGACGCTTCAGCGCAGCGCATTGAGGATATGGTGCGCGCGCAGAACCCTGCCATGGGAGCGCAGCCGCCTGTCAACTTCGAGTATCTGGTGCAGCAATTTTACGTCTCCGCTATGATCCAGATGGGCGCGGGCACACAAGAGGGACAGCGTCCCAGGGTCGACATTCTAGGAGCGCGCACTACCATTGATCTGCTCGGCGTGCTTGCCGAAAAGACCAAAGGAAACCTCAGCGAATCCGAAAAGAACACGCTGGACACCGTCCTGTTTGACGTGCGCATGGCCTTCCTGGAATTGACCAGCATGATCAGTTTGCAAGCCATGCAGCCGCCGCCACCGCCGCCGGGAAAGCGCTAAGGAAATGATGTAGCGCCAACCTCCAGGTCGGCTTTAGCGCGGGCGTCCTCGCCCGCGCTTGTTTTGGATGCGTTAGCAATTGGTTATTCGGAGTATATGGAAGGAACACTCACATTTCTCGGCACTGGAACCTCGATGGGCGTTCCCACCCTGGGCTGCGAATGCGCGGTCTGCGCCTCGGCGGACCCGCATGACCGGCGCCTCCGTCCCTCGGTGCTCCTGCGCTGGCGCGACGCAGGCCGTGATCGGGTCGTGGTCATCGACACCGGCCCCGACTTCCGCGAGCAGGCTTTGCGCAACCGCCTCAACCGCGTTGACGCCGTCTTTTACACGCACTCGCATGCCGATCACATTCTCGGCCTCGACGATCTGCGCCCACTCAGCTTTGCCGCCTTTCGCGAAGCCGGTCCAATACCGCTCTACGCCGCGCCGGAGACCATTGCGGTGATGGAGCGCATCTTCGATTACACCTTTGCCCCCGGCGCCACCTATCCCAATCGCGCCCGCGTCCAACTGCATCCGCTCGACGAAGACACCACCGTTCACGGCGTCCGCTTTCAGCGCATCCCGGTGATGCACGGTGAGATGGAGATCGCCGGCTTTCGCTTTGGCCGCACGGCTTACCTGACGGACGTCAGTGAGATTCCCGAATCCAGCTTCGCGCTGCTCACGGGCCTTGACCATCTGGTTCTCTCCGCGCTGCGCCACCAGCCGCACCCCACGCACGCCACCGTCGCGCAAGCCACCGGCTGGGCACGGCGCATCGGCGCGCGCCACACCTGGCTCACCCACATCGCCCACGAGCTGGGACACGCAGAGACTAACCGCGCGCTGCCGAAAAACATCCGACTGGCCCACGACGGCCTTAGCTTGCCCGTGAATCTGGAGGCTGATCGTTGATGCAAGTTTTTCATTCCGTTGCGGAGATTCCGGCAGCCTTCGGCCCCGCGGTCGCAGCCATCGGCAACTTCGACGGCGTGCATCTCGGCCATCAGGAGATTCTCTCCGCTGTTGTTGCCGAAGCGCGTCAACTCAATGCGCTCTCCGTCGCCATTACATTCGATCCCCACCCCGAGCAATTCTTGCGTCCCGCTCAAGCGCCTCAACTGCTCACGCCGCTCACCGAGCGACTGCGTTTACTCGCCCTCACCGGCATCGACATCGTGCTCGTCCTGCCCTTCGATCAAGCTTTCTCCGAGCTTTCCGCCGATGATTTTGTCCGCAAGATTTTGGTCGATACGCTCGCCGTCCGCAGCCTTCACGAGGGCGGCAACTTCCGCTTTGGCCGCTGCGCCGAGGCGGACGTCGAGGACCTCAAACGTTTCGGCTCAACGTTCGGCTTCGCTGTGCACATTCATTCACCGGTGAAGGTGCGCGGGCTGGAGGTTTCAAGTTCGACGATCCGCGAACGAGTGACCGCGGGCGACCTGAAGCGCGCTCGCTGGATGCTCGGCCGACCCTTCAGCGTGCGCTCCACGCAGGCGCGCGGACGCGGCATCGGCACGCGGCTGCTGGTGCCCACCGTGAATCTCGCCGCCTACGACGGCCTGCTGCCCGCCTTTGGCGTCTACGTTACGCGCCTCACAGTGTGCGAGCGCCGCTTTCAGGCCGTCACCAACGTGGGCAATCGCCCCACCTTCGGCGCGGCTTCCTTCGCCGTCGAGTCGCACATTCTGGACTTCGAGCCAATCGAGATGACAGAAGAGACACCCATCGATCTGGAGTTCCTGCTGCGCCTGCGCGGCGAGATCGAGTGGCCTTCGCCGGAAGCGCTCAAGGCTCAGATCTTCCGCGATGTCGCCAAGGCGAAGCGCTATTTCAGGCTGGCGCGATAGCACCCAAACCAAATTTCAACTTCAACCGTCGACGGCTTGCGCGGCAGAGTGTACGGCGCGGACTTTGACACGAACGTCCACGCGCGAGCCGAGCAGGTTGATGATGGAGAGCAGGCGGTCGAGGCTGAATCAGGCAGGCGCCCGGTCGTCAACCCTGCAGAACCTGTTTCGATAGATTACCTTATTCAGAACGGATACAAAGCGTCATGTTATAAGCAGCCCGAAAGCATATGTAAATCTGGCTTGTGAAAGAAAGGGCTTTCTCCCAGAATAAAGTAACCGGAAGTAAAGCCGTGATCCAAAGTCAATGCGGGATGCTCGAAGGTTTTTGGTAGCTCGAAGACGAGAATACTAACAATGCTTTCACCGGGAGCAACTTTTTGCGTGAGCCTTGGGCTTTCGCCGTGTTCTTCGCCGTACGCCTGCTCAGCGGCTTCGGAGATGTTGATATACGTCCCGCCGTCATAGAGACGTCCACGCAGGCCGCCTTCCGCTTGCGTGCGACCGCGTGAATGATTTGTCACGCGAATCTTGACCATGCAGAGATTGCCAGGACTGGCATTGGAAGCTTGTTTTGGAATCAACTGCGCATCCACAACTGCAAAGCACATTTCGTCGAAGCACTGATCTTCGCCGACCATAAATACCTTCTGCGAACAAAGAACATCGGTGACAGCGAGGATGGTCAGATAAACGCCCCACACCGAAGCCAATGCAACCAGAATCCTTCTGGCCCTGCCCGTTCTCCATAAAAGCGCGACCGCAACAAGGTTGATTACAGAACCAATAAACAGAAGGATGAAGATCAGTTCATAAAGTGTCATGCGCATTTCTCCGAAGGGCGCGCGCTCTCGGCAGTGTCCACAAAGTCAGGACGGCCTGAACAATCAGCATTAGCGCAATCAGAAGAACGTAGCCCTCGAGATGCGCCCCAAAAAAAGTGGCTTTCAAAGCAATAGCTGCAAGCCACAGCAGAGATAAGCTGCCGGCCATTGCCAAAACGCAAAGAACCATGGTTCGGCGGAAGCGAAGCGCTACTAGGGTGAGTAACGCCTGACACACAATCGTTGCCGCAATGACTATCTGCGAGCCGTACCCCGGATGCCTCAATCGAATATCCATCATGCCGAGCCAACCGCCCGCCAATGCTGTGCAAATACACAGGAGCCTGAGCGCAGACACTTGCACAAGAATAGCTCTGACTCTTCCAGGAACAAAGCTGAGAATCTGCCAGAAATACCAAAGGCTAGCTCCGAATCGTCCCAATTCCGGAGCTTTCACTTCGAGAAACTCTTCGTGGAGATCGCCAGAAATTGTCTCACGATCACGCAAACACAACAGAAGGATTAAAAGACGATCCAGAAGATAAGGTGGAGAAACTCGTTTCATGCGATCACCTCCGGTGGCCAGCGTTTGCCCGACCACATTCGCTCAAGGGCGCTGCGAGCCTGACTCAGCGCGGACGAGCCCGACGGAGTCAGCCGGTAGAACCGGCGGGCGCGGCCGCCACGCGCTGGAGTGCCTTCCTCGATCCGAGAACAGAGAAGACCTTTTGTTTCCAAGCGATCCAGTGTGGCATAAACTGCGCCCGCAGAGATGCTTCGATCAACATCTGTCGCCGATTGCACAGCTCGAAGCACCGCACGACCATAGGCATCCCTATCCAGTCCGAGAACAGCTAGAAGTACAATCTGCTCGAATGTGCCTAGCAATTCCGCCATGCCTACAATGTAGACTTAGGATCTGCGAATGTCAAATTATCTTTTGACTGCAACTATTCCTACTGAAAGATGAAGTATCTGCAGTAGTTTTTCATTTCTATACCAATTTCCCATCCTTCTCTTCCACCGGCTCCACGCGAATCTTGCTGATGCGCCGCGCCTCCATCTCCACGACGGTCAGCTTGCGCCCCTCATAGATCACAATCTCGCCCACGGAAGGAATATGCCCCAGCCGCATCAGAACAAAGCCGGCCAGCGTCTCCACGCCGCCGTCGCGCGGCAGATTCCATTGCATCTGCGTTTCCAGGTCACGCAGATTGACGCCGCCATCCATCAGCAGCGCGCCGCTGGATGTGGTCAGCACTGGCAGCGCAGGCGAGTCGAACTCGTCCTCCAGCTCACCGGTCAACTGCTCGATGGCATCCTCGGCGGTCACCAGCCCGACCGTCGAGCCGTACTCGTCCACCACGATAGCCATCTGCCGCCGGCGCTGCTGAAAGTCGCGGATCAGATCCAGCACGGTCTTTGTCTCCGGCACCACCAACACATCGCGCATCACCTGCTTGAGGTGCAGCTCGACCACCGGCGAAGCGGAACGGTAGAAGATCAGCCGCGCCAGATCTTTGGAGTAGACCAAACCGATAATGTGCTCCGGTCCTCGGCTTTCGTCATAAACCGGCACGCGCGAGTGCAATTGTTCGATCACCTGCGCGCTGGCCGCTTCGATCGGCAGATTCGAAGGCAGGGAAAAAATCTTCTGCCGCGTAGTCATGATCTCGCGCACCGGCACATCGTCCAGCTCCAGCGCGCGATGAATGAGCGTCTCCTGAAAGCGCGGCAGCACGCCCATGCGGCGCGCCGCGGTGGCAATCAGCTTCAGCTCCTCCGGCGAGTGAACCTGCGCCCGCTCGGTCATGGGAATATCAAATCCGCGCAGAATTACGGCAGCCGAGCCTTTGAGCAGCCGCACCGCCGGCCGAGCCAGCGCCATGAAAATCAGCATCGGCGGCGCCACGGCCACGGCCAGCGCCTCGGCGCGCCGCAGCGCCAGCGACTTGGGAACCAGCTCACCCACCACTACGTGAAAGTAAGTGATGAAGCAAAATCCGAGAGCAACAGCGGTCGCCGCAACCAGGTGCGCATAGACCTGAGCGTGGATGAGCGGCTGGGGAAGCGCATCGATCCAGCCAAGAATGACCGAGGCGACCAGTGGCTCGCCGATCCAGCCCAGCGCCAGCGAGCAGAGCGTTACACCCAGTTGCACGGCGGGAAGAAAATCGTCCAGATCGGATTGCAGCCGCCGCACGGCGCGCGCGCCGGGAACCTCGGCAGCCAGCAACTGCTCAATGCGTGTATCGCGGATTGAAACCAGCGCGAACTCGGCAGCCACAAAAAATGCGTTGGCCAAAATCAGCAGGCCCACAGCGACAAATTCCAGCAGCGAAAGTCCGTGCATCCAGCTATTCTCTCAGTCCCTTAGTCCCTTAGTCCCTTAGTCCCTTAGTCCCTTAGTCCCTATCAGCCGTTCCACCTCGGCGTGCAGCCGCTCGGTGATCGCCGCCTCGCTCTCTTCCGGCCCAAAGCGAATCGGCTCGCCTACACGCACTTCGATCTTGCCCGAGCGGAACCAGCCATGCCCCGCGGCCTTCAACTCACCCAAGCCGCGCAGCCCTACCGGCAGCACTCTTGCGCCCGATTGCTTTACCAGCAGCCCAATTCCGCCCCGGAAGCGCGCCAGCTCGCCCGCCGCCGAGCGCGTGCCCTCCGGGAAGACCAGTACGTTGTAGCCGCGGTCCATTGCCGCGCCGGCGTGGGTAAAGCTGCGCTGGAAGTTGCGCCGACGGGGCAGCGGAAAGACATTGAAGAGCACCGTTAGCAGCAGCCAGATCACCGGCCCTGGCAGATAAAATCTCCGCCACCAGGAATTCGCCTCCGGATTACGGAAGTGCCGGTAATCTTCCAGCATATCGCCGGCCATCGCCACGGCCATCCGCCGCCGCAATGCACCGGGCAAAGCGGTTTGGATCAGCGAGCCATCGTAGGTGGAAACATGATTGGCCACGATCAGCATCGGCTCGGCACTTGCCGCCAGTTCCGGCAAAACCATGCGCGGATTGGCCAACAGCCAAACCAGCGGCCGCTCCACCGCCTCGATAAAGGCGACACGCAGCCATTGAAAGGGCGACAGCCAAGGCCAGCGCGGATAGATGTACGTTCCTGGCTCGGCGAAATCAGCCGAGGATTGATCGGTTGAAGAGGAAGACACAGGTGTACTTGAAGAAATACTTCCCTCAGGGGCTAAAGCCCGCTCCTCTTTAGCTGCGTCTACGGCACGACTGAAGTCGTGCCCTTTCAAAGCGGTGCCATCAACCCTCTCTGTTTGCGCCCGTGCCCAATCCATTCCGCGCATTTCAGCGGAATGTGTGGAAGTCGATGCAACCCCGGCCACGAGCCCGCGCAGCTCACCCAGCGTCCGCACTTCGTCCAGCTCCGGCGTGCTTCCCAGACGCTGCTCCAACGCCGCCGCCAGTTGCACGCGGCCCAGGCTGTCCAGCAACAAATCCTCGCTGAGCCGCTGCTCATCGCCCACGCCGCGCGGCCTTTCGCCTGAGATTTCCGCAATCAGCTTGAGCAGCCAATCCCCTGAAGCCCCAAAGCCCTCCGCGCCCGCCGCCGCAGCCGCTCCGTTCTTTTCCGCGTCCTGGATCCCTTGAAGCCACGCCGAAACCGCCTTGCGACGCACCTTGCCCGAGGAGGTGCGCGGCAGATCCGGCTCCGGCCACAACACCCAGCGCCGCAGCCGCTGAAACTCCGCCAAGCGCTGGTTGGCACTTTCAATCGCCTCTGCCGCCCCGTCTCCCGCGCCGCGCATCGCCAGCACCGCGCAAGGCTCAGGCCCGCTCGGCGTATTCACGGGCACCACCGCGCAGGCCGCTACGCTCGGCTCCGCCTCAATGGCTGCCTCCAAATCCTCCGGGTGCAGATTCACGCCCGCCGAGGTCACAATCACCTCGCTCTTGCGTCCCACAAAGCGCAGCTCGCCGCCCGCCGCGTTCTCCGCCAGATCTCCTGTCGCCAGCCACTCGTCGTCGCGCGCCTGCAACGCCCCGCCGCTCCACGTCGCCGTCGAAATCATCGGCCCCCGCACCAGCACCTCGCCGTCCGCGCCCAGCTTCACCTCGCGCCCCGGCAGCGGCTTGCCAATGGTTCCCTTGGCCACGTGGAAGGGATGATTCAGCGTAATCAGCGCCGAAGTCTCGGTCATCCCATAGCCCTGCACCACCACAAAGCCCAGCCGGTTCCAGAACTCCTCCAGTGCCCCGCCCAGCGCCCCGCCGCCGGAGATCAGCGCCCAGAACTTGAAGCCGAACTCGCTGTGAAGATCTCTGAAGCGCCACCAGCGTTCCCAGGCGCGGATGCCCTTCGAGGCCGCCAGCCGCTCGCTCAGCCCAGGATGCTCGATCTCCAGATGCGCCTTCAGCAGCGCCGAAACCCGCGGCACCGCCGCCAGCACGCTGATCCGCTCGCGCTTGATCGTCTCAATCAGCCGCGAGGCCACCAACCGGCTCTCGAAGTGCACCTCGGCAGTAAAGATGGGCGGAATCCACAGCCCCATCGTCTGCCCGAAGACGTGGCTCAACGGCAGCGTGTCAAAGATGCGCAGCGGATGAGCGATCAGCCGCTCCCAGCGCATATACGGTTGCGCCCCGCGCTCAATCGGCTCAATGCTGGCCAGCACATTGCCATGCGTCAGCACCACGCCCTTCGGGTTGCCGGTCGTCCCCGAAGTGAACAAAATCTCAAGCGGCGTCTCGCGCGTAAGCCCCTCCGCCGCGCCAGCCTCATTCGATGGCAACTCCTCCAGCCAATCCTCAAAGGTGATTCTGGACCATTCTTCAGGCAACTGACTGAGCAGCCCCGCATCCCCCACCGCCAGTTTGGGCTTGACGTCGGCGGCCACGCGCCGCGCAAACTCAGCGCTTCCGTATGCATCCAGCGGAACCGCAAGCACTCCGCGCAGGATGCAGCCATGAAAGGCGGCCATCCACTCAGCGCTGTTCTCGCCCCAGATCAGCACCCGGTCGCCGGGTCCAATCCCGCGCTGGACAAGCAAGGCCGCAAAGCGCCCCGCCAACCGCGCCAGCTCCGCATAAGTGGTAACCCGCCGCCGGTTCCCCTGAAAGCGAACCACGGCAATCTGCCGCCCGAAACGGCGAAAGTCGTCAATGAGTGTAGCCAGGTGTGCGCGCATAACTCTCCGGCAACCACCATGGTAGCAGCGCCAAGGCAGTTGGCACGATGAGGCTTTGTCGAAATTGTCTAACCATCCAGATAGATAGGATGTGAAAAACTGCCCCAGTGAGCAGTTTGGACTCCGGGCACAGCCTCAGCCGTGCCGAAAGACGCACGAAAGAACTCCCCACTTTCGCATCCGCGGAGAACCTCCATCTAAAAAACGAGTTCAGATTTCCCTCGCTTTTTCATTCAATTCTTGGCGAGGAACAATCTTCACCGCACGGGTGCCTCATCAATCAATACCGTTCGGGCGCGGTTCCATTGTTGAAGGTATTGCAATGAAAACTTGCCACAGCATTGACTCACCGGGCTGTTTTCGATTGATAGTCCGGTTTCAATTTCCGCGGCTCACGCGCCGTTCGCCGCCTGGTGAATCGCCAGCAGCCGCTCCAGCAGCGGCTTGAGCAGCTTCAGATCCAGGGCATTCGCGCCGTCGGATTTGGCGTTCGCCGGGTCGTCGTGGACTTCGAGAAATAGCCCGTCAATGCCCGCGGCTACAGCGGCGCGCGCCAGCAGGGGAATGAACTCCGGCTGACCGCCGCTGACACCATTGGCCGCCGAGGGCTGTTGCACCGAATGTGTGCCGTCAAAGATCACCGGCGCAATCGCGCGCATCACCGGCAGCGAGCGGTAATCGACCACCAGCGTGTTATAGCCGAAGCTCGCGCCGCGCTCGGTGAGCGAGACGCGCTCGTTGCCCGTCGAGCGAACCTTCTCGACTGGATGCGTCATATCCCAGGGCGAGACGAACTGGCCTTTCTTGATGTTGACGGCGCGGCCTGTCTTGCCGGCGGCCACCAGCAGGTCGGTCTGGCGGCAGAGGAAGGCGGGAATCTGCAGCACATCCACGGCCTCGGCAACCACCTCGCAGTGAGCCGGCTCATGCACGTCGGTCAGCACCGGCAGGCCGGTATCCCTGGCGATCACGCCCAGGATGCGCGTGCCCTCAACCAGCCCTGGCCCGCGATAGCTCTTCACGCTGGTTCGGTTGGCCTTGTCGTAGCTGGCTTTGAAGATGTACGGAATACCTAGGCCGGCGGTGATGCGCTGGATAGCCTCGGCCATGGAGCGCGCGTGGGCCTCGGACTCAATGACGCAAGGGCCGGCGATAAGGAAGAGCTGGCCTGCGCCGACGTGGACGGGGCCGATTTCAAAAGAGTGATTCACGGATTCGATTGTAAAGGCTGGCCGGAGTCGTACACTTGTTTCACAACAAATTTTCTCGAACCGATCCCTGATCACTGACCACTGACTACTGAAGAAGGCACCCGCATGAAAGACATTTACATCGCCGATCTGGCCAACTTTGAAGAGGGCAAGCTCTTTGACGGCTTCTTCCTCGTCCTGCTCAAACAACAGCGTCTGACCAAAAGCAACAAGCCCTATCTGAATCTGATCCTGGGCGACAAGACCGGTCAGCTTGAGGGGCGCATCTGGGACCCGGCTGACCCGCGCATCGCCAAGGATTTCGACAGGGGCGACGTGGTGAAGGCGCGCGGTTCGGCCTCGCGCTTTGACGACCGCCTCCAGATGAAGATCGATCAGCTCCGCGTTGCACTGCCGAATGAAGTAGATAAGACCGACCTGATGCCCTCGACCACGCAGGACATCGGCGTGCTGTGGCGGGCGCTGCTCAGCTTTGTGGCCAGCTTCCGCAACCCCGATCTCAAGCTGCTGCTGACCACGCTCTTGGCCGATCCGGCGCTGGCCGAGGCCTTTCGCGAGGCGCCAGCAGCCAAGCAACTTCATCACGCATGGCTCGGCGGATTGCTGGAGCACGTGGTTAGCCTGCTCACCCTCGCCGACCGCGTCGCGCCGCATTATCCGCTGCTCGACCGCGACCTGCTGCTCACCGGCGTCATCCTGCACGACATCGGCAAGGTGCGCGAACTGAGCTGGGAGATCGGCTTCGAGTACACCGTCGAGGGCTCACTGCTGGGACACATCCAGATGGGCACGGCGCTCACCGAGCGCACCATCGACAGCCTGCCCAACTTCCCGCCGCGGCTGAAGACGCTGGTGCTGCACATGATTCTGAGCCATCACGGCAAGCTGGAGTTCGGCTCGCCCAAGCTGCCGATGATTCCGGAGGCGCTGGCGCTGAGCTTCATCGACGACCTGGATGCCAAGATGCAGGCGATTCAGAACGAGTTTGACAAGTGCATCCGCGAAGGCAAGCCCGCCGACGAGATGACCGGCAAAGTCTGGGCCCTCGATCAGCGGCAAATGCTGAATACCAAGCGCTGGCTGGGAGAAGGCAAGGAATAGAGATGGATGCATTCGAACAACTCGTTAGCGAAATCCTTTGGATGGACGGTTACTGGGTTAGAACGTCCGTTAAAGTCGATCTGACTAAAGTGGAAAAAGTCCTAATTGGCCGCCCGTCGTCGCCGCGATGGGAGTTGGACATTGTTGCCTATAGTGGTCGAGACAATTTGTTGTACGTCGTTGAGTGTAAGAGCTATTTGGATTCGCGTGGTGTGACGCTACGAGCACTTGATGGCAGTGACACGAAATCTGCGGAGCGCTTCAAGCTATTTAGCGACGATAACCTGAGAAACGTGGTCTTCGCACATTTACGCCAACAGCTTGCAGAAAAAGGGCTATGTGCTCCTGAAGCCATTATCAAGCTGTGCCTCGCATGTGGTCGGATTGCAACCTATGCTGATAGGGAAGGTCTTCACAAACATTTTGCCGAAAAAGGCTGGGAACTTTGGGATGAGCCTTGGCTGCGAAAGCGGCTGAAAGCAATGTCCGAAGGCGGTTATGAGAACCACGTGTCCGCAGTAGTGTCGAAGTTGTTGCTTCGAGGAAAAGTTGAGTAGACCTCTATTTTAGATAGCGGTGCAATTCCTTATCCTCAACTCCCGGACCGCATCGGATTGATGTACTTCAGCCCGGAAAAATGTTTTTCGTTGTCCGTGACCACGATGCAGTCGTTGGCTTCCGCGATGGCGGCGACGATCATATCCAACGCGCTCCGCGGCTGCCCGGTGCTTTCGCCCTCGGCCATCAGGCGCGCCCAGATCAGGCTGGCTTTCTCGTCAAAAGGAAGAACCCGTCCGGCAAACAAGGCTTGCGGTCCTTCTGGGCCTTTGAACCACTTCTCCAATTGAATGCGCTTTTTACCCGCCGGGGCATTGAGTATGCCGAACCAGATTTCCGCAACAACCAGAGAGGCGATAAACAAATCCTCGTCGGCCTGCTCCGCCATCCAAGCCAGAAGCGGCTCGGAGGGAGCCGGCTTGGTGGCGTTGCTGAGAATGTTGGTGTCGAGCAGGTAGCGCATTACAAATCTACCTTTCGGCCATCGATGCGCGGACGATCGAGATTGAGATTGGCGCCAACCAGGGGTGAACGGCGCAGTGCAGCAAGAATACCACCCTTGTTGAGTGGTTGTGCCTGGATGCAGCGACGCACGGAGGCGCGAATCTCTTGAGCCGCTGCGTTGTCATCGGCCAACTGGCGGGCCAGTGAACGGATCAGATCACGATCCTTCGAAAGTCCCAGGACTTCAAAGCGGCTCATGCCACGCAGGGCGAGACGATTTCGATAATTCCGTAGTGCGCGCGTTTGAGAGGTGCCGTTCATCATCGCCTCCAGTCTATAACCAGTAATATATCCGGTAATCCGTCAAAAAGCAAACATACATCAAGAATAGAAGGATCGAGTCTCCCAAGCCTAACTTTTGAAGCCTGGGATGGCAAATCAGCGAATGCGATTACAGATTGATCTCTGAGCCGCAGGTTCTTTGCCGATACGTTTCCGGCGTCTCGATGAGAAACACTGTTTGTCCGGCCAGCGCCAGCAGGTCTGTGTCGCCGGTGACTAGAAAATCGGCCTTGCCATGATGCGCCAGATCCAGTAATGGCTGGTCATTAACGTCGCGGCAGAGGACGGGGCACGATTGCACGACCTCGATTTCCGTGCAATAAGGAATATATTCGCTCAGAGCTTCCAACTGTTCAATTGCGGTAAGCCGGAATTTCGAGTAGGCGAGTATCCGCGCCAATTCCGCTGCCGTGGCGCGCGAGAGAAGCGGCACGCAGTCTCCGGTCTGCCAATGGCCAACCAGCCAATTAAGCTTGCCATAAGTAAACAAAAGCGCGGAGAGGACGGCATTGGTGTCAAAGACGACTCTGGCTTTGGCGGCGGCGCTCATGGGTTTTGACGCGTCCAAGCGATGGCGTCCGTCACATCCTGCTCCGTGATGCCGAGGCGGGCGAGTTTGTCCTGAATCTCCTCAAGGCGGCTGCGCCGCAGTGGTTTGAGCGTGATGGAAGAACCATCCGTACTGACGTCAAAGTGCTCCACGCCTTTGAATTGCGTGACAACGGCTTTGGGCAGGGTGAGCTGATTTTTGACGGTCAATTTTGCCAGCATAATCGCTCCAGGTTGGAAGTAAGGAAATCTTACCACATTGTTTCCTTACTTGGCAAACCACTCCCATTGTTCCTCGGTCAGCGGGACAACAGACAGCCTGCCGATCAAGACCAGCGGCGACTGGGCAAAGAGCGGCTCAGCCTTGATGGCGGCGAGAGTCTTGGGCTGGCGGAGGCGCTTGCCCACTTTGACGCGGACGATGGGCACTTTGGGGTCGGCGGAGTCCACGCTGAGGACTGTGCCTGTGCCGACTGCCGTGCGTTCCTCGCCGGTGTGGTAGAAGATCCACCGGGTTCCGGGCTTCATCTCGCGCAAGTGCTTGACGGCGGTAGGGTTGGTGACGCCATCCCAGATGGTCTCGCGGTCTCTGAGGAAGTCGTCAAAGGAGTAGACGGCGGGTTCGGTCTTGAAGAGAAAGCAGGCGCTCATGGAGAGATAGTACTTGAGGAAATAGGGAGAAAGGAAGATAGTTCAACAAGGTTTTCCTGTTCCCTGTTCCCTATTCCCTGTTCCCTGCCTTCCTATCCCCGTTACAATGAAGAAGCTATGATACGTTTTTCAACTGCCGGGGAGTCGCATGGGGAGGCACTGATTGCGCTGGTTTCTGGATTGCCGGCGGGGGTGCCCATTGATCTGGAGTTCGTCAACCGCGAGCTGTGGCGGCGTCAGCAGGGCTACGGGCGCGGCGGACGGATGAAGATTGAAACCGATAAAGCGCATGTTCTGAGCGGGGTGCGGCATGGCAAGACGATTGGCGCGCCGGTGGCCATTGAGATCGTCAACCGCGACTGGAAGAACTGGGAGGCTAAATTGCCGGTGGAAGCCGGCGACGCGGCGCTGCATCAGGCCGTGGCCTCGCCGCGTCCTGGACACGCCGACCTGGCCGGCGCGCTGAAGTACAATTTTCCCGATGCGCGCTATGTGCTGGAGCGGGCATCGGCGCGGGAGACGGCGGCGCGTGTGGCGGCTGGCGCCTTTGCCAAGCTGATGCTGCGCATGCTGGGCATCGAGGTGCTGAGCCACGTCATCCGTGTGGGAAAGGCTGAGCTGGAGCGCGATGCCTCGTGGGAGGAAATCGTAGCTTTCGCTGCCCGTGATGAGGTGGTGCTGGGCTGCGTCGATGAACCAACCGAGGCGCGCATGAAGGAAGAGGTCGAAGAGGCCGCGCGCACCGGCGACACGGTGGGCAGCGTCTTTGAAGTGGTGGTGCGCGGCGTTCCGGCCGGCCTCGGCACCTACGTCAATTGGGATGAAAAGCTGGACGGGCTTCTGGCCCAATCCGTGATGAGCATTCAGGCGGTCAAGGCTGTCGAGATTGGCCGGGGTATTGTGGGCGCGGCGAGCTTCGGCTCGACGGTCCACGATCCGATCCACTACGCCGCCGAAGCGACAGCCCGGCCGACGCGTTTTACCCGCCCGCAGAACAACGCAGGCGGCATTGAGGGCGGCGTTTCGAATGGCGAATATATTATTGTGCGCGGCTACGTGAAGCCGATCTCGACCTTGCGCAAGCCGCTCGAGTCGGTGCGCTTTGACACGCGCGAGAAGACCAGCGCCAGCTACGAACGCTCGGACATTTGTGTTGCCCCGGCGGCGGGGGTGGTGGGCGAGGCGATGGTGGCGCTGACCCTGGCGCAGGCCGTGCAGCAGAAATTCGGCGGCGATTCGGCCGGTGAGATGCAACGGAATTTCGCCGGATACATCGAACAGATACGGAGCTATTGAGAAACCAGCAGAGATGGAGCTTTCAGCAGAACAATGATTCTAAAAATTGTCAAATATCCCGATCCGGTGCTGGCGCGACCCGGTGAACCGGTTACCGAGTTCAACGCCGAGTTGCGCAAGTTTGTCGCCGATATGTTCGAGACCTGCTACGACGGACAGGGTATCGGGCTGGCCGCGCCGCAGGTGGGCGTCTCCAAGCGCCTGCTGGTGATTGACCTGAGCGTGGGCAAAGTGCCGGAAGACAAGCT
>CAZXVX010000066.1:0-16612 GCA_964644105.1 uncultured Occallatibacter sp. | reverse complement strand
CTTTTATCCTTCTGCGCATCGTGCTGCAAGTGCCTGTCCCCATCGAGCAGGCCATCATCTTTCCCATGGCCGTTGTGCCTTTGCTCTTCGGCCTGTGGAATATGCTCTGGCTTGGTTCGCATGGTCGCACGCATCTGCCCATCGGTCTGCACGGCGCCATTCTTCCGCTCCTGCTTATGCCGTTGGGAGCCACCACCGCCAGTAGCCTGGGAGTGCTTGTCCTGAGCGCGCATGGCGCAACCTGGTTCAACGCCTGCGAGATTCCCTACGCGCTAATCGCGCCGCTCTTCCTGGCCGCTCTGGCCGGCTATTACCTGGTCTGGAAGTACATCGTCGGCTCGTTAAACCGCCTGCTTGGAATTGCGTGAATGCCAGCTTGCGAACCCTTCTGCGTACAGAGTTTGAAAACCCTTCCAGTCGGCGTCAGGGGCCATTGTGACACTTGCGAAACTGTCACAATGGCTCCCCTATCCACAATATGACTCGGCTAATCTCCGAGTATGAAAAACCTTCGGATCAGCTTCATTTTCCTCGCATCGATAACAGCAGCATCAGGTGCGTCAGCGCAAACTCTGGACTGGCAAGCCCTCGAAACTCTCAAGCCGAACACCTGGATCTCCGTCGTAACGCAAAAGAGAACCGAATGCAGCTTTCAAAGTGCGGTCAGCGATAAATTGTATTGCCGGACAATCCCCGAAAATTGGCTCACGTATTATTCTCTGGGATGGCACGAAGTAAAACAAAAGGATCTGGTCTTCAATCGCGCGGAGATTCGTGAGATGCACATTCTTCCCGAGGACGATTCACAAGGCCCCTTTGCCATGATGCTGGCGGCAGGCGGCGGCGGAGGATGGGATTCCAACGGCCAGACCAACGGCTTTGCCGGCGTCAAAATTGGCGGTCCGTATAGCGTGGACCTTCAATACGACCGCATCCAGGGTCACAATGGTTTCTCCACCGAAGGTTCGGCGGTGCTGCCACTCTTCAGGTTTCCACGTTTTCAGGAGAATAAAAAAGGCAAGTTCATCAAGATATTTGCCGAACCTGGAGTAGGATACCGCGCCGGAGATGGCCCTTTCGGCGGCTATTCAAGCGCCAAGGCGATGGCTGTACTCTTATCCGATAAATCAACCGATTGGGCAGCACCTTACATTGAATACCAGCGCCGCTTTCCATTCGACTCACCGCTGCAGGGTGACAACCGTTTGACCTTTGGATGGATGATAGCCTTCTGCATCCATTGCGGCATTGATTAGCCCTATTTACTTGGCTTGAAGAAATCTTCCAACCCGGCGCGCTTGGCGTGGGCGGCCATTTGGGCTTGAATCTCCAGCGCCAGGGCCAATGCGTTGCGGCCTTGGCGCGCGGTAACCTGCGGCTGCTGACGGGTGCGTACGGCATTCAGGAACGAAAGAATCTCCAGCCGCAGCGGCTCGCCCGGCGTTACATCAGGCTTGGAAAAGCTCAAGCCGGCCTTCGGTTCCGTGGGATTTGTGAACTGCGCAATCACCGCCGGATCGATCCCTGCCATGGCGGCGAACTGGGAGATCATTGCCGGACTGATCTTGGTGAGGTCGATTGCGCCCGACGCGATGCCTTCGGCGATTCCCGGCGGAAGCATGGCGGCAAGGTGAGGGGGCAGCTTGGCAAGCAGATCGGCGGGCGTAGCCTTGTCCGCATCGACGCGAATCACCAGCAGATCCTGGCGGGCGTAATCAATCGACACGTACTGGCGCGGCTCAAAAAAGCGCAGCTTGCGGACGCGCTCGGTGGAAACGCGCGAGGCGGTGAAGTTGGCCACGCAGCCCGATTCGAACTCGACGCGAACGTTGGCGATATCCACCTTGGGCGAGAGGATCGGCAGGCCGACGGCCCGCACCTCGCGCACCGGCGAGGCGGCAAAGGTGAGCACGATATCCAGATCGTGAATCATCAAGTCCAGCACCACATCCACATCCAGCGCCCTTGGCGTGAAGATGGAGAGCCTGTGCGACTCAAAAAACATCGGTCGCTTCAGTTGCGGCTGAACAGCCAAAACGGCGGGATTGAAGCGTTCCAGATGGCCGGGCTGCAAAATGCGCTGGCCCTTGCCGGCGCGGGCAATCAGATCGTCGGCCTCCGAGAGCGTGGCGGCCAGAGGCTTTTCCACCAGCAGGTCAAGACCCGCATCCAGCAGCACAGAGGCAACCGCGTGGTGATGTACGGTGGGCACGGCGACCGTAGCCGCGTTCAGATTCAAATCGGCGCGCAGCAGTTCGTTCACACTGGCAAAGACAGGAATCGCGTAACGCTCGGCGGTCTCGGTGGCGCGAGCCGGCTCCGGCTCGACGGCGGCCACAAGTACCGCGCCTAGACCTGCCGCTTCCAGCTCGCGGTAAACGCGCAAATGATTCTTGCCAAACGCTCCAGCTCCCACGACGGCAACGCGCAATAAGTCTTGGCTCACGGCAGCGGTGTCCATCCCTGCGGCGCGCGCATCGGTTCAGCGAGCGCGACGGGCGCTTCTGGCAATGTGCCTTCGACGGCCTTCAGGCAGCGGCTGTAAAGTTCAAGCAAGTGATTCACGTGCTCTTCGGGCTTGGTGGCGGCTGAGCCGCTGAAGCCGGTTGAAGGTGCGGCGGGACGTCCCACGCCGGCCGTTACCGAAACAAACTTGAGCAGATCAAGCGCGATGTCTTCATTGCGCCGCGCGCCGAGGCTGGTGCTGGGTATCGAATCCATCCAGAATGTTCTCCATAGAGGATGCTAGCAGAAACCGGGACTCCGCGTTGCGCAAGTGCCTTCCCATCCCTCCCGCAAAAAAGCAGGAAGGATGGGAATCCCTTTGGCGGTTATTGCGCCGTTTCAGTGAAAGTAGCAATGGCGCCGCCCAGCGCGAACTGGTCCTGCGCGGTCACCGTTACCGTGCCTGTAGCGGCGGGCAGGGTAAGAGTGACCGAGGCAATGCCGGAGGAGTTGGTGGTGGCGATCACGCTGGTTCCCGACGTAGTTCCATTCGACAGCGTACCCGTGCTGCCCGTCGGAAGAGTAAACAGTATGGCGGCTCCTGTGGCAGCTCCGCCCGATGAGCCAGGCGTGAGCGTGACGGCGAGCGGTGTAGCAAGCGCGGTGCCATGGGTGGCGCTCTGGTTGTTGCCGCCGGAGACAACAAGAGTTGCCGGCGGGTTGCCGACCACAATCCAGCCGCCCTTGGTTTGCGTGGCGGTTCCGTCGGAGCCGGTGACGGTGAAGTGGCAGAAGCCGGCCGTCGCGCCGGCCGTCACGGTGAGCTCGCCTGGAGCGGTGGTGGTGATGGTGGGTGTTGTCAGTGCGATTGAGCCTGAGCAAGCCGCCGCGCCCTCATAGGCGTCAAAGACCGCCGAAGAAAGCGTGACCGTGGCCGTGCCGGAGGTGAGCTTCGGCCAAAGAACGGTTGTCCCTGAACCCGGAACCATGATTGTGTCAGGGTTCAAATCCCACTCCGAGGCCGGCGTCGAGGCTTGTGTGCCGTTGATAACCAGCAGCGTAATCGAGTAAGGAGCGAAGGACTGGCTGTTCGACCAGCCTTTCGACGGCGTTACGGTAATCGCCGAGGAATTGGTCGAGGTCAGTGTGTACGTGGTGTAGGTGGTGGCGTTGAAGCCGGTAAGGTCAAAGGTAACCGCGTCGCTGTTGGCCGGATCTTTGTTCACCACCATGATGGTCAGCTCCGTGCCGGCGGCGTTCAGCGCGGCATACGAGGAGAACAGTGCAGTGGTGCCGGTGGCCGTGTCGGAGACGGAGGTGCTTCCAAAGCTGTTGTAAGCTCCGTCATAGTTGGTGTACAGCTTGAGCGCCAGGTAGTTGGGGTTGGCGGCAGAGGGCGCCTCCCAGCGCGATGCGAAGCCCATGTGTTCGCGGCCAAAGATGCCGTAAGCCTGCGCGTCGCCGAGGGCAGTCGAGAAGTCCGACTCGCCCGCGAAGGATGCGCTCCACTCTGTAAATGCCAGCGGCGTGCCCGGATAGATGGCATTCACCAACGCGCGCATGCGAGGGATGCGGAAGGGATTGGTTCGGTTGGGTTGGATGCTGGTAGCCCACGGCTGGTTAATGACGCCGCTGGTGCTGACGTAAGTCGGATCCC
This sequence comes from uncultured Occallatibacter sp., assembly GCA_964644105.1. GTDB lineage: Bacteria > Acidobacteriota > Terriglobia > Terriglobales > Acidobacteriaceae > Telmatobacter. The sequence continues at coordinate 12,510 of CAZXVX010000066.1, read as the reverse complement.
AGTAATCGCGATAGACGTCGGCAGCCAAGGCTTGAAGCTGGGCAGTGCTCAGGCCGGAGGTGTTGGCATCCGGGTAGGCGTGGATGTCAAAGACGTCGAGAGTGCGCGCGCCGTTGATCTGATCCTGCCAGTAGATCTGATTGAGCCACCAGGGGAGGAAGTCAACTCCGCCATGAGCATCCTTGTCGCTGCCGTTGGCGCCGTTCCAGTAGTACCACCAGCAGCAGAAGACAGGACCGAAGCGTACCGCCTCCGGATCCCATGTTTTAAGGTTAGTGGCCTCGGTCTCGTAGGTGGCGGCCAGCTCGTCGTAGCCGGAGGGAGTGGGATGGATATCGCGGTGCGTACCGCCCCAGATATCAATCTCGTTGTCCATGTCATAGAAGTGGCAGGAGGTAATGTTGCTGCCGGGAACGGTGCAAGTGCCCGTGCCGAAGGCGGTGGCCAGCGACTTTGCCCAAGTCTCACGATCCAGACAGGTGCTTCCATCCGTGGTCCCTGACGGGCAATCGGCCGATGTGTCCACCAGCGGATAGTAGGCGGTGGAAACGACATTGGTTGTAACCGGAGTGGAGCAGTCGGTTTTATAGCCGTCGCCGGCGTCGTGGTTGTAAGGATCAACGGAGCACTGTGCCCCGTAAGTTGTCACCGAGTAGCTCCAGTGGCCGTTGCTTCCATTCTCGGGGCTCTGCGCCACCCAGGGCAGCATCACCATGGTCATCAGCGGATGGCTGCCGGCCGCTTTCACATCGGTGATCCATTGAACGGAATCGGAATCGTCTCCGTTGTTGAATCCCTCAATGCCGAAATCCTCAAAATAGTAGTCGTTGTCGGCGTTGTAGGTGCCTAACAGCCAGTTGTAAGTGGAGGAGGCGTTTCCGCCCCAGCGCACCAGGCTCATTCTGCTGTCGTTGACGGTTGCCGCATCTTGCGGGTAAGCGCCGCCATAAATGTAAGGGCTGATGGTGTGACGGCCGGAAAGCACGTCAATGGTGACGTCCACGGCATTGGGAGCCGTGGTTACCGTGACCGAGTTGCTCCCGCTCGCTGAGGTATAGATCGAGGAACTGGTCGAGTCTGGCGTGTAGGTAGCGGTGAGCGTATCGGTTCCAGTGGCAAGTTTTCCGGCTGGAATTGTGATGGATGCTGAACCGGAGCTGAGTGCCGTCGAGCTTGAGGTATAGCTTCCGCTGGAAAGGATGACAGAGCCGGTCGGCGTGCCGTCGGAACCGGAGAGTGCGATCGTAACTTGGAGCGTCTGCGCGGTGGTGATGCTGGAAGCTCCAGGCGTCACCACGACCGATGGCGTAATCAGCGGGTTGACCGTGACTGAGTTATTCCCGCTCGCCGAGTTAAAGGTCGAGGAACTGGACGAGTCTGGCGTATAGGTTGCGGTCAACGTGTCGGAGCCAGTGGCCAGCTTGCCGGCTGGGATGGTAATGGAGGCCGAGCCTGCGCTGAGAGTTGTGGCAGCGGAGGTATAGCTTCCGCTGGTTAGCACCACCGAGCCGGTGGGTGTTCCGCTCGAGGCGGTGACCGCGACCGTGACTTGAAGCGACTGCGCCGTGGTGATGCTGGACGCGCCAGGCGTTACTTTGACCGATGGCGTAATCAGCGGGTTGACCGTGATCGAATTGCTTCCGGAGGCGGAATTGTATGTCGAAGAGCTTGCCAAGTCAGGCGTGTAGTTTGCGGTGAGCGTATCGGTTCCGGCAACAAGTGAGTCAGCGGGGATGGTAATCGATGCCGAGCCGGCGCTGAGGGTTGTCGCGGCTGAAGTATAGCTTCCGCTGGAAAGAACGACCGAACCGGTCGGCGTTCCGCCAGTGCCGCTGACCGCGATGGTGACTTGAAGCGACTGCGCCGTGGTGATCGTCGAGGCTCCAGGGGTCACCTTGACGGTGGGAGTCAGCAGCACGGGAGTGGTCACCGTAACCGAGCCGCTTCCGGATGCTGAATTGTAGATTGTGGAACTTGCCACATCCGGCGTATAGGTGGCAGACAGCGTATCTGTTCCGGCGGCGAGCGAGCCGGCGGGAATGGTAATGGAGGCCGAGCCGGCGCTGAGCGTTGTGGTGGCGGAAGTATAGCTCCCGCTGGAAAGAACAACCGAACCGGTTGGCGTTCCGCCTGAGCCGGAGACTGCGATGGTGACTTGAAGCGACTGCGCCGTGGTGATGGAGGAGGAAGCGGGAGTCACGGTGACACTTGGATTAAGCAGTGGAAGAGTGGTCACCGTAACCGAGCCGCTTCCGGATGCGGAAGTGTAAACCGAAGAGCTGGATGAATCCGGCGTATAAGTAGCCGTCAGCATGTCGGATCCAACGGCAAGCGAGCCTGCGGGGATTTTGATCGTGGCCGAACCAGCGCTGAGAGTCGTAGCTGCGGAGGAATAGCTTCCGTTGGAAAGCACGACAGTGCCGGTAGCTGTGCCCCCGGAGCCGGAAACCGTGATGGCGACGTTGAGCGCCTGCGCAGTGTTGATGCTGGAAGAGGCGGGCGTGACGGTGACCGTGGGGGTGGTGAGCTGGTTGGAGCTGGAACCGCCGCCACAGGCCACCATGGCCAGGCAAAACGCTGCCATCGACAACTGTGCCAAATAACGCGCAAAGCTTCTCATTTCTTGGTCCTCTCATCAAAAGTGCGGGTTGCACAAAACGATTTCAATCCTCATCGCGATCTTTGTCTTCGGGCGAAGCGTACCATCGCGGCAATTGAGGAGGCGGTCAAAAAACCGAGCCTTCCTGAAGTTGCCAGCCAACAGCTAGCATACGACATTATCGCGGCAGAGAGCCTGCGAGAGTCAAATGGAGATCGGAAAAATGGTCATTGAAGTGGACATGTAAGGACCAAAAAGGAACGCCGGCTCTAGCGCTCAAAGAGCACGGACCGGCATTTGAAAGTACCTGTACCGCCGACCTCCCGGAGCACGCCGTTCTCGCGCCATCAGGATTGTTTTATATGTCGAGGTTCCTCACATCGAGGGCGTTATCCTCGATAAATTTTCGGCGAGCCTCGACGTCTTCGCCCATCAATGTGGTGAAGATGGAGTCGCACTCGGCATAATCTTCCAGCCGGACGCGCAGCAGGGTGCGGCGTTCTGGATCCATGGTCGTATCCCAGAGTTGCGTGGCGGTCATCTCGCCCAGGCCTTTGTAGCGCTGAACGTCATAGCCTTTTTTGCCCTGCTCAACGATGTAGCTGAAGAGCTCGCGGGCGGTCTGCTTTTCCACGGGTTCTTGCAGCGCGCGGGCGGCGCGGCGGGCCTGCTTGGCCTCGGCTTGAACTTCGGCGGAGTCGGGTTCGGCGGCCTCGCCTTCTTCGCTGGCCGCTTCCGCAACGACTCCCTTGGCGGCGTATTCGATGAGGAAAGGCGGTTCCAAATACTCTTTGATGAGAGTGTATTTCGCCATCATCTGGCGGAACTCCGGGCTGGAAGCAAGCGTCCAGTCGATGTGGCGCTCGGCGCCTTGAGCGTCGGTAAAGCTGATCGACCAGGTATGGTGCTCTTCATCCTCGACCGGCGCTCCCAATGCCTTGAAGAGAAACTCCTCCGAGCGTGCTGAAAGTTCGGCGTGGATTTTGGCCAGCTTGGGCGGAAGCTCGCTCTCGGATTTGGAGGCGAAGTCGGCGCGGTGAATCAGCTCGGCGCGGGCCAGCAGCTCGGTCAACTTTTCATTGCGAACGCGCTTGTCCACCTTTTCAACAAAGTCCAGGTACTCGCCCAGAGTGGCGATAAAGCGTGTCAACCCAGCGCCCTCGATGCGGCTGGCCGCCTCGCCATGATGCACAACCATTCCCTCCGCCGCGCGGCTGACCATCACTTTGACGAACTCGCGCTCATCCTTGATGTACTCCTCGCGACGGCCTTTCTTGATTTTGAACAGCGGCGGCTGGGCAATGTAGATGTTGTCCCGCTTGATCAGCTCCATCATGTGGCGGAAGAAAAACGTGAGCAGCAGCGTGCGAATGTGCGACCCGTCCACGTCGGCGTCGGTCATCAGAATGATCTTGCCGTAGCGCACCTTGCTGCCGTCAAAGTCGTCCTTGCCGATGCCGCAGCCGAGGGCGGTAATCATGGCGCGGATTTCCTCGTGGCCCAGCATCTTGTCGTAGCGGGCCTTCTCGACGTTGAGGATCTTGCCTTTCAGGGGCAGAATGGCCTGGAAGCGGCGATCACGCCCCTGCTTGGCCGTGCCGCCGGCGCTCTCGCCCTCGACCAGATACAGTTCGCAGCGCTCCGGGTTGCGCTCGCTGCAATCGGCTAGCTTGCCGGGTAGGCCGGCGCCATCCATCACGCCCTTGCGGCGGGTCAGGTCGCGTGCCTTGCGCGCCGCCTCGCGAGCACGCGCGGCTTCAATCGACTTGTTGATGATGCGCTTGGCAATAGGCGGATTCTGCTCCAGAAATGCGCCCAGCCGCTCGTTGACAAAGGCCTGCACAATGCCCGCGATGTCGGAGTTCAGCTTGCCCTTGGTTTGCCCCTCAAACTGCGGCTGCGAAAGCTTGACGCTCACCACCGCAACCAGCCCCTCGCGCACATCGTCGCCGCTCAGGTTTTCCTTTACGTCCTTAAAGAGCCCCAGCGACTGGCCGATCGCGTTCACGGTGCGGGTGAGTGAAGTGCGGAAGCCGGACAGGTGCGTGCCGCCATCCACCGTGTTGATGTTGTTGGCAAAGCTGAAGACCGTCTCCGAGTAGCTGTCGTTGTACTGGAGGGCAATATCGATTTCCACATTGTCCCGCATCGCCTCCATCACAATCGGCTTCTCGTGCAGCACGGTCTTGCCGCGGTTCAAATGCTTGACGAACTCCGCGATGCCGCCGGCGTACTTGAACTCCGCCTTGCGCGCCTCGCCGGTCTTGGGGTCGGCGGTGCGCTCGTCGGTGAGGGTAATCTCCAGGCCTTTATTGAGGAAGGCCATCTCGCGCAACCGCTGCGCCAGCGTATCGTAGTTGTACTCGGTGACGGAGAAGATGCTCTTGTCCGGCAAAAAGTGAACCTTGGTCCCGCGCCGCTTGCTGGTGCCAGCCTGGCGCAGTTCGCTCACCGGATCTCCGCAACTGAAATCCATCTCCCAGGTAAAGCCGTCGCGCCAGATCTCGACGTTGAACTCCTGCGAAAGCGCATTGACGCAACTGACGCCAACCCCGTGCAGACCGCCGGAGACCTTGTAGTTCGAAGCGTCGAATTTGCCGCCGGCGTGCAGTTTGGTCAGCACCACCTGCACCGCGGGCATCTTCTTGCCATTCGAAAGATCCATCATGTCCACCGGGATTCCGCGCCCATCATCGACAACCGTAATCGAGTTGTCCACGTGAATAATCACGTCAATCTTCTTCGCGTAGCCGGCCAGGGCCTCGTCCACCGAGTTGTCCACCACTTCATAGACCAGATGATGCAGGCCCATATCGCCGGTCGAGCCAATATACATCGCCGGACGAAGGCGCACCGCCTCCAGGCCTTCGAGAATCTTGATGTTTTCGCCGGTGTAACTGCCGTTCTCGGCGGAGGACGAAGTGGGATCTACAGGTTCAGTCGCCATAAAATTCCGTTCACAAAGCTCGCGCTTCGAGTTCCTTCGGGCGCGCGGCGTCGGGAGCGCCGTTCGCAACCCTGATTTGGGGGTCTAACCAATTGAAAGACTGGGGCTTTCGAACAAGCTTTCCTAGCTTGATTTTAGCATGGCGCCGAGAGCGGCGACGGGTGGAAAACAGAGCTGAAAGGGCGAATATTTGACGAGGATTCAGGGGCCTGAAGTGGTACGGTAGTAACCTAAACCGTTACTACTTAGATAACTTAAAGAAAATGATTGACTTAGTTTTGTTTTCGGATTACTGTTTCCGTCCATGGAGCCGCTTTTTCCGGCCCAAAAAATCAATTGGAGGTTACTACCGATGAAACTCGCAGCTCGTATCTTCGTTCTGTCGATCGTTGTCGCCGGCGGCGTGGCAGCCGCCACAACTCCCGCCAATCGCGCCGCTCTGCCCAGTCATCTGTCAGCCACCTCCAGTATGCCGGGGCCGGTCTGTGGCAATGGCGGTCATATTCCCTGCGAAGTCAACCCCTAAAGCAGGGAAAGACAAAGGGAATGACCCACCAGAAATGTTGAACACATTATTTTCTTGTTGAGTGGAAAGAAAATCGGCGCTATTCTGAGAAGGTACTCAGAATAGCGAGAGGCCGGAATGTCTTCCCAATCAATCATGTCCATGATGTGCGTGGCGGAGTTTGCGCTCTGGGCGGTCCTTGCCTTCGTCTTCTGGAAGAGAAATTTATTCTCGCGCTTTCCGGCCATGGGGCGTTACCTGGTCCTGCGCCTGGCAGCCATGCCCGTTTTGCTCTTCTTCTTCACCGCGCTGAATAGGCACTGGTTCAGCGGCTATGCCTCGGATCTGTATTTTTACTGCTACTGGGCTGTCTACAGCGCCAGCGCCCTGATGCTCTACTTTATCTGCCAGGAAGTCTTCTGCAGTGTTCTTTCCGCTTTCTCAGGCCTTCAGCGGCTGGGGATCATGGCCTTTCGCTGGGCGGCTTTGACCTCGGCGATTTTAAGTCTGTCCACGCTATCCATGCAGTCCACGCACTACCAGATGATCATCCACACGGCCTATTGGCTGATGCGCTCGGTCAGCATCCTTGAGCTGTGCCTGCTCGCCTTTCTCTGCATGAGCATGAGTGCGCTGCGGCTTGGCTTTCGCAACATGGCCTTTGGCATCTCCCTGGGCTTCGGCATGATCTCGTCGAGCGATTTTATCCTCTCCAGCTTCTGGTCCCGATCGACAACCTCAACCGATTTGCTGCAATTCATCACCCAATCCATGATCCTGTTCTCGCTGGGCATTTGGATCTTGTATGCCGCGCTGCCCGAGCCCGCGCGCAAGCCGGTCGTGCTGCCCGCTCACTCCACCATTCTGCGCTGGAACGAGATCGCCTCCGCCCTTGGCCACACCGGAACCCAGGTCGCCGTGCAGCCCTCCGGCGGCTTTGCTCTCACCGATGTCGAGTCCGCGATTGAGTCTGTGCTGAACAGAAAACTGAAGAATAGGGAATCAGAGACATAGGCGAGAAAATGAATAAGGAATAGAAAAGCCACGGCTTGCGCCGTGGCTTTTTTTGATGAAGCCAAGCCAATCTTACTCGGCCGCTACCGGCTCGATGGACGCAAAACGTCCACGGTTGCCTCGGTCGGCAAACTTCACCCGGCCAGTGACCTTGGCAAAAAGCGTGTCATCCGAGCCGATGCCCACGTTGAGGCCTGGCTTGATCCGCGTGCCGCGCTGGCGCATGATGATCGAGCCGCCGGTGATGAGTTCGCCGGCAAAGGCCTTCACGCCCAGCCGCTGTGCATTCGAGTCCCGTCCGTTTGTGGAGCTGCCTCCACCCTTCTTGTGTGCCATTGCCGAATCTCCTTTTCAAGCTCACAGCCGTCAGCTATCAGCTTTCAGTTTTGCCCATTCGGGCCAAAGTCTTTTGTTCCCACTATCAACAAGCTGGAAGCTGAGAGCTGACAGAGGTAAGCTCCTAAGCGGCCGCGTAGGTGACGCCGTCGGCCTCGATGCTCTTGATGCGCACCTCGGTAAAGTTCTGCCGATGCCCTTGCAGCTTCTTGTACTGCTTCTTCCGCTTCAGATGGAAGACCAGAATCTTGTCGCCACGGCCCTCGCCCAGAATCTCGGCGGTCACCTTGGCAGTGGCCGGCTTGGCCACGGTTCCCGGCTCGCCGCTGACGGCCAGCACGTCGCTGAACTCGATCGTCTGATTCTCATCAGAGACAACGCTCTCAATCTTCACTACATCCCCTGGAGCGACACGATACTGCTTACCACCTGTCCGAATCACCGCGTACATAAAACCTCCAGCGCAATCCGGCTCGGCCGGTGCGCGCCTCAAAAAAATAGCTCGGGCGGAAACTTCTGAACCGCGATAGTACACTCAAGCCCGTCTATCAACAGGGCGAACGTCCATCTCTGCGGTCACAGGCAGGAATCGCCAAACTAGAGTAGTGTACCGGCTTTGCCGTGCATTGGTCAATTTGCACAGGTTTTGATGCAATCAAGGATCGGCATTTCAGCCGGCTTATTACCGCGTGGGAATCACATAGTAAAGGATTCCAAAGTAGTGGGCAATGCTTCCGGCCAGTACAAAAAGATGCCACAAAGCGTGAAAGTATCGTAGACGATCGAGAGCGAAGAAGATAATCCCCAGCGTGTACGCTACACCACCCGCGCCCAGCCAAATCAACCCGTGCCAGCCCAGCGCGTGGATCAGCGGCACAATGGCCACCACCACAAACCAGCCTTGCGCCAGATACACAAGAGCCGAGGCAACTTCAAAGCGGCCCACGGCAAAACTCTTGAAGATCACCCCGGCCACAGCCAGCGACCACTCCACGCCGAACAGCACCCAACCCACTGGTCCGCGCAGCGTCACCAGCGTAAAGGGTGTGTACGTGCCGGCGATCAGCAGATAGATCGACGAGTGGTCCAGGATGTGAAAGACGTGGCGGGCGCCAGTGCGCACCAGCGAATGATACAGCGTCGAGCAGAGGTAAACCAGCACCAGCGTCGCCGAAAAAACGGAGCAGCTGACCACCACCCATGCCGAGCCGCGTGTGGAAGCGGCGATCAGGTAGACCGCGCCGGCAATCGCTAGCAGAGCCCCAATGCCGTGCGTAATGGCATTGGCCAGAATGTCGCCCAGATGATACGTTGCTTGCTCGGATGGCACAGCTTCATGATAGCCCCCAAGCGTGGAATAAAAGTTGCTCCCGAATTTGAACCAAATGAAAAATGGGAAACTTCACACACAGAATCAAGCTTCCCTTGTGTTTTCCAGTTGAGCGCGCAGCCAATCCAGCCTAGCGTTCAGAGAAGTGTGACGACTCAAACCCAAGATCTGACCGGCCATCTCACCGAGGTCGCCCTCGGCTGCCAGCAAATGCTGGCAGAGAATCCGTGTCACCCGCAGGCCCTGGTGGGAATCACGCTCGTGGCGCTCGCCAGCAATCAGCCCGCGGCTGCCTTCAAAACCGCCGAAGCCGCCGTCGCCGCGGCGCCGCAAATGGGCGCGGCATGGGTTGCGTTGGGTCAGGCCTTGCAGGCGGTCAACCGCGCAGAAGATGCAGAAGGCGCCTATCGTCAGGCCATCTGTTTCGGCATGGAGCCGCTCGCGCGCCTTGGCTTGGGAGAAATGCGGATTGCCGCAGGACGCCCGCTGGATGCCCTCGCGGAGTTTGAGTTGGTTCTCCGTCGACAGCCCGCTCTGGTCGCCGCGCACCTGGGCCTCGGCAACGCACTGGCCATGATGGGCCGAAACGAGGAGGCGCTGCTTCGCTACGAAGATGCGCTGGCCTTCCGGCCCAAGCTGCCCGAGGCCAACTTTGCCGCCGGCTTTGTTTTGGCGCGCATGGGAAAGCTGAAGGAAGCGGAGACCCGTTACCGCCGCGCTCTGGTCCAGCGCCCGGACTTTGCCGCCGCATGGGTCAACCTGGGCAGTTTGCTGCGCGAGCAAGGGCGCGAGGTGTACGCCGAGGCCGCCCTGCGCAGAGCCGTCGAGCTGCGCCCGGATCTGATCTCCGGCTGGGTCAATCTGGCGCTGCTCGAGCGCGAGCGCCGCCGTCCCGCCGAGGCGGAGGCCTGTCTCCGCAAAGCCTTCGCCCTCAATCCAGAGCAGATTGAAACGCTGGTCGCCTGGTGCCAGTTCCGCGCCGCCGAGCGGGATCTGGCAGGCGCATGGCAATGGCTTCACTGGGCGCTGGCGCGCGAGCCGGACCACGCGGAAGCCGTCAACATGAACGGCATTCTGCTTCATCTGGAGGGACGCTTCCAGGAGGCGATTGCCGTCTTCGAGCGGGCGGAAGTTCTTGGTCACGCCGCCGCTGCCTCCAATCGCGGCAACTCCCTCATTGATCTGGGCCGCATGGAAGAGGGCCTGCGCGCGCAAGAGCTGGCCGTCGAACGCGATCCACTCAGCCACGGCGCGCGCTACAACCTCGCCCTCACCCGTCTTCGCCTGGGCGATTGGCAGCAAGGATGGCCCGGTTATGAGGCCCGCTTTCGCTTCCGCGAGGTGCACCGCAGCCCGCGCTTCTTCAAGCAACCCCGCTGGCAAGGCGAACTGCTCAACGGCCGCCGCATTCTCCTGCACGCCGAGCAGGGGCTGGGCGACACCATTCAGTTCAGCCGCTACCTCTCAATGGTCGTCGCGCGCGGCGGGCAGGTGATTCTGCAAGCGCAGCAACCAACCATTCGCTTGATGGAATCGCTCTCCGTGGTGCGCTCAGGGCACGCCGAGCTTCTGCCGATGGGCGCGCGCCTGCCGGCGTTTGACTGCGAGTGTCCGCTGATGAGTTTGCCGTCGGTCTTTCGCACCACCATCGAAACCGTTCCCTGGCCCGGAGCCTATCTGGAAGCCGCGCCGGCGCAGGTGGCTGAAAAAATGATTCTGTTTCCCAGCCACTCCTCTTCGCACAAGTTGCGCATTGGTTTGGCCTGGGCTGGCAACCCCAATTACAAAGCAGACCGCCAGCGCTCGGTCAAATTGTCCACTCTTCTCCCCATTCTGAACAATCCCGGCGTGACTTGGATATCTCTGCAGAAAGGCTCACCAGCGGATGATCTGACTGCATTGCCCGCCGATCTCAAGATCCAGGACGGCTCCAGCCGCGACCGCGATCTGGCCGAAACATCCGCTCTCCTTGCCACGCTCGATCTGGTCATCACCACCGATACCTGCATCGCCCATCTGGCCGGCGCCATGGCCAAGCCAGTTTGGATTCTGCTTCCCCATCTGGCCGATTGGCGCTGGATGCAGCAAGCCGTGACGACTCCCTGGTATCCGACAGCTCGTTTATTCCGCCAGAGCGCGCCCGGCGATTGGGCCGGAGTTGTGAATCGTGTCTGTCGGGATCTGACTCGACTCTGCAAAGCAAGTAAATTTAAAATGAACAAGTTAACAATCGAAGAGCAGCGAACGGCCTCTCCTTGCTCCGTTTGATACAGTAACCGCACGAATTTGATTTGGCTAGTTTGTAGCGCCGTTCTTCCGACCGGCTGATGCGTGGACGTCCTCGTCCGCTCTTGTCCAGAATTCAAACCCAATTCATGTTCTCTGAACACCCATCCAAAAAAATCTATTAAAGTTTCAATTTGTCCTTGACATATAGTTCTCTATTATGTAGAGTACTCTTAATGGAGATGCGCTGACGTTGTTTCGGCCTGCAATGCAAATTGGACTTGAACAACTCCAGAAGAAGAGAGGACGGGTCATGAACGATTATCCAGCAACCGATTCCGCGTTCAGCGCGCCAGATTCAATCGCGCAGTCACCTTGCTCTTCCTGGCCGACAAAACCGTGGTTTTGCTGATGCACAGAAGGTAGCGAAGGTCGCACCAAACCTTGAGTGGATTTCAAACAATATCGATCAAAAAGGAGAATTACCATGACACTCGACGCTGAAGAAATGAATCTGAAAGACAGGCTCAGCCTGATTGAAACCATGATCGCCGAAGGCCGGCGCACCACCAGCAGTTGGGCCTGGGTTCTTGTCTTCTGGGGAGTAGCCTACTATATCGCCATCGGTTGGACTGCCTACAATCAATGGCCGTGGGCTTGGTTTGTAACCATGATGACAGCATGGCCGCTGTGCATAGTCATTAGCTGGATTCAGCAAAAGAAGCAACCCGTGCAAGAACCGAAGACAAAGATTGGCCGAGCCATCTCATCCGTCTGGGTCGCCATGGGTGTTTCGATGGTATTGCTTTTTCCGGCGCTTGGCTTTAGCGGCCACTTCAACCAGCACATTTTTGTGGCGATTGTCGCTTCCATGCTTGGGATTGCCAACGGTGCTTCTGGAATGCTTCTCCGCTGGAAGGCGCAGATTGCCACCGCGTGCGTCTGGTGGGCTGCATCCGTAGCCGCGTGTTTTGGCTCTGACAACCAATGCAGCGCGGTTTTTATCATTGCAATCTTCTTTTGCCAGATTGTCTTCGGCGTCTACGCCATGATTTTGGAAGCACGCCTGCGCCGTCAGGAGGCCACTCATGCCTGAGCTGCCAGAGCTGAATCCTGTGATCCACGGGAAGCTGCGCCTGGCCCTGCTCTCGCTGCTGGTTGGCGTGGAAGAGGCGGAGTTTACCTGGCTGCGCTCAAAGACCGGTTCGACAGACGGCAACCTCGGCGCGCAGTTGTTAAAGCTGGAAGAAGCCGGCTACGTTGCCGTCGAAAAGAAGTTCGTCCAGCGTAAGCCGCAAAGCATCTATCGTGTAACTGACGTTGGCCGTGCCGCACTCATTGAGTACGTGCAGGCGCTCAAGCAACTGCTTGGTGGAGCTATCGGCGACTAAACAACAACTTCCCCAACCCACTTGCCTAACCAGGAGGTCACACCATGCAAACCATTCAAACCGCCAATCAGCTTGGAGGCAGGGCCATCGGCGCCATCTTTTTCACTTGCTTTGGAACCGGATGGCTCTTCCTCGCACTCATTGCAAAACAACAGATCAAAT
>CAZXVX010000065.1:0-16804 GCA_964644105.1 uncultured Occallatibacter sp. | reverse complement strand
AAAATATCACTGAAGGCGCGGTCCTGGCGCAGCAGAATCGCCTGCAACCGCACCAACTCCAGCAAAGCCAGAAACATGGCAATCAGCGCTCGCTCGCTGCGCGTCTGACTAAGCAGCTTGCGCAGCGCCACCGGCTTGTCTTCCATCGCCAGCCTTCGGCCCAGAAACTGGATCATCTGTCCCACGGTCACTGAATCCTCTTGCACATTCAGCACCGGCCTGGTCCGCGCGCGCTCCAGAATCACCTGGAAGATGCGCACCAGGTCCACCGTATCAGCGGCCACCTCAGGCTCCGCGCCAGCCTCCTGCTCGAACTCGCGCATACCGGGGCTGGACCAACTGGCCGCCTCCAGCATCTGCTTCTGTTGCAGCATCTGCGCGGCATTCTTGAAGCGCTCATGCTCCAGCAACCGTTCCACCAGCTCGCGCCGCGGGTCTTCGGCTGCCTCCTCAGGCCCCGTCTCCGCGCGCGGCAACAGCATCCGGCTCTTGATGTGGATCAGCAGCGACGCCGTGTAAATAAACTCCCCGGCCACATCCACGTCACTTGCCTTGAGCTGATTCACATAAGCCAAAAACTGCGCCGTAATCTTGGCGATGGGAATGTCGTAGATGTCGATGTCCTGCTTGCGAATCAGATCCAGCAGCAGGTCCAGCGGACCATCGTAAACCTGCCCCACAAAGACAGAAAACGGCGACTCCTCCGCGCTCTCGTCCAGTCTCTTCTGCCGCGCCGCAGCCCGCGCCTCGGCCCGCTCGCCGGCCTTTTCCGTAGCCGCTTCCTCGGCGGTCGGCTTCGGACGCAGCACCAGCTCGCCATCGCTCGTGACCGGCGTCGCGGGGGTGTTTTCGGGTTGGGTCGTCGGTTCGGTCAAGGCGTTCTTCTGTTTGTCATTCAACGTACAAGAATATGGTACTTGCGATCATCCTGCGCCGTCCTAACTGGACTCCGGAGGGTTTGTTGGTTGCGCCCACCCCACGCTGAAGCGCGGGGCTAATAGCCGTTGCGCCTACGGCGCGGGCGACAGGCCGGGAAGAGTGGAGAACGTTTGCATTCATACCCCTTTGTGTGTTCACCAAGCATAAAGCATCCGGCTCTGCCAAAGGATACTTACTCCATGTGCATGGCGGCGCGCACCTGTCGCATTGTCTCTTCGGCGCGGGCAGCGGCGCGACGATTTCCATCGGCCAGAATCTCAGCCACCTTTGCTTCGGTAAAGCTGGCGCGGCGCTCCTGAATCGGATTCAGAACCTGCACCAGCCCATCCGCGGCCCAGCCCTTGCACTCGATGCAGCCGATACCCGCCGTGCGGCAACCCTCATTGACCTTGGCCATCGTTTCCGCCGAGCTGAAAACCTTGTGCAGATCGCCGACCGGGCACTTGTCCGGGTCGCCCGCATCCGTGCGCCGCACCCGCGCCGGATCGGTCACCATCGTCTTCAGCTTCTTGCGAACATCCGGCTCCGGGTCGGTCAACTGAATCGTGTTTCCGTAGCTCTTGGACATCTTGCGGCCGTCGGTTCCAGGCAGTTTGGGCGAGGGCGTCAGCAACACCTTCGGCTCCGGCAGAACATCGCGTTCGCCGAGTTTGTAGAACTGGTTAAACCGCCGCGCCAACTCCCGTGTCAGTTCAACGTGCGCCTGCTGATCCTGGCCCACCGGCACAAAATCCGGCTGATAGAGCAGAATATCCGAGGCCATTAACACCGGGTAGCCGAGAAAGCCGTAGGTGGTCAGATCCTTGGTGGCAAGGTTCTCCTGCATCTCTTTGTAGCTGGGCACGCGCTCCAGCCAGCCGAGAGGCGAAATCATCCCCAGGTAGAGCGGCAACTGAAAGTGCTGCGTCACCTTGCTCTGCACAAAGATCGTGCATTGGGCCGGATCAAGCCCCGCGCCCAGAAAATCCAGCGCCACCTCCAGCGTGTTGGGCGCAATCTTCGAGGTGTCGGCGTAGTCGGTGGTCAGCGCATGCAGATCGGCAATAAAAAAGTAGCACTCATACTGCGCTTGCAGCTTGACCCAGTTGGCCAGCGCGCCCATGTAGTTGCCCAGATGCAGCTTGCCCGTGGGGCGCATACCGCTCAAAACACGCGGCCTTGATGCAGAAATGATGGATTCAGCCATGATGGATTCGATTCCGAATGAAGCAGGAGAATGCGCCGCCTGCCGGATATCCGAAAAGCGGCTCATTCCATTGTAACGGCGGGCGACGGTTTGACGGAATGTATGTTAGATGCGGTTCAGAATGCCATACGCCAGATTCAGCACCGGATCAAGCAGCGCGCCCAGAAGCAGACGGGCGGTGATAATAAGCAGCAGATAACTGGCGATGCCGGTGATCCTGTCGTAAACCTGAACGGCGTTATAGGGCAGGAACTGGCGCAGGACGTGGCTTCCGTCCAGCGGCGGAATCGGAATCATATTGAAGATGCAGAGCATGATATTGACCAGCATTGCCTTATTGCAGATTATGTTCAGAGCCTGCATGGTAGCCGAGGGATCGGCTCCCTCAGGCAGATGGCTCTCAGCCAGCAAGACAGCAGCCAGCCCCGCGAATGCCAGCAGCGCCAGCAGCAGATTCGAGGCCGGACCGGCCATGCTGACCAGAATGTCGTCGCGCCGGTAGTTGCGAAAGTTGCGGCTGATGACCGGCACCGGTTTGGCCCATCCGATGATGAAGCCGCTCAGATAGCCCAACCCAATGAACGGCCCGAAGATTCCCAGAGCAGGGATGAGGAGTGTGCCGACGGGGTCGATGTGGTCTATTGGGTTCAGCGAGACGCGCCCCATCATCCGCGCCGTCTGATCGCCTAGCCGCGAGGCCACCCAGGCGTGCGCCGACTCATGCACACTGAGCGAAAAAAGAAAAATGACAAAGGTGAAGACGGCAATCAGAATATCCGTGGATTGCAAAGAAAACTCCTCAAAAGGCTAAAAATTGCAGCAGCGATAGCCTGCACAGGCAGCGGCGCCAGCCGGCGGATCCGCGGGCCAAATCCGAGGATGGCGGCCTCAGGCAATCGGAACCGACTTGGCGGCCAGTGCCGCGGCGACGTCGTCAGCGCTGGGCCGGGCCTGCAGCAGGTGCTGAGCCACACGGAAGCGCTCTTCGTCAGAGAGTGTGGGGACGGTGGCCAGAATCCGGCGCAGGGTCACGGCAACATCGTCAATGTAGTTCATCAGGCGAATGGCTTCTCCGGAGAGCGGCATGGGGGGATCCTCGATCAGTAGTTATTGGACAGTGGTCAACTGTCAGTTGACAGACCGCACTATTTCCTTGCCCCATTCATTTCAAGTACTTTGTGAAATGGGTGGGAATCCGCGTTCTAAACGCCCAGCCCAAACTCCCCGGCCTGTTTTTCCTTGCCGATGGCGTGGTCGTAAAAGTCGTACGGCGTGCGGCGGTTGAATTTGTAGCGGCTGCGGAGTTCACGGCCCACGTAAACGCCCAAAGCGGCGACCGCGATTCCCACCGACAGCCAGCCAATCACCTTCAGCGTGCTGGACTTATGTTCTTCCAGGTTCGTCTCTTCCGCGGCGGACGCTTCCGCGGCAATCTCGATCTCCGGCTCAGTCGACATGTGCTGGTCTTTCTCCTACCCTAATCATCATAACGCGGTTTGACCTGGATGGGTTGGAAGAGCTGGATTCCATTTCCAAAACCATCATAAAATCACCGCTGGTCCGGCTTCCTCGTCCTCGGGCGGCACCATCGCCTCCAGCGGCGCGGCCAGCAAATGAGCGCGCGAGAGCACCTTGCGCGCCAGCCCTGTCAGCGCCATCGCCTCCGCATCGCGCACAGAAACCCAGCGCCGCTCGCCGCCGCGGACGGTCAGCGCCTCCATATCATCCTCAAAGACCGTTCGAATGCGCACATAATAATTGACCTGCATGATGGCGTGACGCAGGGTCAGGCAGAGCGCTTCGTCGGGAACCTCCGGGTGGACGAGCGCAGGCAACTCCCACATTCCGGGCATCACGCCGAGCGACGCCGGCCGCTGTTCCAGCAGCACTTCGCGGTGCATCTTGCCTTCCAGGCCGCCGCGCACAGACAGCGCGTAACCCACCTCGCAGCTCTGCATCGGCGGTCGCGGCGCCGTCTCATGCTCGCCCTTGGTCTTGCACTCCGAGGCAAGTGGGCAGCTCAGGCAATGCGGGGCGCGCGGCAGGCAAACCGTTGCGCCAAGCTCCATCATCGCCTGGTTGAAATCTCCAGGCCTGAGCGGGTCCACCAGCCGCGCCGCAAGCTCCTCGATCTTGCGCCTCACCGCGCTGCCGCCGCCCGTGCGCGAGCCGGCCTTCCAGCCTTCTACCCGGCAGAGCACTCGTTCCACGTTGCCATCCACCACCGCTACCGGCTCATCGTGCGCAATGCTGGCCACTGCCGCTGCTGTGTACGCGCCTATCCCTGGCAGATGGCGCAGCTCCGCCGCGGTCTGCGGAAGGTTGCCTTGAAAGTGGTCGGCCACAAACTGCGCCGCCTTGTGCAACATCCGCGCGCGCCGATAGTACCCCAACCCGCTCCACAGCCCCAGCACCTCTGCTTCGGTGCCCAGAGCCAGCGAAAGCAGGGTAGGGAAGCGCGCCATAAAGGCCTGATAGCGTTCCACCACGACTGCCACGCGCGTCTGCTGCAGCATGATCTCCGAGACCCAAATGGCGTATGGGTTCCGCGAGCGGCGCCAGGGCAGGTCGCGCCGCTCCCGCTGATACCAGCCCAGCAGCCGCTCCCGCACCCGCGCAACCCGCGCCGCACTCCAAACCTGCTTGCCCATGCCGAAAGCTTATCAGGCTCGCGAAAGTCAAAATTCACATTTCTCTTCAATTAACACTAACCAATGAAACCTTTCGGGGTGTACACTCATTTTTCAGGCTGAAGTTATCTCCTCCAACAGGAAAAAAACCATGCGCACATCCAAGGCCATTCTTGTTATCGCTTGTTTCGCCTCTCTGATATGCACTGATTTAGCCTCGCAGCGTGCCTCATCCTCCAGGCGTCCCATGACCTTTAACGACCTGCAGAAGATGAAGCGACTGGGTGACACCGCCGTCTCACCGGATGGCAGATGGCTGGCCTACTCAGCCGTCACCGTCGATTTAGCCCAGAACACCAAGACGCCATCGTTGTACATTCAACCCATCGCCGGCGGAGAGTCCTATCCCATCGCCGGTACCCAGCCCGGCGACAGCGGCGTGCAGTTTGCGCCTAACGGCAAGAAGCTCCTGTTCCTCAGCAGCCGCACCGGCGCGCAGCAGATCTGGCTGGTCGACTTTGACCCCAATACCGCTGCCACCACCAACCCCATCCGGTTGACGAACCTGACCACGGAAGCCGCGGATGCGATCTGGTCGCCCGACGGCAACTCCATCGTATTCACCTCAGCCGTCTATCCCGATTGCCCGGCCTACTCCCTGGTCAGCACCACCCCCGTGGTCAACTCCAAGGTTGCCGAAGCCAATGCCAAGGCCAAGGCCGCCGCCGAAGCAGCTGCCGCCAACGATACCGCGGAAAACGAAAAAGCCGCCAATGACGCCGCCGCCCTGGCCGCTGAAGCCAATAGCACGCCCTTCAGCGCCGATCCCAATCAGGACGCTGACCGCTGCAACGCCAACCGCGCCGCCGCCGCCAGCAGCAAAGTCAAGGCGCAGATCTTTACCCATCTGCTCTATCGCCACTGGGACCACTACACAGGCGACAAGCGCTCGCACCTCTTCATCGTCTCCTCGGCCGGCGGGCCAGTCCGCGATCTTACTCCCAACGATCCCCACGATGTGCCGCCCTTCTCGCTGGATGGCGGCGGCTGCGGTTGCGCATTCTCGCCGGACTCCAAAGAACTGGCCTTCACGGAGAACCTTGATCCCCAGCCGGCGATCAGCGTCAACGCCGATATCTTCACCCTCGATTTGACCAACCCCGACGCCAAGCCGCAGAAGATCTCCACCTCGATGGGAGGCGACTTCAACCCAGCTTATTCGCCAGACGGCAAATGGATTGCATGGCGCTCCCAAGCTCGCGCCGGCTACGAAAGCGATCGATTCCGTCTGCTGTTGTATGACCGCGCCTCCAAGAGCGCCCGCGAACTGCTCTCCAACTTCGACCGCTGGGTTGAAGAACTGGCCTGGGCGCCGGACTCCAAGACCATCTACTTCGTCGCCGAGGACAAGGGCGAAACCCCCATCTACAGAACCAACCTCCTCGGCAGTCTGGTCCATCGCTACGGCAAGTCTGGCGGGCACTGGAGCAATATCCACCCGCTCGATCTGCAGGGGCGCGAGGTGGTCATCGGAACTCTGGACCGAGTCACTCGGCCGGCCGAGGTTGCCTATGGCGATCTGCTGGTGATGGACGACAATGCGCGCACCGGACCCGCCATGTCCAACTACGAGCCGCACCTCATCACCCACCTCAATGACTCTCTGCTGGGGCAGCTCGACCTGCCACCCATGGAAGCCTTCTGGTTTACCGCCGCCGACAAGACCCGGCTTCAGGGATTCATCATCAAGCCCCCGGCCTTTGACCAGACCAGCAAGTATCCGGTCAAGCTCCTCATCCACGGCGGTCCGCAGGGCGCATGGGGCGACTCGTGGAGCTATCGCTGGAATGCCGAGCTCTTTGCCGCCAACGGCTACGTCGTGGTCATGATCAATCCGCGTGGTTCCACCGGCTACGGGCAGGCCATTGTGGACGGCGTCAACGGCGACTGGGGCGGCAAGCCTTACACCGACCTGATGCAGGGTCTGGATTACGCCGAGCAGCACTTTTTCATCATCGATAAAGATCGCGAGTGCGCCCTGGGCGCAAGCTACGGTGGATATATGGCCAACTGGATCCTGGGCCACACCGGCCGCTTCCGCTGCATCGTAAGCCACGACGGCATGTTCAATCCGGAGTCCGCCTACGGCAGCACCGAAGAGCTCTGGTTCAACGAGTGGGAGTTCCGAGGCAAGCCATGGGATTACTACGGCAAGCCCGACAACGAGAACCCCTACCGCGTCTGGTCTCCGGCACAGTATACGCAGAACTTCAAGACGCCCACGCTGGTCATTCACAGCCAGCTCGACTACCGCCTGGACGTTGCGGAGGGCTTCCAGCTCTTCACCACCTTGCAGCGCCTTAATGTGCCCAGCAAGATGCTGTACTTCCCGGACGAAGGACACTGGGTTCTCAAGCCGCAAAACTCTCAGCTCTGGTATCAGACCGTGAACGACTGGGTCGATCAGTGGACCAAGTAAGCAGGGAATGGTTGACGGTGAACAGCAATCAGTTTGGTTGAACCCAGGTCTCAAAATCGAGACCTGGGGCACCCTTCGTTTGTGGAAGGTTAAGTTGTGGTCCACCCGCCACCTGCTTCGGAATCCCGCGCTTTTGTTTCGCTCTTTGTTTGCCATTGTTGATTGGTTATGTTGTTGATATAATGATAGTTACTGGTTTTGATTTGCCTCTCTCAGGGGCATTTTTGAGAAAACTTTTGTTGCATCTCCGCACCGGCGGTGTAAGTAGCTCTTGGAGTTTGAATGAGCTAAAAATGCGGCGGCGCGGAAGAGACGCTGTTTCGACGTTTGCCGCGGGATTTCCGGGATCGGGTGCGGCATTGATCTCTGATTGGTTTGATTGTGCGCCGCGAGGAGTTAATTATCTGCATTGACTTGCTTTGGTTGATCCCAGGTTTCAAAATCGAGAGCTGGGGCACCCATGGTTCGTGGTAGATTGAGATGTGATCCACACGCCCTATTTCCTGTGAAACTGTGAAGCTTCGGCATGAGAGTTCTCGCCGCTTCCGAATGTTGATTCCTCTGGATTGAGCCGATGCCTTTTGCCCGCAAGTCCGCCCAGCCCCGCGCCTTCCTGAACGAAGCCGGCCTCTACGACTATGCCGTCCGCTCGCTCAGCCGCGCCATGCGCACGGAGGCCGATCTGCGCCGCCTGATGCAGCGCCGCGTGGAGCCCGGTGAGCGCGGCGAAGCGCTGATCGCAACCGTCGTTGCACGCCTCAAGGAACAACGTTATCTGGACGATCAGTCCTTTGCCGAGACCTACGCCCGCCTGCGCCAGGAGAACGAGAAGCTGGGCGAACGGCGGGTGAGGCAGGATCTGAAGCAAAAAGGCGTCCACGACGCCCTGATCGCCAACACCTTGGAAGCTCGCTACAGCCAGACCAACGAAGAGGCCCTGGCGCGCGAGCATCTGGCGCGCAAGCGCCTGCGCAAGCCGGAGAACGAAAAGGAGACCGCGCGCATTATGCGCCGACTGGTCTCCGCCGGCTTTTCCACAGGCGTTATCTACAAAATCCTGCGCCAATGGGATGTGCCCGACGAAGCTTTGGCCGCCCTCGAAGAGGAGCGGCTTGAAGAGTGAAGCCGGCATAGAGCGGCCAGCAAACGCACGGTTTTTGCCCGCAAGAGTCTAAAGTGCGATATGCTGGAGATGCGCGCCCGTAGCTCAGCTGGATAGAGCGAACGCCTCCGGAGCGTTAGGTCGGGAGTTCGAATCTCTCCGGGCGCACCATAGAACTTCATTTTTATAATGTCTTTTCTTCTATCACCGCTCCGGCTCTGGCGGGGGGATATTTACTTCCTGCGTGATTACTCGGTTTTCATCAGCGTCTGAAGCAGGGTATCGCGGCGCTGATTGGCTAGAGCCGCCACGCCGTGCAGCCCGTACAGCCAGACGCGGATCGCTGCCGCCGCCGCCAGAAGCAGCAGCAGCACGGCTAGCCACGGAGCTTCGAGCGCCCAGCCCAGCCAGAAGATCCCCAAGCCTACCGCCATGACCGCCAGCAGCAGCGCCATGCTGGAGAGCGCATTGGCCTGCGAGCCGCGCTGCCGCTTGATTCTTCCCGGATGGATGCGAAAGGGCATGCGCAGCGAAAAGATATTCCCCACCGCCAGGCAGCAGGGCAGCGCAAAAAGCACCCACGCCGCGGTAGCCGCCACCACTACCGCCTGCGGCGCTCCCATGCGCAGAATCGCCAGCCCGCCCACTAGCACAGCGTCCAGGCAAAACAGCAGCGCATGAAAGAGGTTTTTGGCCAGAAAGACGGTGCGAATCGGCGTGGGAGTAAGAAAGAGCAGTTGAATTCCCGCGCCCTCGGCGCCCAAGTTATTGGAAAACAACTGGGTAAAGCCCATCAGCGCGAAGGCTACATACAAGGGCAGGGCAAAGGGAAATGAGCTTCCGATGGCGTTGTTGCGCAAGAGGCTGGCCATGACCAGAACCGTCAGAATGGGCGCGCCCAAAGCCCAGAGCAGCGGCAAAGTGCGGCGGAGCGCGCGAGCCTCCTTTTCCATCAACGGGATGAGCAGGCTGGCGCCGCCAAAGCGCCAGCCTGCTTCGACCGGCAAGGCAGCCGCCAGCGCACCGGCAGGCTTCTTCCGGTTCGGCGCCCAGCTCAGGTTTTCACCGCGATACTCGGCGCGCAGCCGCCGCGCCAGTACGCCGCCGGCCGCCAGCACCCATACACCCAGGGCGCCCAGCGAGAGCAGCGCCTGGCGCGGCCTGTTTTGTGCTTCCATTTGCGCGGCGCGCACGGCCAGCCCCGGCGGCGTCCATTCCTGCGTGCGATAGACAGGCCTGATCCAATCTCCGTACCGCGCCATGAATGCCGCGCGCGCCTGCTGTGGATCGCCGGCCATCGCAGGGCCCTGCTGCGCACTGATCGCCGCCGGATGGCGCTTGTGGCGCAGCGCCGGATTCAAAAGTTGCAGGCTCAACAGAAGAACCATGAACAGCGCGCCCATAACCTCGCGCGTTTGGCGCTGCGTCAGCCAGCGGTCGATCCAGGCAAAGACGGCGCGCGCCAACAGAACATTGAATGCCGCAAAGCCCAGCAGCCCGAGCGCCGTCCAGGCAATGCGCTCCGGCTGCGCCATGCTGATGCCCAACCAGATCCCGAGACAGCCCAGCCCGCCCAGAATCGTCGAGATATCGACCAGCCCAAAGACCACATACAACACACAATAGGTGCTGAAGCGCACCGGAAAGCGGAGCAGAATTCCCAGGTCGAACTGCTCCTGCATGGAAGCCATCATCACCGGCCCCGTCTGCCAAAGCAGAAACAATACCCACAAAATCAATGGCAGAAAGAGCCACATCCCGCTGGAGGCCATGAGATAAGCCATCATCCCCGCCCCCGCACCCAGCCCCAGCCCGAAGATGGCGAAGAGCAAAAAGGTCACGGTGCGCGCGCCCAGTTCAAAGATACCCATCCGGGAGCGCACTCCATTCACAAACAGATGCCAGCGCAGCCCGGCCATTGCCGCATACTGGGCGCGTGACGATGCACTGGTCACCTCCGCGCCCAGCCCAGCCAGATCGAAGCCCTGCCCGCTCAGGTCAGCCATGAGAGCTCCTGCGCCGGCTCGCCGCCGCCCGCTCCCACAATCGAGAGAAAGATCTGCTCGAGGGTCAGCCGCTCATCGCGCGCAACGTCCGGCAGCGTCGAGACCACCCCGGCTCGCAGTTCCTCCAGCGGTCCATTGGCCACCAGCCGGCCTTTGCTGATAATCGCCACATGACTGCACAGGCGCTCCACGATCTCCAACACGTGGGTTGTCAAAAAGATGGTCGCCCCGCGCGCGAGCATCCCTTGCAGCATGGTCTTCAGCATGCCCGCGGCAATCGCGTCCACGCCCTCGAAGGGCTCGTCGAGAAAGAGCACCTTGGGTCCGTGAATCACCGCCGCCGCCATGGCCAGCTTGCGCTGCATTCCGTGGGAAAAGTCGGTGACCAGCTTGCGCCCATCGCCGGTCAGTTGCATGAAATCGAGCAGCTCGTCGGTGCGCTGATGGGTCGTCTCGCGGTCCAGTCCGTACATTCTGCCGACAAAGCGAAGGTACTCGCGCGCCGTCAGCCGGCCAAGCAGCGCCATGCCCTCGGGCACCACGCCGATCTGCCGCTTCAGCTCCAACGAAGCGGCTCCAAAGGACTGGCCGAGAATCTCGATTCGCCCCGCCGTGGGCTCAAGCAATCCGGTGAGCATTTTGATGGTGGTTGATTTGCCAGCCCCGTTCGGTCCCAGAAAGCCAAAAAACTGCCCCGGAGCCACGCTGAGGCTCACATCTTCGACAGCCGTCAACTCGCCAAAGCGCCGCGTCAGGCCTACCGTTCGTATCGCCGCAATCTCCATGTGTCCGCAAGCATAACAAGAATGCCGCGCAATTCAAAACACCGTCGCACTCCGCGCGCAATGGCGGAGTCTTTTCGGGCCACCGGAGATGAAAGAGACCGACTTAGGAATATGAGCTTATCCGTACATTGAGGATATTCTCTTTCTGGTTTCAAGCTAAAGCCACCGGGAGATCCCCCGGCTCTGGCGGGTGACAGTAGCAGTTTGACGTTAACGGGAGTCGTTATTGGTTTGTGTTTTTCTCGGAATACGGCCTCGGCACAAATTTGAGGCACCGTCCCTACGGGACTCCGGCGGCTTTCTTTCTGCTCTTTTCCCACCGTTTCCACCCCAAGAAACAAAGATCGTTTCTTGGGGACCCCGTTGAAACGGTGGGCTAATTAACCCTGCGCCTACGGCGCGGGCTAGCTGGCGTTTTCCGCGCTGTTGCTTTAGGAAACCTCTGATTCAATTCTTTCTTTGTAGCAAAGATTCCCTCGGGGGCTAAAGCCCGCATTGAATGAGAGCCACTTGCGGCGCAGCTAAAGCCGCGCCCTTTCAAAACATCTCCATCATCAGAGGTTCCTTGGCAAT
This sequence comes from uncultured Occallatibacter sp., assembly GCA_964644105.1. Lineage (GTDB taxonomy): Bacteria > Acidobacteriota > Terriglobia > Terriglobales > Acidobacteriaceae > Telmatobacter. The sequence goes on along the minus strand of CAZXVX010000065.1, from coordinate 5,104 downwards.
GCATTTATGTTGGCTCCTTTGAGGGGCCACTTCCGAAAAGCAACCGCAGGTCCTTCGACTGCGTTGGGCGCAAAGCACGCGCCCAACTTCGCTTAGGATGACAGTTCATTCAACAAGAGAGGAAACAAACGTGGACCGGGAGGTCCACATTACAGCCGGTCTGGAGACCGGCGCTACAAATCCCGGGAGACCGGCGCTACATATCACGGATAGGCTCTAAACCGGCCAAGGCAGAATTGACACCGGGCGCGGGCAACGGGTGGGATGGGAAACAGCATCCAAACCCGCGCCGCACCGGATGCCAACAGGAGAGATTGCGAAGTTAAAAATTGTGAGAGGCTGCCAGTTTACTCTAGCAAGCCCTCCTGCAGGACGTAACGAATAATGTCGAAATTGTTGGTGAAGTTCATTTTGCTCAGGATGCGCTCACGGTAGGTGCTTACGGTTTTTACACTGAGTCCCTGCATCTGCGCGATCTCGGAGACGGATCTGCCCGAGCCGATCATGCGCAGGATTTCGAATTCGCGATTGGAGAGGGTTTCGTGCGCCGGGCTTTCGCTTTCACTGCCGATTCCCTGGGCGACCATGGCGGCGATATGGCGCGAGATGTAATTCTCTCCGCGCGCGGCGGATTTGACGGCATGCAGCACTTCGGACGAAGGGGTGCTTTTGCTCAGGTAGCCTTGCGCGCCCATGCGCAGCGCGCGCACCGCGAACTGTTCTTCGGGGTGCATGCTGAGCAGCAGAACCGGCAGGAGCGGGCGAAGGTGGTGAATCTCGGAGAGAGCCTCCAGGCCGCTCATGCCGGGCAGAGAGATGTCGAGCAGCATGACGTCGACCGGGACCGCGTGCCGCAAGACGTCGATGGCCTCTTCCGCGCTATCGGCTTCGATGCAGGCGATCTCGCCCGATGCTTCGAGAATTGCGCGCAACCCTTCGCGAACCACCGCGTGATCGTCGACCAGCAGTACTTTTAAAAGCGGAATATCACTCATGATTCTCCTGGCGTAATGGAAGTTTCAGTGCGATTGTGCATCCTTTTCCGGGGGGCGTGCTGATGATTGCCTCGCCGCCGAGTTGTTGCAGGCGCCGCTTCATATTGGCGATGCCGTGGCCAGCCGGGACTCGATTCAGATCAAAACCGCGGCCATCGTCTTGAATCAAGATTGACAGCAATGGGCCGCTGCGCTCAATCCGCACCTCGGCGTGCTTGCAGCGGGAGTGGCGCGCGATGTTGGTGAGCGCCTCCTGCATGGTACGCAAGAGCGCAAAGACGGAGCGGCTGTCCAGGCGCAGTGAGATTACGTCGTCCTCCACCTGGGTTTGCAGTGCGATGCCGGCCGCCTCAAGAACTCGCTCACCGCGCAGCAGCAAGGCCATCACGGCCGGTCCGAATGCTCCGGGCGGCGCGCCCAGCACGGTCAGCCCGGCGCGCAGGGAATCCATTGCGTCGGCAAGCGCGGCGTTGACCTCTGCCATGCGCTGTTTGAGCAATTGAGGCGGTGCGTCTTCGGCGGCGTTGGTCAACAGAGAGGCGCCGAAGAGCTGGCTGCCCAGTCCGTCGTGCATCTCGCGCACCAGATCGTCGCGCTGTTCGCGCAGGGAAGCTTCCTTGATGCGATGCTCGCGCTGCAAATGCTCAATCTCGATCAACGGCTCGGCGGCGCGCACCACCATGCGCGCCAGATAGAGATCAGAACGGCTCCACGCATTGGAGCCTTGCGGCCAAAGAAGAATTGCCGCCTCACCCGTTCCGGCATACACCGGCACCCACGCAACACTCTCCATTTTTTCCGGGCACAGCTCACCGAATTGATAGCCGATCATGCCATCCTGGGCCAGTTGCAAACGCGCCATCTCAGCGTCATGCCCTTGTCCCAGATGAATCCATTGCAGGCGCTCGGGCTTCAGAGTCCAGTTCAATGATCGCTCCAGCGCTTGTACCGGCGTCTTGGAATCCCGGGCGCACTCAAGCAGATTCTGCAGCGAGTCGGCCAGGGAAGGGCGTTCCTTTCCGGCCAGCCGAGTGAACATATGCAGCAGCCAGATGCGCAGCGGAGCATACAAAAAGATCAGCAGAAACATTCCTATTGAAATGGGCAGGGCGCGATTGAAGGAGTGCGGCGTAATTTGATTTCCCAACCAGCTCCAAAAAGCCAGCTCGACCAGCGAGAAGAGGCCAAGAATTACGGCATGGGCCATCACCCAGTCAAAGACCAGATTCACATCCAGCAATCGGTAGCGGAAGATTGAAAATGCGAGGCAGATTGGAAGCGCGCCCACAAAGAGCAAGGAGTATCTTTCCGAGACCATATCCAAGCCCAATGCCTGGGGTATGACCGTCAGCAGAATCCAGGGCAAAAACCCGACGACACAGCCCAGCGCTGCCCAACGGAGCTGGGCTTTGATCAGGGGATCGGACTCGCGCACCATGCGCAAGGCAACGGTCGCCATCAGTCCGGCCAGGGAGAGAAGGCAGAGCGGAAAATAAGTCCATGCGGGTTTGGGAAAGACGCGATCAAAATGGAGAATCAATTGAAGGATATATGCCGCCCATGGAAGAAGGCGCAACCACGGACGGCGGAGAAGAAAGGCTGCCGCCGTGGGCCATACCCAGGCCAGATGCAAGCACAGAACCGGCGATTGAGTGCCCAGATAATTGAGCACAGCACCCACGGAAAAGAATGCCGGCGACAGGCAGAATTCGCGGCACTGAAAAACGGCCGAGGTGGTGAAGGAGATAAAAATGCCCACGCCGGCGACGATTCCCATCAGGCTTGCCTCCCGTCGCCGGCTGGTCCAGATAAAAAGAAAGACGAGCAGGAATACCGTGCCCACCAGGCGCAGCGAAAGGCCGCGCTGCCAGGCGGCAAACCAACCGACAGGCGGAGTGGGAACCGTAACCGCGCGCCTTCCGTCCTGCGTCTGGAAGGTGATCTGAATGCTCCCATTCCTGGTCGCCTTCCAAAGGAAATTCTGCCACTCGGAGAAACAGTCTTGATCACTCCAGGAGAGCGAAAGATTCACGTGATCCGGATAAAACGCGCATGCTTCCGCGGCGCGTCCAGCGATGGAAAGCACTGTGTCTCCGGCGCGAATTCCGAGGCGATCCAATGCGCCGCCCGCATGGACGGAGACGACATTAACTGATCCGGAGAGAGATTGGATGCGCGCGCCAAGAGTGGGAGAATGGGCGCTGGTCCATATGCCGCACAAATCCAACGCGAAACAAAGTCCCATTACGCTCCATGCCAGAGCCCAGGCAGGAGTGCTGCTCGTGCGAAATGAGATATGTTTTATCATCGACGCGTTTCTATTAGTTTATCTTTTTTTTTACCGAATAAGTCCGGAAAGTGAGCAGTTAGTCAAACTTATTATTGTAGGTGTTTGTCCTACATAAAAATTCCAATATTCCTACCAATAATTTCCTATTTGACCGATAGTAATACATCGCCCTTGATTGTTACCTTAGTTGCAGGTGATGAGACACTTCTTCAAAGTATCTTGTTTACTCATCATTCTTCGTACCAACCCTCGGTATCGAGGTTAACCGCCCGCTAATTCGCTGATGCCGGGTGAATCCGCCAAGGAGAATAGCGTCATGATTTTTCGAACGGTCTACCTGACCCCTGAATCGTACGAGTTTGTCCGCGCCAAGATCGAGAGCGGGCGTTACGAAAGCGCCAATGCATTGGTGCAAGCTGCCTTTCACGCATTGCATCGTGAGGAATCAAAGCTCGATGCACAACATTCGGCTCGTTGCATTGCCGATGAAGATCCGTTTCGGATCTTGTGGGAGGCTGCGTCTCCATCTTCCGTTCTCTAGAGGGAGGAGCTGCGCCATAACCCATTGCAGAACCCGCGGGCGCCCGCACGCGCTATCCTAGAGTGTCCGGCCCATCCGGCCGCCTAGGAGCATTTATGCCCGAAGACAATCTCACTCCCGCCGCGCAGGCGGCCTCTGCCCCACCGCAGGCGGCTGCCTCAGCGCAGGCGGCTTCCTCACCGCAGGTGACCATTGCCGCCATCGGCCAGTACGAAGGCCAGTCCGTCACTCTGCGCGGCTGGCTCTACAATTTGCGCGAGAGCGGCAAGCTGCTTTTTCCCATCTTCCGCGACGGCACGGGAACGATCCAGGGCGTGGCTCATGTGAAGAGCGTGCCCGCGGAGGTCTTCGAGGCGCTCAAGGGGCTGACGCAGGAATCGAGCGTGATTGTCACAGGCAAGGTCCGCGCTGACAAGCGGGCGCACGGCGGCTACGAGCTGGACGTCGAGGGCCTGGAAGTGGTGCAGCGCGTGCCGGAATCCGATCCGTACCCGATCACTCTCAAAGAGCACGGCGTGGATTTCCTGATGGAGCATCGGCATCTTTGGGTGCGCAGCCCGCGGCAGTCGGCGATTTTGCGCATCCGCGCCGAGATTATGCGCGCGGCGGCGGAGTACTTTGACACGAACGGCTTCATTCGCACCGATCCGCCCATCCTGACACCCGCCGCCTGCGAGGGCACTTCAACCCTTTTTCCCGTCGACTACTTTGGCGATCCGGCTTATCTGACGCAATCCGGGCAGCTTTATATTGAATCGACGGCGCTTGCCTTGGGCAAGGTTTACAGCTTCGGCCCCACCTTCCGCGCGGAAAAATCCAAGACCCGCCGCCACCTGACCGAGTTCTGGATGATCGAGCCGGAGGTCGCCTTCCTGGATCTTGATGGCTTGCTGGAGCTGGCGGAGAACTTTCTCTCGCACATTGTCCAATCGGTCGTGAAGAACCGCGCGCCGGAGCTGACGGTGATTGGCCGCGATCCGGCGAAACTGGAGGCGATCTGCCCGCCCTTCCCGCGCCTGCGCTACGACGAGGCCGCCGCGATGCTCAACCAGGCGCACAAGGACGGCCATCTGGAAGCGCCCTTCGAGTACGGCAACGACTTCGGCTCGCCGGACGAGACCTGGCTCAGCTCGCAATACAACAAGCCGGTGATGGTGCATCGCTACCCCGCCGACGTAAAGGCCTTTTACATGGAGCCTGACCCCAAGGACGCGCGCTACGCCCTCTGCGTGGATGTGCTGGCGCCGGAGGGTTATGGCGAGATTATCGGCGGCTCGC
>CAZXVX010000064.1:11038-16850 GCA_964644105.1 uncultured Occallatibacter sp. | reverse complement strand
TGTGGATTTGGGCGGCGATCAAGTTACTGAGTTGAATATGCAGAATGGCACGACGACTGTGCCATTGGGCTGGGCGCACTCGAATATCTTCTCCGCCGCGCGGCTCACCGCGACCTATGACACCAAAGGCTTGCACTACGAGTTAGCCGACCCGCTGGGCACCAAGCGCATCCAAGCCAACATCAGCGGCCAACTGGAAATGAGCTGGGCCAGCCTTCCCTTCGGAGACGCGCTGACTCCCTACACTCCGACTAATCCGCTTCCCACCTCCAACGACGCCACCGAACACCACTTCACCGGCAAAGAACGAGATACCGAATCAGGCAATGATTACTTCTTCGCGCGTTACTATAACTCGGCGATAGGCCGTTTCACCACGCCTGATTGGAGTGCGAAGGTTGAGCCTGTGCCCTACGCGCAGATGGGCAATCCGCAATCATTCAATTTATATACATATGTTCAGAATAATCCGATTACTCTTGTGGATATTGATGGTCATAAAGCACTTGACTGTAGCGGAAATAATGCTGCCGGAGTTGGATGTCAGTATAAAGCCGGTTGGGATGCATTACATGGAATAAATAGTCAATTTGTAAAAGATTGGGCGGCATATTTCTTAAATCCGGCCCAAGACCAAAATCATGCTGATGGATTTCATGCTGATCCCAACGCACCACAGGTATCCGGTTCAAATATTCATTCATTATATTTTTATCCAGGACATTCTAGTTCTGTGGGTACAGTTTATTATGGGGCAGAAGGTTCCATTTCAGGATATGATGATTTTGTGCAAACGATAACTAGGCTTGGTCCAAGTTCTCATGGTAGAGGATCATTTGTGGATAATCAGAATGCATCAGATGGAAATCCACTTTATGAGCCAGGTTCGCAAAAATTTCGTGATACCCCAACAGGATATCGTGGAGATACTTGGACAGGTGTATTGTGGGTCGGTCATGCAGACTCAAGTAAACATACTTTTACCGCCGTTGGTGCAGTTACTTACGGTTTTTCTTTGAGTAGTACAGGAGTCTATAGATATTATGCTCCGAGTGCACCAAGTAGGGATCAGTTGAGAACCTCAGAGAACACATTGAGACGGGATTGCTCCTCTTGGAAATTCACCTTTTAACAACAAGATAATGAACAGTAGCATGATGATCTGGATGTCATTTTATGAGGATTGCGATGAAAAGAGACTGTGCAATGCAAATGTCTGTGAAGCTTTTCTTTCTGCTAACTGTGTTTATTGGGATCACACAAGCGCAACAGGTTAACAACCCTTTTCCGGGAATTCTAACTTCGACTGTTGATGAGAATACAGTTGTCAGATTCTACTATGAGCCTCTTTTGAGGGATCATTATATTTATCCCTTAGTACTACGAGTGGGAGCTGATGATGTTGATAAGATGCAAAGTGCACCGATCCTTACGGAAGGGTTAACAGTTTGTATTTCACTTTCAGAGATGAAAGACTTGGTTGCTGCGATTATAAAATCTGTTAATATGCCTATACAGACTAATCATTCAGAAGTACTTGGAGCTTTTGAATTTCTACCTGAAATGAGAGAGATGGATGTCGTTATTATTTATTCGAAAGGAGCTGCGCGAGGTTCTATTGCTCCAAAAGATATTTGCACTAAACTAAGCTTATTAAATTCGACAGTTAAATCCCCACGTGCTAAATGGCAGTTCGAACTATTCCGTGTTCATTATGCTTGCCATGTTCACGATTTTGATAGTTTGAAATATTGAATCTGTGGTTCGCCAAATTGCTATCCAGGTGGCTGGTGGGCAGGTGGCCCGGTCATCCCCCCGAAGAATTACGATGAGTGATACGAAGCTGTGCCCCGCTCATCGCGTTCTTTGCGATGAGCGGGTGTGTGTCTTGAGACCATCTCAAATCCGGGTTAGGATAGAGTAATGCCGAGCAGATTAAAACGGCAGGTGGGCAGGTGGCCCGGTCATTAAATAACCACGAACCTTTGTGCCCCATTCATCCACAGTTTTATCGTGGATGAGTGGGAGACCACGAAATCCGATTCTCCGTTTCCAGCCAGCCAGCCGTCCTCCGGGGCGGCTTGCTTGCTGTTGCGGCGTGAATCTTTGGTTCCAGCGGGATTCCGTCGATGGAACCGGAGTAGGGGGGAATCGGCGTTTCTAGTTCCTTGATTAGGGTCACACCCCACCCCGTTCCGGTTCCTGAAGACCGAGACGCCTCAAGCAATCTTCTCGGGATCTTCGAGTTCGATCACACGTTGCAGCTCGCGGATGATGCCCTCGACAATCCTTGCGTTGGGCAGGTGGCCCTGTGGTTCGCCAAATTGCTATCCGGGTGCGAAATGCCATCTCCGGATGGGTTTGGACAAGTGACGGGCAGGGATGGAAGCCGAATATGGAGAGGAAAACGTTACTTCACGAGGATGGCAGAATGTAGAAGAGGTTCAGCGGCAGCAATTCGGACACAGTTCTCCCGTTATCGAGGCGAAGAAACTCTTGAATCGGAGAGGCGGCTCTTCAGGCAGCGAGATCATAGCGATGATGCAATCCGCCCAACCTCGGCATGGAAATGACGCGACCACCTGCGCGGGCATCCGTTTCTGCTTTTCGCCCTGTAGGAGTTCCCTTTCCCAGCGCGAGATGCGTCCGGTCCTCGTGGCGGGTGGCCCCGGTCTCGATTCTGAGACTGGGATTAATCTACGACGGAGGTCGAATTTGAGTTCTAAATCTACGACCTTCTCCACCATTTTTGCATCCACAACACGTTTTTCGCCATCCCGCTACACCTGTGCCTCGCCATTATTCCATCCGGGCGCAAATGTGGCCTAGATTTGAGCGGTGAGACCTTCTTGGATGTGGAATACAACAGAGGGAGATGATTGTTCGGTGACCAGAAATTGTCACGAAGGCACAGAGACGGGGACGACGATAGCTCGGTGGACACAACTCTCCCTCGGTTTTTCTTTGATCTCAAAAGAAAATGTTCGCTACAGAAACTTAGGCAGCCGGGTCGTAGCGATGATGCAAGCCGCCGAGCCTGGGCATCGCGATAACATTGCTCCCGGCCTCAGAGTTCCTCACCGCCACGCGACCGACGGGCGTATCCTTCGCCAGCGCGAGATGCGTCCGGTCCTCGTGGTAGTAGCGGACATACTCGTTCATCAGCCGTTTCAGATGGCGCTCATTGAGAACGATCACATGGTCAAGCAGATCGCGGCGGCAGTTGCCAACCCAGCGCTCGGCGACGCCGTTCTGCCACGGACTTCGATAACTTGTTTGCTTGGGTTTGATGCCGAAGATCTTTACTGTATCGATCAGCCGAAACATTTACCAGTCGTATCAGAAAAAGGTCCGATCTGCTACCGCACAAAAACCAGGCCAAATCAGTCGCTGTAGTCAAATTTGTAGCAGCCAAAGCATCCAGGAGCCTTTCAGAACCATAAAGACCAGAACCATGTTCGCATCTCATTCATTTCATACCAGTTAAAAACAGCGATTTTCAACAAATTTCCTAAAGGTGCGTGACCTGCTTTGGGAGCAGAGGGCCGGGGGTTCGAATCCCTCCGCCCCGACCAATGTAATCAATAGTTTACGAAAGATACACCTAGAGCACCTGGTATAAATACAGGTGCTCTACCGCAGAAAAGTGCATCAACATTGAGGTTTTCGCCCCGCCTTGGTGTTTTGGCTGCTACATTTTTGACTACAGTCTCAAGGAAGACTCCGGCGTTTGAAACACACAAGGTCATGAAATCAAGGGACCTGAGTGGAGTGATCAACCGGTGACAGTTCTTTGAGAACAGCGAGCTGCTGACGAAATGCGAGGCTTTCAAGCAACTGGTTGCTGGCGAGCGCGAAAAATTCGGACGATGAGAGCGACCGCGCACCCAGCATGCGTAACATGAGGCAAGCCTCTCAAAAGAAAGATCAATTAATGATGACCAATGTAAGAGATAGAAACGAAATCAGATCGTCATTTTTTCGAGGCACAAGATGTGTTTACTAGATGGTTAATCTATATGGTTACTTGGCTGCATTTTAGATTGCTTAAGTTTTTTATTTGACACTCTCAGGTAATCTGTGCGAAGAATAATCAGCGATTCATCTTCTGGAAACTTCCTCACGGTGTTGCTCCTGCGCCGTAAGAGCGCATTAGCGTCTCTACCTGAGGTGTGTTCCTGGCACGCTCTAAGAATGGCGATAGACTGAACGATTTCCATTTGCCGTTAAGACGGCCGCATTTTATGCCAACGCAAAAGAATGCTGTTGTCCATTGTTGACTGAAAGTTCATAGACGCGAGCGAATTATATGCTCAAGCGGCGCATCGCTTCACCATTGTTTTACTGTTTTTGAAACCCAGGCTGCGAGGATCGAATGAAAGTCCACCGCTCTACCCTTATTGCATTTCTGTGCCTATCCGCCTTTCTCTTTCAAACCGATAAGTTTATGGCATTTGCGGCCACTGCGTCGCCGGACGCGTGTCTCTATGCCTTGGACTCATCGGCGGCGAATGCCCTTAACATCAGCGGCGCGGTCAACATCAATGCCCCCAGTTGCGGCGTGGTTGTGGACTCATCGAGCAGCAAGGCTTTTACATTTTCCGGAGCGGCTCCTTTACAGCGAAATATTTCGATGTGGTGGGAGGGTATTCCATTTCGGGCGCAGTGACGCTTTCGCCAAAGCCTGTGACCGGCTCCTCGTCTCAGACAGATCCGTTGTCATTTCTTGTTCCGCCTGTCGGGAACTCATGCAATTATACAAATTATAAAGTGACTACCGGTTCGTCCACGCTAAATCCAGGCACATATTGCAATGGAATCACCATCAGCGGCGCTACGACCGTAACATTCAATCCTGGAACCTACATTCTTATGGGCGGTGGATTGAATGTTTCCGGGGCTAGCATACTGAAGGGAAGCGGAGTTACTTTTTATTTGACCAAAGGGTTAGGGTATAACTATGGACCTTTGACGGTCAGCAGTTCGGTGATAGCTACGCTGTCTGCCCCCACCAGCGGCGCCTATTACGGAATACTGTTTTATCAGGACCGGTCAATCGGCACGGGACAGGCGGCCAATACGATCTCTGGCGCAACAGTATCCTCGTTGTCGGGCGTACTGTACTTTCCCACCACCGCACTGAATCTTACAGGAGCGGATTCGGCAGGCAATTGCCTGATTCTGGTTGCCGACACTATTTCGCTGACCGGCGCGGCGGCGTTATCCAATAGCTGCTCTGGCGTTTCTCCGTTGCAGCCGCCGCCCCCCGTGACGGTGAGCGTGTCGCCGTCGACTGCGACGCTTTACGGTGGACAGACACAGCAGTTCGCCGCTACCGTGACCAACACGACGAACACCGCAGTGACTTGGACAGTTAGTCCTGCGACGGGAGCCGGCACGATTAGCTCGACTGGCCTCTATACGGCTCCAGCATTGGTTTCAACGCAACAAACGGTAACTGTTACCGCAACCAGTCAAGCAAGCACCTCCGTGACGGCTTCGGCAACGGTAACATTGATGCCGAAGACGACACCTGTGATTACTTGGGCGACGCCGGCTCCAATCACTTACGGGACAGCGATGAGCGGGGCGCAACTGGACGCCACAGCCAGCGTGCCAGGGACTTTTGTCTATTCTCCCGCTGCGGGTACGGTTCCTGCATCTGGATCGCAGACGCTTTCGGTGACCTTTACGCCCACCAACACGACCAGCTACAACACCGTTACAGCCAGTGTGCCTTTGACGGTGAACAAGGCTGTGCTGACGGTGACGGCGACGAGCGCCAGCCGAGTTTACGGAGCGGCCAACCCGA
>CAZXVX010000064.1:0-10938 GCA_964644105.1 uncultured Occallatibacter sp. | reverse complement strand
GCGCGGGAACTGTGGTGGTTGCCGCCAACCAGGCTGGCAACGCCGACTACGCGGCGGCAGCACAGGTGACCGAGAGCGTAGTGGTGAACAAGGCCGTGCTGACGGTGACGGCGACGAGCGCCAGCCGAGTTTACGGAGCGGCCAACCCGAGCTTCACGGACACCATCACCGGCTTTGTGAACGGCGATACCTCCAGCGTGGTGAGCGGTGCGGCAAGTTTGACGACGACGGCCACTGCCACCTCTGCGCCGGGAAGTTATCCGATCACTGCGTCGGCGGGCACGCTGTCGGCGGCCAACTACAGCTTCAGCTTCGTGGCCGGAACGCTGACCGTTACGTCGGCGTCGCAGACGATCACCTTCACGGCTCCCTCGTCGCCGGTGACCTACGGCGTCTCTCCGATTACGCTGTCTGCCACATCAACATCCGGGCTGGCAGTGAGCTTCAGCGTCGTCTCCGGACCGGGCACGGTCAGCGGCAGCACGCTGACGATCTCCGGCGCGGGAACTGTGGTGGTTGCCGCCAACCAGGCTGGCAACGCCGACTACGCGGCAGCAGCACAGGTGACCGAGAGCGTAGTGGTGAGTCAAGCCGTACCAGTGATTACCTGGGCTACGCCCGCACCAATCACCTACGGCACGGCGCTGAGTGCGACGCAGTTGGACGCGACGGCGAGTGTTGCTGGGTCGTTTAGCTACTCGCCAACTGCGGGAACTGTACCTTCGGTGGGGACTCAGACACTAACCGCAACCTTTACGCCAACCGACACAGCAGACTATACGACGGCTACCACCACCGTGCAGCTAACAGTTGCACAAGCTACAAGTGTCACCCTCTCACCGGTAGCGGTGACACTGAGTGCAGGACAGGTGCAGGTTTTCACTGCTACCGTGGTCAATAATCTGAACACAGCGGTAACGTGGTCGATCAGCCCCGCAGGCGTCGGTTCGATTGACCAAAACGGCAAATATACAGCACCGGCGACAATCACATCATCGCAAACTGTTGTGGTCACGGCGGCGAGCCAAGCCTATGCTTCCGCAACCGCGACGGCAACAATCACGTTAGCGGCGCCGCAATGCCCTCCCAGCGGGTATGGGTACGGACGCGCCATCGCAATTGACCACACGAAGGTGCCCAACACCGATCAGGCGAGCTTCCCATTCTATTTCAATTCGACTGATCCAACCTTGGCGAGCGTTTCATATGGCGGTCACATCGCAAGCAATGCGGGCAACGATATCATCTTTACAAGCGACCCGCAGGGGCAGAATCAGCTTAATTACGAACTGCAAAGCTATAGTCCGGAGACAGGACAGGTAATTGCCTGGATTGGGATTCCCACGCTTTCCCATAGCGCCGATACAGTCATCTATATGTTCTATGGCGATCCTGCGATTACCACTTCGCAGGCGAACCCAACCGGAGTTTGGGATAGCAACTATGTTGGCGTTTGGCATCTTGGAAATGGAACAACGCTGTCAACAGCAGACAGCACAAGCAATGGAAACAACGGCACGAATAATGGTGCCACGCCGACTTCCGGCCCACTTGGTGGGGGAATGGCAAATGGACAGTCCTCGGAGGGAGGATATATTAGTGTTCCTGCCTCCCAAAGTCTGGCCAATCTCTTGCAGGGAAATGTTACGGTATCGGCCTGGGTATATACGAGCGAATGGGTCGAAGGCGGAATATTTGGTAAGGGCCAGCAAGGACAGCCCGGATGGAATTTATCATTTTCTGGAAATGCGCTTCAGTTTGCAAGTGGAGATTACAGTGTAGATCTTTATGCTGATCCACTCCCGTTTACTTCTGGTCAGTGGGCCTATGTGACCGTTACACTTTCAAATCAGCAATTGAACAGCATAGACCAATCTTTTCAGCCGTCTTTCTTTATTAATGGCGCTCCCGCCTTCTTTTACAACGATGGTGCAAATCTTCCATCTGGCGACGATTCCTCTCAGTCGCTTCAGCTCGGTGCAGCAAATTTGTGGGGATCTGGATACATTACACCCTACGGTGGTCAAGAAGATGAACTGCGGATTTCAAATACGGCGCGCTCTGCCGATTGGGTTGCGACGGAGTACAACAATCAGGCAACTCCTTCAACGTTCTACTCCTTGTACCCAGAAAACGGCGGAGGTGTGTCGCCTCAGATAGCCGATCTTTATGCGTCGCAGAGCCAGCAGTTTGTTGCCGTTGGGGTTTGCTCATCGCCGTCGGTGTCGTGGTCGATTCCTGGCAATGCGCCCGGAGCGCTCTCCTCGACCGGTCTCTATACTGCTCCCGCGGTTATTCAGTCCCAGCAGGCAGTTACAGTAACAGCATCGAACCAGGCCGACGGATCGAATGCCGGATCGGCTACGGCAACGCTGCTGCCGCCAGTTTCCATCGCCGTCACTCCAGCCACGACCACCCTCTATGCACCGGGTGAGCAACTGCATTTGACCGCGATACTGACGAATGCAACAAATACAGGCGTTACGTGGAGCATGAATCCAGCCTCAGCAGGCTGGATTGACTTGCTTGGAAACTACTACGCGCCATACCCTCTCACTGCACAGACGGTAACAGTGACTGCGACGAGTGTGCAAGATCCCACTAAGTCCGCGTCGGCTACGCTTACACTCCAGCCGGTGACAATTAGTCCGGGCACGAACGTCCAAATGTACGGTGGATTCTCGGAGCAGTTCAGCGCCAGTGTGCCGATGAACTGGGCGATCATTTACTCAGGACTTGGAGATTCGATTTCCAGTTCTGGACTCTACACGGCGCCAAACGTGAGAAGCATTACATATCAATACCTGATTGCCACAGTGCAAAGCGATCTATCAGCGCAGTTCGGCATCTGGATTGAAATCTATCCTTCTCAGAGCACGATCTCGCCAACTAGTGCGACGCTGATCAGCGGCCAGACGCAATCCTTCCAAGCTTGTGGAACTATTGATGTGAACGGTGATTACGCCTGCAGTGGCAATGACCCAACAGCATTTTCCTGGTCGGTTAGCCCAGCGGGAGTTGGTTCAGTTTCGCCGGCAGGCGTTTACACTGCGCCCAATCCAGTTACTACGCAGCAGACGGTCACAGTTACTGCGGCTGACACGACAAATCCCTCTGTTTCCAGTTCCACAACGATCACGTTATTGCCGATGAAGGTAAACATTTCTCCGCAAGCGGCAACTCTCTATCAAGGGCAGACGGAGCAGTTTTTTGCATCTGTGACCAACTCATCCAGCAATGGAGTGATCTGGTCCATAGCCCCTGTGGGAGCTGGGAGCATTAGCGCTTCTGGATTGTATATCGCACCTCTTGGCATCACCTCACAGCAGACTGTCACGATCATCGCAACCAGCCAGGCAGTTCCGGCTGTGTCTGGCTCGGCGACGGTTACTCTCTCGCCGGCACAATGCGCGGGGCAGGCTTACAGCTATGTACGCTCGATCACCATCGACCACACCAAGGTTCCCAACACCGACCAGGTCAACTTCCCATTCCTCTTCAGCGCAACCGATCCAGCATTTGCTTCAATCGCCAACGGCGGCCATGTTATGAGTTCGAGCGGCAATGACATCCTCTTCAGCAGCGACACTGCGGGAATCAACCGGCTGGACTACGAGTTAGAAGAGTATAACCCGGTCACCGGCCAAATACTGGCGTGGGTGCGGATTCCCAAACTTACGCATGCCTCGGACACTGCTATATATCTGTTCTACGGAAACTCGAACATTACCGCTTCGCAGCAGAATCCAAGTGGGGTGTGGGATACAAATTATCAGTCCGTCTATCATTTGGCCAATGCTGGCTCGGGAGTTGCCACTGATTCGACAGGGTACGGAAACAGCGTTCCAACTATTGGACTAACGAGCGCCCCGGGAGACTTCGACACTGCGGCTGGCTTCAATGGGAGTTCAAGCTATATCGCGCTTCCGCCGGCAGACTTTTCCTCTTACCCCGGAAGCGACTTTGCGGCCTCGTTCGGCGTATGGTTCAAGACCTCGACGGAAGGCGTGATCCTGGGCCAGACTGGCGGAGCGGCAACACCTGCGTGGGATCCATACGGATGGATTCCGGCTTTGTATGTGGATAACGCCGGAAGCCTCAGAGGAATGTTATTCAATCTCAAAGACTCTCCGGATACTAACTCGAGCGCGCCACAGATTGTCGTGCAAGCGGCCCTTAACGACAATCAATGGCATTTTGCTGTAATTACTTATGACAGTGGCAGCGAGACTTTGTATGTAGACGGGCAGACTATCGGTTCACAGCAGAATGTGTTTCAGTCAGGATACAGCAGCTCGGCTTACAACTATTTTGTAGGCACGGGCTATGACCAAGGCTGGCCGAATGTTAGCGCAAATACGGGCTGGGACTACTTCAACGGAGCCATGGAAGAGGTGGAAGTTTCCAGCATCGCGCGGTCGGGCGATTGGCTGCAGGCCGAATATCTCAACCAGAGTTCGCCGGCAACATTTTTTGCACTCTCGCCCGAAGTAAATGGCGGCGTCAGTTTGAATCCAATGGCGGCCAGCCTCTATGCAGGTCAAAGCCAGCAGTTCACGGTTCTCGATCAAGCCATGTGCGGTTCCAGTGGCGCAGTTTGGTCAATGCCGGCAGGCAGCCCTGGAGTTTTGAGCGAGTCAGGACTATATACCGCGCCTTCCAGCATCGACACGCAGCAGGCCGTGCCGATTACAGCAACAACATTGGGAAACACTTCCACGTCCATCACCGCAACTGTTACGCTTTTGCCTCCGGTCACCATCAGCATGACCCCGTCCAGCGTTTCTCTTGCCTCTGAACAATCCCAGCAGTTCACTGCTGTAGTCAATAACGCCACCAACACAGCAGTGAGCTGGACGATCAGCCCCGCCGGCGCCGGTACGATGACCACATCAGGTATGTATACTGCACCCGCTGATATAACGACGCAGTCGACGATGAATATTACTGCGACCAGTCAAGCTGATCCAACTCAGTCGGCCAGCGCGACGATCACGCTTTTCCCAACTCCAATTTCTACAGTTCCTACTTCTTCATGCGGAGAGAGCGGATATAGTGCTCAAAGTATAGTTGTAATCGATCACACAAAGGTTCCAAACACGGATCAAACCGATTTCCCGTTCCTGTTTAATACCACAGACCCCAATCTTGCCACGATAGCTAATGGCGGCCAAGTGACCAATTCCAATGGCTATGACATCATTTTCAGTCTTGATCCAAGCGGCCTTACCAAGTTGGATCACGAATTGGAGGAGTACAATCCGGTCACCGGCCAGGTTATTGCATGGGTGCGCATCCCAACTCTTTCGCACACCACGGACACAGTTATCTTTGTGTTTTACGGAAATCCAAACATTACTTCGTCTCAGCAGAATCCTACTGGAGTGTGGAACAGCAATTATCAAGCCGTGTATCACATGGCAAACATTACTAGTGGTGCCGCAGCAGATTCCACCAGCTTCGCAAACGCTGGAGCGGTAATTGCTGCATCAGCAGCCTCCGGAATCATCGACGGGGCGGGCAGTTTCGACGGTTCGACCAGCTATATACAGATTCCAAATGCCGACTTCCCGTCGTATCCAACCGGAGTGTACGACGATCTTGGGCTACCTTCTACAGGGGCGACAACGACTTCGTTTACTGCATCAGCCAGTATGTGGTTCAAGACAACCAGCCCCGGAGGACTTTTATCGCAGTTACCTAGCATAACCTACACCTGCCTTTGGGGTTCTTGTTTCAGTCTTGGGACGCCAGAACCAGGGTTCTACGATCCATCCGGATGGCTTTCGATGCTGTACGTCGACGACAACGGTGACCTCGTAGGAGGCGATGTAACCACCTCCACAGCCTATAACGACGGTCAATGGCATTTTGCCGCAGTGACATATGCGTCCGATGGAACCGACACATTGTATGTGGATGGGCAATCGCAAGGCTCGGCGCCGCAGCAAATTCCGACAGGATACAGTCCGAGTTACAACTACTTCGTGGGAACCGGATACACTTTGCTTGACAACGACGGTAACTGGAACTGGCTTTACTTTAATGGAGCCATAGATGAAGTGAACGTGGCGAACACCGTTCTTTCAAGCGACTGGATTCAGACCCAGTATAACAATCAAAAATCGCCAGCGACCTTCTATCAGTATGCCTCCAACAGCAGCGCGCAAGTAGTACCCGCAACGGTAAGCTTGTATGCTTCTCAGACGCAGCAGTTCGCGGTCCCTGGTATATGCAATTCATCTATCACCTGGTCAATACCGTCGGGTGCTGTGGGATCCCTGTCGACAGGCGGCATCTACACCGCGCCAAGCGCTATCGGTTTCCAGCAAACTGTCACGATTACAGCAACGAATCAGACAACAGGCTCTGCGATTGGATCTGCAGCGGTCACGCTTCTAGCGCCGCCCCAGGCGATAACACTTTCAGCCGGCGGTCAGCAACCGTACCGGACAGGAACTTCTCAGTCATTGAGCGCAACGGTCCTCGATCAGCAAGGAAATCCGGTGATCGGTGTGGCCGTTGTATTTACTGTCTCCGGTGCTAACAGTTCAATCGGCAGCAGCGCAACCAACAGCTACGGCATTGCCACTTATTCCTACAATGGAACCAACAGCGGAACCGATACGATCGAGGCCAAAGCGAATATTGGTGAAGTGTCCCAAACATCCAATTCGTTGTCCATTTCTTGGGTTGCGCCAACACCATCTGTGCCTGTGTCGGGCATAACACTCTTGCCCCCACCAACGCTGGGTGCGATCGGACTCTTCGGAGCATTCACCGACAGCACGGGATCGGTGATTGAACCCGTTGCCATCGGTGCTTCTTCGAGAGAGTTTGTGGTCCCGCCAGGAGCCACTCAACTTCAGCTTGGCGTAAACAGTGAGTATTACCCGAGCGACGGAGGCACCGGATTCAACGTTGCGGTGAACGAAGCAACAGTTACAGTACCGCCAACGGCTATGCCATGGGTGTGGACAGCTGGAGGATTAAACACAAACTTCCAGTATGGAATCTATAATCCGAACATTCAAAACGGCATCCTGGACGGAACCGCGCCAGTCATTGCGGCATCCAATCTAAGTGCCGGTGAAATTATCAGTGTTGCTTATCAAAGCGGGACAGCATCGGTAAGTTTGCCTGCACGCCCCCTCGTGAACGCAAATGGCGATCAGACCTTAATTCCTGGTGTTGCGGCTTATCAGGGGACTTACTTTCCGGCACGCTATACAACATCGTCATCTTATCCGGTGGGCCAGCCCATTTCGTTCAGCACCCTGGTGACCGATGGAACTGGCGCACCCGTCTCTGGCGTTCCTGTTGTTCTCACCATCGCAGGAGCCAATCCGCAACAATTGCAAGCCACTACGGATGCTACAGGCACGGCGGCCTTCCTGTATGACGGAGCCAATACCGGAATCGACACGCTGAGCGCGCAAGCGGTTTTAGGCGGAGGAGAAACCTACACCTCAGGTACTGACCAGGTGACTTGGGTTAACTCGTCCTTAACAGCGCCCGGTTCGGTGTCGATTTCGCTCTTTGCCACAGTCAACGACTCTCAGAACTATGTTGCGCAGGTCAACGATGCCTCCGGCAACCCAATCGAAGATGCCAATCTTGCCATGTACGTGTGGGGCGTTGATAACTTCATTACCTCCGCCACGACCGATGAAGGTGGGCACAGTGCACTCGGCTACCTTCACGCCGATTCCGGCGCATACAACCTCGTAGTCGTTCAAGCGAGCAACAGCAATGTTATCTTCTCGAATGTAATCACCGGCGTGTGGCCTCCTTCAACCACCAACACCTGCGATAACTGCAATCAAGTATCGGCATCCATCAGCGCGCCAAACTCGGTGACGCTGCCAAACACGCTCACATTGACCGGCACGATCACCGATAGCGTTGGAATTACTCCCTCAATCCAATGGTCCCAGATCAGCGGACCAGGCACGGTCACTTTCTCCGCTCCGCAACAGGCCGTCACCAACGCCAGTTTCAGCGAACCCGGCGTCTACGTGATACAGCTTTATGCTTCGGACACTGGTGAAAGCGCCACCGTGCAGTTCCAGGTCACGGTCAATCCCGCTCCGGTAACAGGTGTCTCGCAGGGATGGATTGGCAGTCCTCTTTACGGCTCTTCTGTCAGCGGGATAGTTCCCATTACGCTGGCTTCAGGCGTCTCGCTCACCGGCGGCACGCTGACGCTTTCTCCTGCCTGCAACCTCACGTACTACACAAGCAATTGCAACAATGTCACAGTTTTGAACGCAGATACAACCGGCTCGGGCCAGATCAGCACGCTGGACACCACAACGATGGTCAACGGATCGTATTGGCTGCAACTCCAGGCCACCGACGCGAGCGGCGACCAGCAAAACAGCCTCGTACTAGTCACGGTCGCAGGCAACTACAAGCCGGGCCGCGTCACGGCGACCGTCACCGACCTCGTCGTCCCCGCCACAGGTCTCGCTATCAACATCCAGCGCACCTACGACAGCCTCAATGCCTCCACCCTCGGCGACTTCGGCTATGGATGGAATCTTGGCATCAACGTCAATCTCACGGTTGACCCCAAGGGCGATGTGACCTTCACGCTTGGCGGTCAGCGCAGAACCTTCGATCTCACTCCGCAGCAGGAGGGATGCAATTCGCTCACCGGCTGCCCATTCTCCTGGTACTGGGTCGTCTTTACTCCCGAACCCGGTTTGCACGGAACTCTAACCGATTCTGCTCCCGGTTGCGCAGATGGTTTCGACATCCTCAACGCCAACGGCTTCTGCCAGGACGGCGGCTCCTACAATCCCCCCGGCTACATCTACACCGATCCCAACGGAACCGCCTACACCATCAGCGCCGCCGGCAACTTACAGTCCATCGTCGACCGCAGCGGCAACGGCCTCACCATCACCGCCAGCGGTATCACCAGCACCACCGGCCTCAATGTGCCCTTTGTCCGCGACGCGCAGAATCGCATCACCCAGATCACCGATCCGCAGGGCAACATCTACTCCTACGGCTACGACGCCAACGGCAATCTCGCCACCGTCACATATCCCGCCACGCCCGGAGCCGTTACTTGCCCTAACACCTCCGCCTCCAACACCAGCACTTACGCTTACGCCGCCAACCACTATTACCTCAGTGGAACCGATGGCCGCTGCAACCCGCTGCCCGTCACCGCTTACTACGACAGCTCCACCGACGGCGGCAACTCCGCCCTCGACGGCCGCCTGCTCTCCGTCACCGACGCCTTCAACAACACCACCAGCTACGCCTACAACCTAGCCGCCAACACCACCGTCGTCACCAATCCCGATCACTCCACCACCACCCAGGTCTACGACTCCTACGGCGATCTGCTCACCTCCACCGATCCGCTCGGCAACACCACCACCAACGCCTACGACGCCAATCACAACCTGATCTCCGTCACCGACCCGCTCGGCAACACCTCCACCTATACCTACGACGCCAACGGCAACAAGACCTCCTCCACCTATCCCGCCACTCCCACCAGCCATAACACCACCAGCTCGACCGCCTACAACCTGTACTCCGAGCCTACGCAGACCACCGACGAACTCGGCAACACCCGCGCCTTCAACTACGACGCCAACTACAACCCGCAGTCCGTCACCGACTCCATCGGCACCCTCGCCAGCTTCCTCTTCAACCCCAACCAGACCCTCGCCGCCGGCGCCATCGGCTTTGACATCACGGCGCAGCCGTCCATGGCCTCGCAATTTACCTACGACGCCAATGGCAACATGATCAGCCGCACCGACGCTCTTGGCCGCACCACCTCCTACGCCTTCAACGCCCTCGGCCAAAAGCTCTCCCAGGTCACTCCCACGCCCACCTCGCCCACCGGTTCCTCCGCCTCCACCACCACCTACACCTACGATCCCTTCGGCAACCTCACCCAGACCGCCGCCCCCCTCAGCCGCACCACCAGCTCCACTTACGACGCCAACGGCAACAAGCTCTCCGACACCGACGCCCGCGGCAACACCACCACCTACCAATACGACGCCCTCAACCGCCTCGCCGAAACCGACTACCCCGACGGTACCAAGTCCACCCGCACCTACGACTTCCGCAACAACCTCCTCACCGCCACCGATCAGGCCGGCAACGTCACCTTCAACACCTACGACGCCGCCGGACGCCTCATCTCCGTCAACCGCGACTACGGCTCCGCCACTCCCAGCACCACCACCTACGCCTACGACGCAGACAACCGCAAAACCAGCGAAACCGACGCCCTCGGCCACACCACCACCTACACCTACGACAACGCTGGCCGTCTCACCGCCATTGCGGGCGTCAAGGGCAGCTTTACCTACGCGTATGATGATGCCGGAAATCGCATTGCGCAGACGGATGGCAATGGATACACTACGCAATTCCAGCATGATGCCCGCAAGCGTTTAATTAAAACCATCAATCCAGACAATACAACCATCATCAACAGTTACGATGGCCCCGGAAATCTAGCCTCCGTCACCGATCAGGCCAATAATACCGTCCAGTATACTTACGATGCGGCCAACCAACTGAAGACTGTAGTGCAACTGAATCATCCCAACCCGTCAAACAATACCAATTCCTATGGCTATGATCCGCTCGGCAACCTAACTGGCCTGACCGATGAAAACCTGCATACCACGACGAATGCTTTTGATCCCTTTAACGAGTTGACCCTCAAAGTTTTGCCTGATCAAACTCATACCGAGACGCGCCAGTACGATGCGGCAGGCAATCTCATCTCGCTGACGCACTTCAACGGCGTGACGACCACCTATACCTACGACGCCCTCAACCGCCTGCTCTCCCGCGCCACCCCCGGCGAGCCAACCGTCAGCTATACCTACACGCCCACCAGCAAACGTGCTACCATGGCAGACGGGAGCGGAACCACCACGTATAGCTACG
>CAZXVX010000063.1:0-17186 GCA_964644105.1 uncultured Occallatibacter sp. | reverse complement strand
CAGATGCCTTTGGCGAGATTGATCGAGCCATCCAGAAGGCGCTTGCGCAAAAGTAACCAACTATTTCGCCTTCGCTTTCAGAGATCTTCGGCGACAAATGAGGAAATTCGACCTGGCTGGACTTTGCCTTTGGCTCGAATTGGAATCAAAGCGGAGATGTGTGGAGAGTTTCGTTTGACACCGGTCATCAACGAGACCAAACTGAAAGCATGACGTTTACGGTCGAGATCGAAGAAGAGATCTTCCGCGCTGCGGAGAGAGTGTTCCGCAGCGAAGGGATCACTCCTGAACAAGCTATTGCGACTTACCTTTGGCGCATTGCCCACAACGAAGAGCCCGTTGACACCAACCTTCATTTGGATGGTGCACCCATGCCACGCACGGTGCGCCAACAACTCTACCGGTTCTCTTAACCGGCGAGTCAACACATTACGTTCACTCTTGCGTTAAAATAGAAATTGAAATGTCCCTCCATCAGCCCATCCCGGCCCTTCTCTAGCGGCGCTCGCCGCCTATGCTTGTTCCACGCCATTTTTCCAATTCAAATTGACAACTGCAGCAACGCGCCCGGCGCCAGCGCATGAATTGAATGTGCGCCACGAGGCTTTCTCATGATTGACCGCTTGGAACAGATGGAGCAGCGCTATGAAGAGCTCTCCGCGCAGCTCTCGCAACCTGAAATCGTCAACGACCGCGAGAAATACCAGAAGGCCGGCAAGGCGCTCAGCGACCTGGAGACGCCGGTGATGAAGTTCCGCGAGCTGAAGATTGTGCGCCTCGGATTGGCCGAAGCGCGCGCCATGCTTGCCGACCCGGACATGAAAGAGATGGCCGAGGAAGAGATCGCCCAGCTTGCGCCCCGCGAGCCGGCGCTTGAAGAAGAGATCAAAATTCTGCTGCTGCCCAAGGATCCCAACGACGATAAAAACGTCATCCTGGAAATACGCGCCGGAACCGGCGGCGACGAGGCTTCGCTCTTTGCCGCCGAGGTCTTCCGTATGTATCAGCGCTTTGCAGAGCAGCACAAATGGAAGATCGAATTGCTTTCCATGTCCGAGTCCGGCGTCGGCGGCTACAAAGAGGTTATCGCCATCATCGAAGGCGAGCGGGTCTACTCGCAGATGAAGTGGGAGTCTGGCGTCCATCGCGTGCAGCGCGTGCCGGAGACCGAGACGCAGGGCCGCGTGCACACTTCGGCGATTACGGTCGCCGTACTGCCTGAAGCAGAAGAGGTGGACGTGAAGATTGAAGCCAAGGATATTCGCATTGACACCTTCTGCTCCTCCGGTCCCGGCGGGCAATCGGTGAATACGACTTACTCCGCCGTGCGCATCACGCATATTCCGACCGGCACGGTGGTTAGCTGCCAGGACGAGAAGTCGCAGATCAAGAACCGTGAAAAAGGAATGCGCGTGCTGCGTTCGCGGCTCTACGAACAGGAGATGGACAAACAGAATGCGGAGCTGGCTCAGGCGCGCAAGTCGCAGGTGGGCACCGGCGACCGCAGCGAGAAGATTCGCACCTATAACTTCCCGCAGAACCGGCTCACTGACCACCGCATTGGACTTACGCTGCATCAGCTCGACTTGGTGATGGAAGGCCGTTTGCAGCCGATCGTTGATGCGCTGATTACGCACTACCAGGCCGAGCAGTTGAAAGCCGGAATGTAGCGCCGGTCTCCAGACCGGCTGTCGTGTGGGCGTCCTCGCCCGCACTTGTCTGCAAGAGGCCAACAATGATCCTGAAAGAATGGCTTAAAAAAGCCGAAGCACAGCTCGCTGCCGGTCTGCATCCTGAGCGGGCACGGCGGGATGCGGAACTTCTTTTATGCCATGTGCTTGGACGGGACAGGGCTTGGTTGCTGACACATTTGAACGATGGAATCGAAGCAGAACAAGGCGAACACTTTGGTGCGCTTTTAGCGCGCCGTACAACCGGCGAACCTATCCAATACATCCTCGGCGAAACGGAGTTTTTCGGACTGCCCTTTCGCGTTACGCCGGATGTGCTGATTCCGCGGCCTGAGACGGAGCATCTGGTCGAAAAGGTGCTGGAATTGGCCACGCAAGTGCAAGGCGCAGGGGCTAAAGCCCATGACGGGCATTCAACATTTGCGGCACGACTAAAGTCGTGCCCTGTTACAGAACCGCCTCATTCATTCGTCTTTGAAGCGCCACGCATTGTGGATGTGGGAACCGGCTCTGGTTGCGTTGCCATTGCCCTGGCGCATCATCTACCCGATGCCAAGATCTCGGCGATCGATCTCTCGTCCAAGGCCCTGATTCGCGCCAGTGAGAACGCCTCTATCAATCACCTCTCGCCTCGAATCCGGCTGCTCGAAGGCGACCTGCTCGCCCCAGTCGCCGGAGAGCGCTTCGAGATCATCGTCTCCAACCCGCCCTACGTGCCCACTACCGACCGCGAGTCACTCTCCGTCGAAGTCCGCGACCACGAACCCGCGCTGGCCCTCTTTGCGGGTGACGATGGACTCGACATTTATCGCCGCCTTATCCCCGCCGCCTTTGAAGCGCTCGTTCCCGGCGGCTTCCTCTTGCTCGAAATCGGCTACGGCCAATCGCCCGCCATCGCCGAACTGCTCACCCGCTCCGGCTTTCAGCAAATCGAGTTCACGCCCGACCTGCAAGCAATTCCGCGCGTCGCCTGCGCCCGGCGTCCTGTGGTCAGCCCAGTTTAGTCAATAATTCTCGAGTCTTGATTGCGCCGCTTCCTTCCTCGGCTGCCACCAGAATATAGAAGTCGCATTTGGAGCAATTGCCAACTTTTTGCGCAAAAGTTCCCTGTCTTTCGCCTTTGCACAATGTTCCCGCAACTGCCCAGCACGTGCGTCCCGCATTCGTTCCATGATTGATCTGATGCGCCCGCCGCTCAATCGAGGCCGGACACACTCCAAGTTCCTGCGCTTTAGCTCCGCCCGGCTGTCGCCCACAGCCTTTGTATTCCCAGCAATTCTTCGGCACAATCTTCTCCTTCCGTGATCTTTCCCCTACAATCTCCATCGACTGCACAAAATTGGACTTTAATAGAAATACCCAGCCTTCACCGGATGATTAGGATATTCCAACTCTCTCTCTTCATCCCGTTGATGTAAACTTCTCTTCGGAAAGGATTCATTGATGCCAGCATCCCACGGTTACGGAACCCCCAACGCGCACTCTCCTCTTGCACCCTTCAACTTCACCCGCCGAGATCCCGGCCCAACGGAGATCGCCGTCGAGATTCTCTACTGCGGCGTCTGCCACAGCGACCTGCACATGGCCCGCAACGAGTGGGGCGCATCGATCTATCCGCTGGTTCCCGGTCACGAAATCGTTGGCCGCGTCACCGCCGTTGGCAGTCAAGTGACCAAGTTCAAGGCTGGGCAGATTGCCGCCATCGGCGTCATTGTTGACTCCTGCCGCCAGTGCGAACCCTGCAAGCATCACGACGAGAATTACTGCAATGAAGGCCCCACGCTCACTTACGCCGCCACCGACCGCGTCGATGGCTCCATCACCATGGGCGGCTACTCCAATAACTACGTCGTCGACGAGCGATTCGCCCACACCATTCCAGCCAACCTCGACCTGGCCGCCGTTGCCCCGTTGCTCTGCGCCGGCATTACCACTTACTCGCCACTACGCCACTGGAAGGTTGGCCCTGGCATGAAGGTGGGCATCGTCGGTCTGGGCGGACTCGGCCACATGGCGCTCAAATTCGCCCACTCCTTCGGTGCGCACACCGTCCAGTTCACCACCAACCTGCGCAAGAAGGAAGACGCCCTCAAACTCGGCGCGGACGAAGTTGTCCTTTCCACCGACGAGGCCGCGATGAAGGCCCACACGAACTCCTTCGACTTCATTCTGGACGCCGTCTCTGCGCCGCACTCGGTTGACGCTTACACCGCGCTGCTCAAGCAAGACGCCACCATGTGTCTGGTCGGCCTGCCTGACAAGCCGCCAGCCGTCAGCATCTTCAATCTGATTGGCCGCCGCATCTCAGTGGCGGGCTCCATGATCGGCGGAATGCCGGAGACGCAAGAGATGCTTGACTACTGCGGAGAACACAACATCGTCTCCGAGGTCGAGGTGATTCCCATCCAGAAGATCAACGAAGCCTTCGAGCGGATGCTCAAGCAGGATGTGAAGTACCGCTTCGTGATCAATATGAGTTCACTGAAATAGAGACCAAAGCCCAATCGATGACTGGGAGCCCCACCCTCGCCGCGTTTTGTTCTTGCGGCTAGGGTGGGGCGACCGTGAAGGTCGATTCGTTGTTGTACCAAGAAGCTGATGAATGATTCTGTAAGGTTGGCTCAAGAAGTGTGAAGTCCTTCTCGCTTTTGGTCCGCATTCGTTGGCTCTGAATCTATGGCACTATCTTTGCCTCGCCGGTTTTTACATTCAGCTCCCAAGGCCGTGGCGGCGGCACACGCAGCGCGCCGTCTTTGAGTTCCAGCGGCATCCATAGGTAGCGCGAGTCCCACAACCTTTCCGGCTTCCAGATGTCGCCCATAAAAATCACCGTTGTCGTTTTCGATCCGGTAATCTTCAGCAACATACTCGATTGCCCACCATAAGTATTCGCCTCCGGCGGCGCAATGTTCTTGAACTCGCTCCAGGGGCCGTTCAGCGTGGATGCGCTCGCATAGACGTTTGGGTTCGGTGCCCAGCCGCTCAGATGCGATCCCAACACATAATATGCGCCCCCATAGTGAACCAGCGCGCCGCCTTCCAGCGGAGCCTTGATAAAGCTCATTTGCTTCTCCACACTCAAATAGTCGTCCGAGAGCTTGGCGATGAAAAAGCCTCCCGTCGGCCGCGACTCGAAGATCAGGTAAGCCGCGCCGTCGTCATCCAAAAACTGTCCAATATCACGGCTTTCCTCGCCCAGAGGCCTGAAGCTCTTCACGTAGCGATATTCGCCATCGATGCTGTCGCTGACCGCGACCCCAACCCGCGCTAGTTTGTATGGCTTGTCGTCCAAATGGAAGTACATCACAAATTTGCCGGTACGCCGATTGGCAAAAACCTTGGGTCGCTCAAGCACCCAGTCCGGGCCGAGGCGCTCCGGGTCAGAGAGCGCCAACACTCGGTTGCGAAACTTCCAGTGCACCAGATCCGTGGAGGCGTAGCAGGCGACATAGCGTTTTCCCGGATCGTTGGAGGACGTTCGGTCCTCGCCAAACCAATAGTAGACGCCGCGCCAAAACAACATGCCGCCGCCGTGCGCTTCAATATGCTGCCCGCGATCGTCCAGCCAAACGTCGCCCGGTCGCACCATTGGCGCCGCCCAAAGGGCCTTCAACGCAAATAAGATTAGATACAGTCCGATATTTCTTATTGCCCATCTCCGCATATCGTTCCCTTTCAACTACCTGGCGTTGCCCTATCTATCCTACAATTGCCGACCGCCGCGCCTCCGGCATACAATTCTCGCTGATATTGTTTTTTTTGAAAGGAACCTCATGCGCTTCTTTGTACTCTCTGCTGCCGCTCTTGCCATTGGCGCTTTAACAGCTCAATCTCAAACACCGGTTACTTCGCGAGTGGCGCAAACCCCGCCAGTGGGCTGGAACTCCTGGAATTACTTTGCCGATAAGGTCACCGACCAGAACATCCGCGACTCCGCAGATCAAATCGTCTCCACCGGCATGAAGGACGCCGGCTACATTTTCGTCAACATTGACGACACCTGGGAGGGAGAGCGCGACGCTAATGGCGTGCTGCACACCAACTCCAAGTTTCCTGACATGAAGGCGCTGGCCGACTACGTTCACTCCAAAGGACTCAAAATCGGCATCTACTCCTCGCCCGGTCCCAAGACCTGCGGCGGCTACGAGGGCTCGCTCGGCCATGAGGAGCAGGACGCCAAAATGTACGCTGCCTGGGGAATCGACTACCTCAAATACGATCTGTGCGGCTTTATTCCCGACGTCATGATGAAACAAGCGCCCAACGACCATGCCGCGCAGATGCGCATCATGATCGCCGCCTACGACAAGATGAACAAAGCGCTCAAGGCCACCGGGCGGCCTATCGTCTTCTCATTCTGCCAGTACGGCTGGGATTCGGTCTGGGAGTGGGCGCCTTCAGTCGGCGGCAACCTCTGGCGCACCACCGGCGACATCACTCCCGATTGGGACCGGATGTACGCCATCCTCAGCCAGCAGGAGGGCCTGGAGAAGTACGCAGGGCCCGGCCACTGGAATGATCCCGATATGCTTGAAGTGGGCAACGGCAAGCTCTCGCTCTCGGAGAACCGCGTACACTTTTCGATGTGGGCGATGCTCGCCGCGCCTCTCTTGGCCGGTAACGATCTGCCCCACATGAAGCCGGAGATCAAGGCCATCCTCACCAACAAGGACGTGATCGCCATTGACCAGGACCGGCTTGGCAAACAGGCCGCGCGCATCTACTCGGATGGCGAGGTTGAGGTTTGGAGCCGGCATCTCTCCGGCGGCGCGCTGGCCGTGGCCGTCATCAACGTGGGCAGCGACCGCTACTCAACGCATCCCTTTCATTTGAACCTGCACAAGCTCGGTCTAGGCGACTCGCAAACCGGCAAAGATCTGTGGACCGGCAAGGCGGTTACGTTGACGCAGAACCAACCGCTTGAGCTGCCCAGCCACGACATTCTGCTGGTTCGGATTGATGCGCCGAAGGCGCTGGCCAAGTAAATTCTCAATGGAGTTTTAGTCCTTTCCCGGTCTCTGATTCGAGACCGGGGAGCAACGCGCACAAATGGTTTTGGAGGATATCCAAATCATGCTTGTACAGCAGGGGTGTTTCATCAGAAATTTATGCTTGAGATGCGAATCCATCTGCAGAATCCGTATGGGATCGTTGGTTAGAGCATGGGTTATGGCCAGTATTTGCGGCATGATATTTCTTGCTGGATGCGGCGGTTCCAGTAACTCAACCCCTCCGAGTCTGACATTATCTGTTACTCCCACCGCGCCACTGGTTTATCCCACACAGACGGCAGCTAAGGTGAATGTGAGCCTCGTCCGTCAAGGTTCAACGGGAAATGTCACACTCAGCGTGCAGGGAGTGCCAACCGGCGCATCGGTTGTCGTCCAGTCGCCCGGTGCCTCCAACGCGGGTTCTCTTTCCATCTCCGCGGGGACCGCTGCCGCGGGCCTTTACTCGCTTGTCATAACTGGCAGCGATGGCACTACCAGCGGAACAGCGACACTTCCATTGACGATCGGTGCAGTGGTTCAGATCAGCAATACCACGACAGGTGCCTTCAATGAGTTCATCTCTGACTCGCTTCTGCCGGCCGACTGGGATGTGGATTTCTTTACCCAAAACCCATCCGCCACTCAAATTATCGGCAACCTTATGCCGCAACACATCCGCTTGCAGGAGGCCGAGCATGGCATTCCGCAGAACTCAGCCAGCAGTTGGGATTTCACGACACTAGACGCCACCGTGCAGCCCGTGCTCACCATCGGCGATCACAGCCCGGAGTTGCAGCTTCGGGAAGCGCCTGCCTTCATGTACGTCAACGGCGACAACACCCAAAGCTTCCTTGATCCGACCTTCCAGCAGTTTGCCGTGTATGCGCAGAATCTTGTGAAGTACTACAATACCGGCGGCTTCACCTCTGCCGACGGCGTCTCTCACGTCTCGCCTTCGTATCCGGCGCAGAAGATCACCTGGTGGGGCATCTACAACGAGCCCGATACCAACAACAACCTGACACCGCAGCAATACGTCCAGATGTACAACACGGTGGTGCCGGCGATGCAAGCCGCAGATCCATCGACCAAGTTTGTCGCCATGGAACTTGCCTATCAATGGTGGCCGCCGGACACACAAGCTTGGGTTCAGCCTTTCGTGAGCGGCGTTACGGCCAAGGTGGACGTGATGGCTACGCACTATTATTCGGTTTGGGATCCAACATTTACCGACGCCCAGGTCTTTGGTACCGTGCCGGGATTTGCCGCGGATGTGCAGACGATCTATTCCGATATGGCTGCAAACCCGGCGTTGGCCTCCGTGCCGGTGTGGGTAACTGAGAACAATGTTGACTGCGACTTGGTTACGGGTTTGGATGGCACAGTTCAAGATGCCGATCCGCGCGGATCAAGCCCATTTTTCGCCGCGTGGAGACCCTATGTTTTTTCGCAACTGGGCAAGGCCGGAGCTCAGGCGCTCTTCCACTTTACCTTCAATGCCAATCCTCAGTACGGCGAAGTTGATCAGAACAATGCAAGCCTCCTTTGGCTCAGCTATTGGGTGGACTACTGGCTGGCGCGCAAATTTCCTTCGCCGCCCGGAGCAGACTTACTGGCCTTCACCTCGACGGACACCGCCGAGCTGGAGATTCTTCCAGTTCAAAATCCGGACGGCAGCGTCACTGTGATGGTCGTCAACATGGCGATCAATTCGGCGGGCGATGTGAACGGATCGGGCGCGCCGCGCACAGTGCAAGTAGATACGTCGGCATTCGGAAATTTCTCTTCGGCAACTCTGCTGCTCATCGATGGAAATACAAATGTTGCGACGGGCCCAATTGCTTCTTCAGTTATTCCCGCGCCACAGATGCCCATTACATTCACCGGCTATGGCGTTGCATTTCTGACTTTGAAATAGTCACTCAACACGTCGATTACCCTTGAGGCAATGCAGCACATTCATAGTCAGGATATTCATATCTCAAATCCGCTTTTTGCGTCTAAGCAGTAGGGAGCTGCCATGAAACTTCGTTTAATCGCCACCATCTTGTCAGGCTTATTGTGCACGGCTGTACTTTTTGCTCAGGATGCGCCAGCCGCTCCATCCTCCGGTCAACCGCCGAGGGCTGCTTGGCAAGGTCAGCGGGGCGGACGCGGCGGTTGGGGCGGCGGCTTTGGCGGCAATGGAATCGCTGGGACGGTTACAGCGGTTGCTGCCGATTATTACACCATCAAGACCGATGCGGGCGAGAGCTACACCATCCACTTCAGCGCCAACACCCGCATCCTGAAGCAGTCGGTCCAGCATGAGCACGGCGCGGGCGACCATGCTGCGAATGCGGGAGGCCACGGCCAGGGCGGCGGCAAAGGCATGGGCGGCAATCCTCCACAGCCGATCAAGCCCACTGACATAAAAGTTGGCGACGCCATCGGCGCGATGGGTGAGGTGGATGCGGCAGCCAAATCCGTGGGTGCGGCGGTGATTGTGCAGATCGATCCGGAGCGCGCCAAAGAGATGCGGGAGCTGCAGGCCAGCTTCGGCAAAACATGGCTGATGGGCAAGGTGACGGCAATCAACGATGCCAAGGTTGCGCTGCAAAGCTCCGTGGACAACGCCGCCCACAGCTTTGTCGCCGATGAGAACACCACCTTCCGCAAGCGCCGCGAACCCATCACCCTGGCCGACGTGCAAGTGGGAGATATGGTGCGCGTCGAAGGTGCAATGAAGGATGGGGTCTTTGTCGCCGTCTCGGTTACTGTCCGCGAGGCGCCGCCGGCAGGGACGCCGTCTCTGCCGCGCGAGGGTGCGCCTGCGCCAGAGTCTCAATCCAGATAATCAGCTTTGGTATCACAACTCTCAAATCGAGACCAGGGCGCCCAATTTTTGGAATCACGCCGCTGACTTGAGTGCCGCTTCACTCCACACCACCGCTTCTTCATAGCAGCGCACAATCTCTTCCGCGTTCAAAAGGTTCTTCTGGATAATCCGATCGCATGCCGCCCAGTCTCCTCGCTCGTGGAACTCAATCCAATCCAGGCACTTTCGCTCTGGATTGTCCTCACCGCCCAGTGCTCGGGCAATCTCCTCGCGCAGCGGCAGCGCCGGGGCCAGCTCCTCCATCGGAAGGCCCATCATGGCTGGAAGCATACTCAACATTCCCAACAGATACTGTTCAGTGGGATTCAACGCTGCACCCGCCGCTGCCAGTTCGCAGAAGCGCCCGCGAATGTAAGACATACGCAAAACCTCACTGGGCTGTTCGTCGCTCAGTTCGCTGGTGATGGCGTTGGTGGCGATACGCCGGAAGGCTTCTTCGCCCACCGCGATCATTGCCTCCTCGATCGATCTGACCTGCTGGTGCGCCGACACGGCGGATGCGTTCACCAGGCGCAAAATCCGGTAGGTGAGCGAAGGATCACGCTTCACCAGTCCGCTCAGCCTGGTCATATCCAGCGCGCCTCCCTGCAACAGTTCCAGAATTTCAATCTGAAAGATCCGGTTGGCCGGAATCTTATGATGCGCTTGCAGGGTTGGGCGGCAAAAGTAATAGCCTTGGAAGAGCGAAAAACCCTCCTCGCGAGCCTGCTGATAATCTTCCTGCGTCTCCACCTTTTGAGCCACCATGGCCACTGGAGCGTCGCATAGCTTGTCACGCAGATAGAGCCGCCCCACGCGCGCCAACTGTGTAAAGTCCACTTTGATATAGTCCGCCATCCGGACCAGAGGTTCAATGTCGGGCGTCCAACTGAAATCATCCAATGCCAGCCGGAAGCCGGCGATCTTCAGGTTTCTGCAGGCAGCGATCAGGTTCGGCGTCGCTTCCACTCCAGCCTCAATCTCCAGCACAGTCATGCTCGGAGGCAGTATATTGACATACCCCTCGGTCAGCGTTTTACGAGTGCAGTTGATAAAGGCCGGCAGTCCGCCGGTCAGGCGTTCCAGCCCGAAGATCACAGCATTGTCAATCATGGTGCGGGTCGCCATCTCTCCATCGCCGCGAAAGTAGGTGACCGGTCCGCTCCGGAAGAGCAGCTCATATCCGTGGACCCGCCCACGCAGATCCAGAATCGGTTGGCGAGCTACATAGCGGAGCCCTCCCGCCGAATCGGGAAAAGCCGCCTTGGGATTCTCGGTTGAAAGAACCAGAGTTGCCATAGATTCCTTCTCACCTCTCTCTTTCAAGCACCTTTAGGTAAATCGCTAAACCGTGGAATGAAGGCCTGCCTCGGCCCATAAAACAGCTTCCGCATAGCAGGCAACCAAAAACTCCTGGTCAAGCTTGTTGGAGACAGCCACCTCATCGCAGGTGTCCCAGTCGCCGTACTCATGACATTCCAGCCAGTGAAGCAGAATGCGCTCTGGATTGTCCGCTCCCAGTAGTGATTTGCGAATCTCTTCGCGCAGGGGCAGCGCCGGCACAAGTTGTGTCATGGGAAGCCGCAGCATCGCCGGCAGCAAACTGAGCAGCCCCAGCAGATACTGCTCGGTTGGATCCAGAGTGCATAGCCCTGCCGCCAGTTCACAGAATCGCCCGCGCACAAAGGCCATGCGCAGAATTTCCGCGGGCTGGCCGCCGTTCAGTTCACTCGCGATGGCCAGCATCGCGATGCGTCGAAAAGAGTCTTCTCCCACTGCCAGCAGGGCAGCTTGGATCGATCTCACCTCCTGACGCATGGCGCACATCGGCGAGTTCACCAGGCGCAGCAACCGGTAGGTCAGCGACGGATCGCGCTTGAGCAGAGTGGTCAGCTTGCGCACGTCTATCACCTTGCTGCGTAAATGCTGCATGATTTCAATGTGGCTGAGGCTGTTTTCCGGGATCTTATGGCTTTCAATCAGCGTCGGACGGCAGAAATAATACCCTTGGAAGAGCGTGAAACCCTCCCGGCATGCCTGTGCATATTCCTCTTGCGTTTCGATCTTCTCGGCAACCAGGGCCACGGTTACGTTTTGCAGTTGTCTGAGCAGCACCTGCCGCTCCACAGGTCCGGTCTGAAGAAAATCTACCTTGATATAGTCTGCCAGGTGAATCAGCGGCTCAAGCCCAGGCTTCCATGTGAAATCGTCCAGCGCCAGACGGAATCCCTCCGACTTCAATTTACGGCAGGCGGTAATCAATTCCTGCGTCGGCTCCAGATTCTCCAGAATCTCCAGCACCGTCATCCCGGAGGGAAGTACATGAACCATCTCGCCCACCAGCGACTCGCGTGTGCAGTTCACAAAAGCGGGCAAGCCGCCGGTCAGTTTTTCCAGCCCAAAGATGACCGAGTTGTCCAGCATCGTGCGGGTGGCTATGTCGCCGTCGCCGCGAAAAGCCGCTTCCGGCCCGGCGCGAAAAAGCAATTCGTATCCATGAACCCGTCCGCGCAAATCCAGAATCGGCTGGCGCGCCACATAACGCATCACACCAGGAAGCTCCGGCAACGTGCACACCGCAGATGATGGGGGTTGTGTTCGTGAATCTCGTTCAGTGAGCGTCGCCATGCATGCCATCCCGCTTTGGTTATCGGCGGGTGGCTCAAGCAACTTGAGGTAGTTTCAAATTGAGACGTAACTATGGGTTATTGAATTTAGTCCACTGAGAGAATAGGCAGCGCCGGCCTCCTGGTCGGCAGTAGCGTGGACCTCCCGGTCCACGCCCTGATAAAAACGGAAGACAGACTTTCGCCTATCCCATGAACATTCCGCCGTTCACGTCCAGCGTTATGCCCGTAATGTAGCTCGCCTCCTCCGAGGCCAGGAACTTGACCGCCCGCGCCACATCCAGATCCGTTCCGCGCCGCGCCAGGGGGATGTTGGCCAGCATGGCCGCGCTCACCTTCTCATCCAGCACCGCCGTCATCGGCGTCTCAATATAGCCCGGGGCCACGGCATTCACGGTGATGCCCCGCGAAGCCACCTCGCGCGCCAGCGACTTGGTTAATCCGATCAGCCCGGCTTTTGATGCGGCGTAGTTCACCTGCCCAGCCTGCCCGGCTCGGCCCACCACGCTCGCCATATTCACAATCCGTCCCCAGCGGTTTTTAATCATCGGCCGCAGCAGCGCCTGCGTCAGTAAAAACGGTCCGGTCAAATTGATGGCAATCACCAGGTCCCACTCCGACCGCTTCATGCTCATCATCAGATTGTCACGCGTGATGCCGGCGTTGTTCACCAGAATCTCCACCTTGCCGAACTTGTCCAGCACCGCCTTGGCGCCGTTCTCAATCGACTCGCCGTTCGACACATCCAGCTTGAAGGCCGCTGCCGTGCCGCCCAGTGCCGCAATCTCCGCCGCCACCAGCGCCAGCTTCTCTTCGTTGATGTCTGCCAGCGCCAGCGTCGCGCCCGCCTTCGCCAGTTCCAGCGCAATCATGCGCCCGATTCCCTGCGCCGCTCCGGTCACCAGCGCAATCCGTCCCTGCAAATCTGCCATCGTATCCTTGAACCCCCAAACGCGCACAGCCGCGCGCTCCCTTTCGTTCCCGATTATAAATGGGCTTATCAGCTCTTGGCAGGCGGGAGAACAGCTCGACCTATCCTCACCGCCCGATTCACCGCGCTCAAAATAGCGTCCAGCGAAGCCGTCACGATATTCGCATTCCTCCCCACTCCAAAGACCGATTCCGATTCATGAAACTGAATCTCGACAAAGGCCATCGCCGTGCCAGCCGCGCCCTTGCTGATCGATTGTTCCTGATAATCCACAATCCCCATCGCCAAGCCGAAGCGATCGTTCATCGCGCTCACAAATGCATCAATCGGACCATTGCCACTGCCGGTAATCAGCTCTGGTGCGCCGTCGATGCTCATCGTTGCCGTAATCGTCACGATTGCACCGCTCGAACTCTCGGTGTACTGCGCGCAGGCGAACGGTGCGCGCTGCAGCAGATACTCTGCCTCGAATGTGCTCAATATCTCCGCCGGGCGAACCTCGCGGCTCGTCTCGTCGCTGATCTTCTGAATCACTCGGCTGAATTCCACCTGCAACTTGCGCGGCAGCCGGACGCTGGTTTCCCGCTCCAGCAGATACGCCACGCCGCCCTTGCCCGACTGGCTGTTGACGCGGATGATCTCCTGATAACTCCGGCCAATATCATTCGGGTCCAGCGGCAGATACGGCACCGCCCACTGCTCCTTGCCCTCTTGCAGCGCAAAGCCCTTCTTGATCGCATCCTGATGCGAGCCGGAAAAAGCGGTAAACACCAGCTCTCCGGCATAGGGATGCCGCTGGTGCACCGGCAACTGGTTGCAGAACTCGGCGCTCTCAATCACCTCTGGAATGTCCGAGAAATCCAGCCCCGGCTCGATGCCTTGGGTAAACATATTCAAAGCCATCGTCACCAGGTCCACATTGCCGGTCCGCTCGCCGTTGCCGAAGAGCGTTCCCTCCACGCGATCCGCCCCGGCCAGCAGCGCCATCTCGGCCGAGGCAACCGCCGTGCCGCGATCATTGTGCGGGTGCACGCTCAGGATGATCGAATCCCGCCGCTTCAAGTTGCGCCCCATCCATTCAATCTGATCCGCATAGACATTGGGCGTGGAGTTCTCCACCGTCGAAGGCAGGTTGACAATCGCCTTGCGCTCCGGCGTCGGCCGCCAAACCTCCAGCACCGCCTCGCAAACCTCCAGCGCATAATCCAGCTCGGTGCCGGTAAAGCTCTCCGGCGAATACTCGAAGACCCACTCGGGGCCAGGATTCGCCGCCGCACGATCCCGCAGCATTCGCGCGCCCTCCACGGCAATCGCTTTCACGCCTGCGCGGTCCATCTTGAAGACCACCTCGCGTTGCAGCGTCGAGGTCGAATTATAGACGTGAATGATCGCCCGCCGCACGCCCCGCAGCGCCTCGAAGGTCCGCGCGATCAGATGCTCGCGCGCCTGCGTCAGCACCTGCACGGTCACGTCTTTCGGAATCCGCCCCGATTCGATCAGCTCGCGGCAAAAATCAAAGTCTGTCTGCGAGGCGGCGGGAAAGCCGATCTCGATCTCCTTGAAGCCCAGCCGCACCAGCAGATCGAACATCCGGTTCTTGCGTTCAGAATCCATCGGATCAATCAACGCCTGATTCCCGTCGCGCAGGTCCACGCTGCACCAGAGCGGGGCCCTGTCGATGGTCTTGCTCGGCCAACTGCGGTCTGTCAACGAAACGGTCGGCGTCGGAGTGTATTTTGCTGCGGGATTCTTCAACCTGGCTCCTTTTTGCTACCTTGCGGGCGCATCGCTGCTTGGTTCCCATTGTAAACGCCACATTATCTGTTCATCACTTCTGTGCAAAGCCCATGAACATCGAGGAGCTTGCGAAAAAGGGCGTATCTTGTTCATTGCGATTTCGTGAAAGGCGGGCGGCCAATCTGCATCCGTCACAAACAGGAGTGGCTCACTCCATGATGAGCAGATGGAAGACTACGAACCTCAAGCGAGCGAATCGGGAGCGTCTGACCCGACAGCGAGTGGCTAAGCTGCCTCCGCCAGCCGCCGGGCGCGCCAGAGGGCGCCTTCCAGGGAGACGGCTGACTCCTGCGCGACGGGCATTTCGGGAGCGGCGGCATGGAGTCCGGCAAAGAAGGCGTTGCGGACCCGAGGCATATATTCGAGGACGCCTCCAGTCCAGGCTACCGGAAGCTCACCGGCGATCCGGTGTTTGCGGCGAAGCTTGCTGCGGACGAGCAAGACAAACTCGACGAGATCCGCGGCGGCTTGACCCAGAGTCTCTTGGGCCACCGGGTCGCCGCCTTCAGCCAACTCATTCATCAGTGGCGCGAGCGCGGCAAAGTCCGGCGCCGGAGTTCCATCGCCCTTGTTGATAAAGGCATCCATCGTGGGCGTACTCCAAACTTCGCTCACCCGCTGGATGATTTGCGTGGGCTGCTCGCGGTCGTAAGCATGCAGGGCGCGGCGCAGGCTGTTGACGCCGATCCAGTAGCCGGAGCCTTCATCGCCCAGGCGGGAGCTCCAGCCGCCTGCCGTTTCGCGCGTGCCATCGGGCGCGCGGCCAATGGTGTTGGATCCCGTTCCAGCGATTTGCAGGATTCCAGCGCCACCCCGGAAGGCCGCGTCAAGGGCGATCACCTCGTCGCCGACAACCTCCGACCGATTGACGCCAAAATCATGAAAGACGGCGGTGATCCACTCGGCTGTGCCGGGCATCGAAGCCGAGGCAACACCCACCGAAGCCGCATCGACGGCGCTGACTCCGGCCTGCGCATAGACCTCTTTGAGCAGGCCGCGCAGATTAATTTCGGCGGCCTCTGCGCCGACCCGCAAGCGTTTGATGGAGCCGTTCACCGCGTGCGCCAGCAGCCGGTCTCCGTTCATGATCGAAGCGCGTGTGTGAGTGCCTCCGCCGTCGATTCCCAAGATCATCTTCATCCTGCACCTTCAATTGCCTGAATTGCTTGATCTTCAGCTATGTTGAAAAGACTTCCATAATTTAAGGACCATCATTTTGTATTGCTTACAACAGATAAAGTTTAAGCTCCGAGCCGTCAATCGCACCCTCAGGGCTGCCGGCTCCGCATCGAATATCACCGAAATCCGAATACCCCATACACTTCAACAATTCGCCGTTGTAAGACCGAGAAATCGTTTTCTAGTAGTTTATCGCAAAGAAGTTCGTTCTGCTTTTTATTGACCAAAACGGCATCTATCTCTCAAGATCGGACCGTTCCTAAACTTGTCTCGCTTACTTGTTTGATTTTTCATATACGCTTGCTCCTCCCGCGGTTATGTTGAATGGGACTGCTTCCATTTTTTATGGGACGAGGGAAACAATGCCGGAGATTGGAAACCTGAAATTACCGCTGATCGGATCGCAAAAAGGCCAGAGAACCGCGCTGGGGGTCGAGGCGCTGGCGCAATCGTTTTTGGACAATCTGTTTTTTGTGCAGGGCCGGTCAACCGAGCGGGCGACGGTCAATGACCTGTACATGGCGCTGGCGCATACGGTGCGCGACCGCCTGGTGGAGCGCTGGATTCAAACGGTGAAGAACTACCAGGCGCAGGATGTGCGGGTGGTCTGCTACCTCTCGGCGGAGTTCCTGACCGGACCCCACCTGGCCAATAATCTGATCAATCTGGGCATCTACGACGAGACCGAGCAGGCGATGCGCCAGTTGGGGCTCGATCTGAATACGCTGATCGAGCAGGAGGAGGAACCCGGCCTCGGCAACGGCGGATTGGGCCGCCTGGCCGCCTGCTTCATGGATTCGCTGGCCACGCTGGACATTCCGGCAATCGGCTACGGGATTCGTTATGAGTATGGAATCTTCGACCAGCAGATCCGCGACGGATGGCAGGTGGAATCAACTGACAAGTGGCTCCGGCTGGGTAATCCATGGGCGCTTGAGCGCCCCGAGGATGCCTTCGAGGTAAAGATCGGCGGGCGCACCGAGCGGTACACCAACAGCAAGGGCAAGGAGCGGGTGAAGTGGATTCCGCAGCGTCTGGTGCGCGGCGTCCCGCACGACACGCCGATCCTCGGCTACCGGACGAACACCGCGAACACAATGCGTTTGTGGGCGG